>NZ_JBEYXD010000271.1:0-1001 GCF_040644975.1 Streptomyces sp. NPDC046900 | reverse complement strand
CGACCGGCGGGGGGTCGCCGGGCGGCAGAGCTGCGCATTCCTGGACCAGGCTTATGGCGGTGTCGTTGAGGCGTGCGAGGAGTTCGTCGGGCTCCAGGTCGAGTGCGGCCAGGGAGTGGATGGCGGTCCGTATCTGTCCCAGGGTGGTGGCCGCGTGGATGCCGTGGCCGGCGGCTTCGCCGACCACCAGTGCGGTGCGGGCACAGGACAGGGCGAAGGCGTCGAACCCGCCGCCTCCGCCCACTTCGGAGGGCACGTGGATGCGCGCGGTTTCCACGGCGGTCTGCGTCGTGGTGCGGGGGAGGAGCACCTGGCGCTGGATCGTCAGGGCGATGGTGTGTTCGCGGGTGTAGCGGCGGGCGTTGTCGATGCACAGGGCGGTGTAAGCGGCCATGGCGACGGCGAGGGTGACATCGTCCGTGTCATAGGCGTCCGCATCGTCGGTGCGGTACAGGCTCAGCAACCCCAGCACGGTTCCGCGCAGCGTCAGAGGTGTGGTGATCATGCTGTGGGCGCCGGATGCGCGGATCGCCTGGCCGCGCTGCGGGACGGCGGCCAGCCAGGGCGTGTCGGGGCCCAGGGCGACGAGACGGGGCCTGAGGTCGGCCAGCGTCTGGGCGTACGGCGTCGGGAAGGGCAGAGCGCGCACGTCACCCACCGGATGTGCGTGGAGCTGCTCGTCGCCGCCGCTGTGTGCGAAGGCGGTACGGCGCAGCGGCACCTCCCGTGCCAGAGGGCTTGGCGGAAGGTCCTCGCCACGTATCACTGCGTCCACCACTTCCACCACGGCGACGTCGGCGAAGTCCGGCACCACCGCCTGCACCAGTTCCTCGCAGGTGGCCACCACGTCGAGGGTCTGTCCCACGTGCTCGCGCACCGAGCCGAGGACACGCAGGCGGGCGGCCACCTTCTCGCGCTCGGTGACATCGAGCATCTCCGCCAGTACGCCCAAGATCCTCCCCTGCGGGCTTTCCAGTCGAGAGGCCGAGACGGAGAACAGG
>NZ_JBEYXD010000270.1:0-1014 GCF_040644975.1 Streptomyces sp. NPDC046900 | reverse complement strand
AGTAGCTGTTGTCGTACCGATCTTGGGGTTTGCCGATCGAATGGGAGTCCCGATTGGGTGGTCGCGGGGTGCTCGGCGCATACGAGCGGGGCCTCCTGAACAGCTCGTTGGTGTCGAATCACCGAGCAGCAGGAGGCCCCTGGTGTCGCAGTCTTCCGTGCCGATGTCCGGGCCGTCCAACTCGGTCACCCGGGAGTGTGACTGCCTGGCTCACCGGTTCGGGAACGCTGCCGACAACCCGATGTGCGAGCGCCGGTACCCGACCGATATGACGGACGCGGAGTGGGCCGTCGTTCGCCCACTGCTGCCGGTGCCGGGCTGGCTGCGCGGCCGCGGCGGACAGCCGGAGGCGTACTGCCACCGGGCGATACTCGATGCGATCCGCTACCTCGTGGACAACGGCATCAAGTGGCGCGCCATGCCGGCCGACTTCCCGCCGTGGGACCGTGTCTACGCGTTCTTCCGCCGCTGGCGCGACCACGCGCTGGTGAAGGAGTTCCACGACCGGCTGCGCGCGAAGGTCCGCGAGAGGGCGGGGCGGGACGCGGAGCCGACGGCCGGGGTGATCGACTCGCAGTCGGTCAAGGCGGACGCCGTCGTCGGCTCGGACAGCCGCGGCTTCGACGGCGGCAAGCTGATCAACGGGCGCAAGCGGCACGTCGTGGTCGACACGCTCGGCCTGCTGCTGGGCGTGATGGTCACCGCCGCGGATGTCGGCGACCGCACCGCCGCCCAGGTCCTGCTCGAGCAGGTGGCCGATGCACACCACCGGCTGGCTCTGGTCTGGGCCGACGGCGGCTACACCGGAAGCCTCGTCGAGTACTGCCTGGCCGCGCTCGCGCTGGTGCTGGCGATCGTCAAACGCAGCGACGGCCAGAAGGGGTTCGTGGTGCTGCCCAAGCGGTGGATCGTCGAGCGCCTCTTCGCCCACCTGATGCGCACCCGCCGCCTGGCCCGCGACTATGAGCGGCGCTCCACCAGCGCCGAGGCGATGGTCTACTGGTCGATGACCCT
>NZ_JBEYXD010000269.1:0-1025 GCF_040644975.1 Streptomyces sp. NPDC046900 | reverse complement strand
CTAGTACTGCAATCACAGTTGTGTGTGGTTGAGTTGGGGTGTGTCTGAGCTCGGGGTGGGGTTGGTTCAGGAGTGGGACGGGGTGTTGGCTGGGTTGCATGCCCGGTTCGCGTCGCGTTTCGTGAGGTCGGAGCCGCGGGGGCGGGCGCTTGCGTATATGCGGGGGCTGATCGCGCCGCTCGAGCGGAAGAACGGCTGGACGCTGGCGGAGCGGGCCGGTGACCGGCTGCCGATCGGGATGCAGCGCCTGCTGGGCGAGGCGGACTGGGACGCGGACGCGGTCCGCGACGACGTACGGGACTACGTCGTCGAGACGATCGGCGACAAGGACGCGGTGCTGATCGGCGACGACACCGGCTTTCTGAAGAAGGGCGTGCGCTCCGCGGGCGTCCAGCGGCAATATTCCGGCACGGCCGGCAGGACGGAGAACTGCCAGGTCGGCACCTTCCTTGCCTACGCCTCGGCCAAGGGGCGGACCCTGATCGACCGGGAGCTTTACGTGCCCGCCTCATGGACGGACGACCGTGAGCGGTGCCGGGAGGCCGGCATCCCGGACGAGGTGCCCTTCGCGACGAAGACCGAGCACTTCAAGGCCATGCTCCTGCGGGCCGTGGAGGCCGGCGTGCCGTTCGCGTGGGTCACCGCGGACGAGGCCTACGGGCAGTCGAAATCCCTCAGGTGGTGGATGGAACAGCGGGCCATGAGCCACGTGATGTGTGTGAAGACCAGCGACACCGTCATCACCCGCACGGCGCGGGAAAGACGCGTGGACGACCTGGTGGCCGGCCTTGCGCCGCAGGCCTGGAAGCGTCTGTCCGCCGGGAAGGGCTCCCACGGGGAGCGTATGTACCAGTGGGCGCGGATTCCCATCCGGATCTGGTGGGAGAACGGCCACGGCCACTGGGTCCTGGCCCGCAGAAGCCTGAAAGACCCGACTGACATCGCCTACTACGTCTGCTACGGGCCTGCCGGCACTCGCCTGAAAGACCTGGTCAGGGTGGCCGGCGCCCGCTGGGCCGTCGAGG
>NZ_JBEYXD010000268.1:0-1057 GCF_040644975.1 Streptomyces sp. NPDC046900 | reverse complement strand
TAACGACTTGGTGCGCGATTGAGGGTGGGGCGTGCTGGCCTGGAGGGTTGGCTGGTGGGTGATTACCGCATGGCTGTGCGGTCGGAGACCAGACCGGCGATGGCCAGGTGGGTCTCGTCGTAGTACTCGCGGCGTCCGATCCACCGCTGGAGGGGCCGCCACTGCTTGTGCTCGGCGTTAGCGTGCTCGACCGGGATCCGTTCGGAGGACTGTTTCGTGCGGGCCGCCTCCCAGTCGGCCACTTCCTCGGGCGGGGCGTCCTTCTTCGGCTTCAGTGGCGGGGCTTCGACCTGGTCGGGGAACTGCTTGGCCAGGCCCCGGTAGCCGGCGTCCACCTTGGCCCTCACCTGGGGGAACCGCTCGAACAAATCGCAGATGCCCTCGGTCTTCAGCGCCGTCTGATCGTGCATACGACCGGGCCGGAAGGCCCCCGTCCACAACGTGCGGCCCTTCTCGTCACTGATGACGGTGGCCTTCTTGGTGTTCTGCTTCATCTTGCCGGAGACGAAAGCCCGCCGCCCGGGCCTGTTCGCCCGGGGTCGGCGCACTCTCACCTCGGTTCCGTCGATCCGCAACTCCACGCCATGGGAGGCGGCGTAGGCGAAAACGTCAACCAGGGTCCGAAGCCGCAGGTCAGGGGCTGCGGGGACGGCGAAGCCCCGGGCGGCGAGTAAGGGGCGCACCCCGTGAACGGCGCGGGTGATCGTGGAGCGGTCCACGCCGTAGAACAGGGCGAGGGCGGCGTGCGGGAGTTGGAAGCGCAGCACGACCAGAGTGGCAATGACCCGGTCGGTGAAGACGAGTTCATGGTCGGGGCCGGCTCCTGCGGCGCGCTGCCGGTCATGGCCTCGGCGTTCACGCAGCCGGGACTCCTCACGGGCCGTCCACGGCTCGGCCAGCTCCGCGATCAGCTTGCTTAAGCGGCGGCGCGGGATGCCAGTACAGATACGATGGCTCAAGGCCGTGCGGGCCCATCCTGACGTCACAATCATGATCGTCCCGCACGGCCGTTCGCATGCTCAGGGCAGGGTGTCAGCTATCGCGCACCAAGTCGTAA
>NZ_JBEYXD010000267.1:0-1098 GCF_040644975.1 Streptomyces sp. NPDC046900 | reverse complement strand
GACCCTCGAAGAAGATCAGGATGATCAGAAGATCGCGAAGTGGGTCACCGTTCATCCGCCGATCAGCGGTCCGTTTTCACCCGTCGCCGAGACCCTTGGCATCCAGAACAACCGAGTCCTCGTCAACGCTCGGGCCGTCCGGCCTCTTCCCTGCATCGGTCACAGGGCACACGCTAGACCGCAAAGGGTTCTTCGCAAAGAGTTCTTCGCGAAGAACCCTTTGCGGTTCTGCTGCATGTGTGGTGCGCCGCCCAGCCATCGGCCGAGGCGCGAGCAAGGTCGGAAGGTGGCAACCCGCGGTCGGGACGATGCCGGTCATGCGCGAGAAAGCTGCCACGAAGCCGACGGCGCCCTTCAGTTCTGCCTGGCGGACGGCCCACGACCAGTGGAGCCGGAATGGGTGGGACGCGATCCCAAAACGGTGCCCGGGTCGAAGCGCAGCCGGATCTACTGCTCTGACCACATACGTTCACCGACCTGGGCAACAGGACCCCTACGCACATGGGGCGGTAATCTCTGCGCTCGACTGGATCTTCCGCCGGGCGGTCGAAAGGTACGGGGCGATGGGGGTTGCACGGCGGGTCAGGACGGAGTCGAAGTCGGAGAGAGACCCGAGTCTGCTGCCGGCGCTTGGGGTGCTTGTCGTGCTGGCCGCAGTACTGGAACGCTGTCTGTCGCTGTTCGGTGGGCCGAAGACGTACATACTCTGCGGTGACCTTGTAGAGCTGTCCAAACGACTCGACCAGGAAGCAAGCAGGAACCGGTGGCTCCTGCTGGCCGGCCTCGTGCTGTCCGTGGCAGCACTGGTCATCTCACGCGTACGCCGCGGGCGAGTTCTTCCCGTGCTCATACTGTCTTCGGTTCTGATCTTGGTGGTTCTGGCGGACGATCATGCGGCGCGCGCGGATGCCGTCGCCTTGCAGATCTCGACCTCCCAGACTTGCGACGAACCCACGAACCTCTACGACACTTCCCGAGGCTGGTTCAACTGGAATCCACTCGGCTAGTGTCCCGCGCCGGGAATTCGATCAAGATATGCGGCGAGACGCTGCAGGATCTCGTCGGCGTCCTTTGTCCAGACGAAGGGCTTGGGGTCCT
>NZ_JBEYXD010000266.1:0-1115 GCF_040644975.1 Streptomyces sp. NPDC046900 | reverse complement strand
ACGGGCTGCCCCGCGATTGATCACGGGGCGTGTTGGCCTGGGGAGTTGGCTGGTGGGTGATTCAGCAGGCGGCTGTGCGGACGGGCACCAGTTCGGTGCTCGTGCGGCGGCGGGTGGGCCGCTGGGCGGCGCGGTCGGAGACGAGGGACGCGATGGCCTGGTGGGTTTCGCCGTAGGTTTCGCGGCGGCCGGTGTATCGCTGGATCGGGCGCCACTGGCGTACTTCGGCATTGGCGTGCTCGACGCAGATCCGGCGGGAGGACTGGCGGCGCTTGTGCTCGCGCCAGCCGTAGTACTCGGTCACGGGCCCGTCGCCCATGTCCTTCGGTTTGCTGGGCGGGGCCGAGACCTGGTCGGGGAACTCGTTGGCCAGGCCGCGGTAGCCGTCGTCGACCTCGGCCTTCACCTCCGGATGCTGGCGGAACTGCTCGGCGATGCCCTCGGTGCGCATCGCGGTCTGGTCGTGCATCCGTCCGGGCCGCTCGGCCCCAGACCACAGGGTACGGCCCTGGTGGTCGCTGATCGTGGTGGTCTTGATGGTGTTCTGCTTGCGCTTGCCTGACACGAAGGCCCGCCGTCCCGGACGGCCCGCCCGTGGGCGGCGGACCTGGGTCTCCATCCCGTCGATCCGCAAGGTCACGTTCTCGGCTTCGGCGTAGGCGAACACATCGGCCAGTGTGCGCAGACGTATGCCGGGACGGTCGGGGACGGCGAAGCCACGCTCGGCCAGCAGCGGGCGGATCTCACCGATTGCCCGGCCGATGGTGGACGAGCCCACCTCGTAGATCACCCCGAGGGCCTCGTGGGTCAGCCCGGTCCGCAGATGGGCGAGCGTGGCCAGCAGTCGGTCGGTGAAGACGAGTTCGTACTTCGGCCCGGCCCCCGCCTCCCGCTTGCGCGCACCCTCGCGCCGCTGACGGCGCCCGGACTCACAGCGCGCTTCCCAGCGCGACGCGAGCTCGGCCACCAGCGCACCCAGGTGCTCACGCGAGAGGCCGCAGAAGGCATGATGGGACATGGCCGCGCGGGCCAGTTTGATCTTCACACACCAGACAACTCGCGCGGCCTTCTCCATGTCCCCGTACGTGACCAAGATCAATCGCGGGGCAACCCGT
>NZ_JBEYXD010000265.1:0-1135 GCF_040644975.1 Streptomyces sp. NPDC046900 | reverse complement strand
TGAGGTGACCCCCGGAGTGTGGACACGGGGTTCATGCTGCGAGTGAGAGTCTAGCTTCCTTGTGGTGTTGCTGTTCGAACTCCAGTGGTGAGAGGTAGGACAGCGCGCTGTGACGTCTCCGGGTGTTGTAGTAGGTGAGCCATCGGAAGATCTCGAGCCTCGCCTGACTCATCGTCAAGAACAGATTCTTGTGCATCGTCTCTCGCTTCAGTCCCTGCCACAGGCTCTCGGCCAGGGCGTTGTCGTAGCTCGAGCCGACCCTGCCCATGCTTCTGCGGATGCCGTACTCGTCGCTGACCTGCGCGAACGCAGCCGAGGTGTACTGCGATCCGCGATCCGAATGGAAGATCACCCCGGTCACGTCCCCGCCCCGGGTGGCGACCGCGGCCCGGAGGGCGTCGGTCACCAACTCGGTGCGCATATGGCTGGCCATGGACCAGCCCAGTACCCGGCGTGAACGCATGTCCACGACGCAGGCGAGGTAGAGCCATGAGGCTCCGACCTGCACGTATGTGATGTCGCCGCACCACTTCTCGTCCAGAGCACCGGCGGTGAAGTCCCGCCTGACCAGGTCTGGTGCCGGCGGCGCGAGACGGTCCGGGATGGTGGTCCGCTTCTTCTTTCGCAGGTGGCGGCCGACGATGTGGTGCTTGCGCATCAGCCGGGCGACCCGCTTGCGGTTGACCGTGTGGCCGAAGCCCCGCAGCTCAGCATGAACCCGCAACGCACCGTAGTTTCCGCCGTGTTCGGTGTGGATCTCGCGGATCTCTTCGACCAGGGCATCCTCGTCGGCCTGGCGGGCAGCCCGCGCCTCGGCGCCGGCGATCCACCGGTAATAGCCGGAGCGGGACACTTCCAGCACCCGGCATATCCGCTTGATGCCGAAGGTCTCGGCGTGGGCGGAGATGAAGTCCCAAGCGGCGGCCTTCACTTCATCTCCCGGGCGAAATACGCCGCTGCCCGACGCAGGATCTCCCGCTCCAGATGCCATTCCTTCTCCGCCTTGGCCAGACGCGCGTTCTCCGCGCGCAGCCGGGCCAACTCGCCCTCCGGACCCTCCACCGCACCGGCGGCCGCCGGACGGCCCTCCGCGTCGCGCACCCACGTCCGCAGCGTCTCGGGATTGACGTTCAGA
>NZ_JBEYXD010000264.1:0-1142 GCF_040644975.1 Streptomyces sp. NPDC046900 | reverse complement strand
CGGCGGACATCACCGTCTCTCCGACTGCGGCATCGACGACGCGCTCGTCGCCCTCGGTGCTGACGTAGACCACCTTCGGCACGTACGACTCCTTCTCTTATGGCCTAACCAATATACCTAACCTATGGTCGCTTCGCCACGCGCGGGAGTTTGCGTGCCGAGGTGGCGGTGTGCCGCGGCGCACCGCAGGATGGTTGGCGCGGGAAGGACGGACCGAGCCTCGGCGCGGCACGGAGACGTCGCACTGCCGCGAGGGCCCTTCTGCGGGAGACAGCCAGCGCGGCTCGCACCGCGGTGTGGAGACGGCAGAGTGTCGATGACAGCGGCGCCGGGCTTCCGAGAGCGAATGCCGACACCGGCGTGGCGGGCGGCCAGTTGTGGAGTGTGGAGTACCCGATGCCGCCGACCATGCTGGCAACCACGGCAGACGTGGTGGTTGGCCAGCTTCGGCGTGCAGTTGGCGGAGCTCGCAGTGGCGCTTCCGGAGGCCATCCAGACGGTGCATCTACCTGACTTCCGCAGTTGGTGGGCATATGGAGACGCCGGAATTGGGACCTGAAATACGGAAACGACGAGGCTGCGGCCACGCGGGCGTATGCCCACGCAGCTGCGTCCTGGCTGGTCAGGCCGAGGCTGCGGGGGTGATCCGGGGTGGTGGTTTGATGCCGCAGTCGCGGTAGAGGGCGGCCTGCTCGGTGGTGGGCGGGGTGGTCTGGACGAGCTGTCCGGCGTCGCCGGTGAGCGTGACCTCGTGGACGCGGCCGAGCTGGGTCGCGATGCGGTTCCAGGTCTGGCCGGTGCGGCGCTCGGTGACACGGATCAGCAGAAGCGCAAGCGAGCGCAGCAGCAGGTGGGCGCGGATGCGGTGTTCGAGGCGATGGAAGACTGGCCGCAGTTCCAGCACCCTCCTCAGGTCACGAAGCCCGCGCTCAAGGAGCAAGCCAGACTGCACACATGGACGAGATGGTGGCGGGGAAACGTGGTCACGCTTGGTTCGGCTCGGCGTCCTGTCGTCCAGGAGATTGATGGCGGCGCGGGCGTGGCCGGGAACGTCGACCGCGTCTCGCAGGTCATCGTCGACCAGATCAAGCTCCTCATTCGTGACGGGCGGCTGCAGCCGGGCGATCGTCTGCCGAGTGAGC
>NZ_JBEYXD010000263.1:0-1142 GCF_040644975.1 Streptomyces sp. NPDC046900 | reverse complement strand
GCCTAGTGTCCCGCGCCTGAAATTCATTTTCTATGTTGTAGATTGGTGGGGTGGCGAAGTCAGGGCGGCCGAAGTCCGAGTTGGTGTTGAGCGACGAGGAGCGTGTGACGCTTCAGCGGTGGGAGCGCCGGGCGAAGTCGTCGCAGGCGCTGGCGTTGCGTTGTCGGATCGTGTTGGCCTGCGCGGAGGGTGCGAGCAACACGCAGGTCGCGCAGGATTTGCGGATCTCACGGCCGACGGTGGGTAAGTGGCGGTCCCGGTTCGTTGAGCGGCGTCTGGAGGGCTTGGTGGACGAGGAGCGGCCTGGGCGGCCGCCGTCGATCACCTTGGACCAGGTCGAGGAGGTGCTGGTGGCCACCTTGGAGAAGGCTCCGAAGAACGCCACCCACTGGTCGAGGGCCTCGATGGCGAACAAGTCCGGCCTGTCGAAGTCCACCATCGGCCGGATCTGGCGTGACTTCGGGCTCAAACCGCATCTGGCCGACACCTTCAAGCTATCCACCGACCCGCTGTTCGTGGAGAAGGTGGTGGATGTCGTCGGGCTGTACCACAACCCGCCCGAGAAGGCAGTGGTGTTGTGCGTCGATGAGAAGTCCCAGGTGCAGGCCCTGGATCGCTCCCAGCCGGTGCTGCCGATGATGCCGGGGATGCCCGAGCGGCGCACCCATGACTACGTCCGGCACGGCACCACCACCCTGTTCGCAGCCTTCAATATCGCTGATGGAACCGTCATAGGTGAGACGCACCGTCAGCACCGGGCAACGGAGTTCAAGAAATTCCTCACCACCATCGACAAGACGGTGCCCGAGGGGTTGGACGTCCATGTGGTCTGCGACAACTACGGCACCCACAAGACGCCGGCGATCAAGGCGTGGCTCGCCAAACATCCCCGGTTCCACCTGCACTTCACCCCGACCGGCTCCAGCTGGATCAACCAGGTCGAGCGGTGGTTCGGCTTCCTGACCGACCAGCTCATCCGCCGCGGGGTCCACAAGAGCGTGCAGAGCCTGGAGAAGGACCTCCGCGCCTGGATCAAGAACTGGAACAAGGACCCCAAACCGTTCGTGTGGACCAAGACCGCCGAAGAGATCCTCGACTCCCTCGCCCGATATATTCAACGAATTTCAGGCGCAGGACACTAG
>NZ_JBEYXD010000262.1:0-1148 GCF_040644975.1 Streptomyces sp. NPDC046900 | reverse complement strand
CAGTGATCACAGAGCGTCGCAACTCCATGATCACCGGGACCTGTGCCCGTTCTGTTGCCGGTGTCCCCAACCGCGCCTATCCGCGCGACCTCTTATGCGGCAAGGGCAAGTTGGAGCCGAGCGAGATGGCTGTGGCTGGCCCGGTCGAGGGGTGGCTGGCGTAGTGGAGCGCGAGTTCATCCTGCTTGACCTTGGAGGAGGGTAGGCGCCAGGTGTCGATCCGGTCCGCGTAGCGGCGGCTCCAGTCCTCGACGACCAGCACCTGGTCGACCCAGTCGGGGCAAGCTGCAGACAATGCATTCAAGGCCGCGCGCATGCTCTCGCCTACCAGCTCGAGCCGGTTCAGGTCCCGCACGGCGGCCACGATGTGCGTGGAGTCGGTGCGCTGCCCCCCCGGCCTGCACCAGGTCCACAGCTCGCAGCCGCTCCAGCAGCAGGTCCAGTGCTCGCTCCTCCAAGGCGTGCTCGACGACGCGAGTGCGGAACTCCGACAGCACGCTGTGGTCAAAGCCTGGATCGTCCAGGGTCAACCCAAGCGCGTACTTCCAGGGCAGGTTCTCCCTGACCTCGTCAGCGGCCTGCCGGTCGGTCAGGTTCGCGGCCTTCTGCAGCACCGTGACCAGCGCGAGGCGGCCCGGCGACCAGCCCGGCTTGCCCACCCGTCCGAACGCGTCGGCGAAGGCAGCATCCGGGAACAGCTCACCCAGCCGGTCGCGAACCTGCACCGCCAGCGGGTGCTCCCGCCGGCCCCGGTACATCGCCCGCACCGCCGCCGCGATCTGCGGATCCGGCTCAGGCCAAGGCTGCGGCTGCGGCTGCACCGACACGACACGCTCCGATCCGAAACCACGAGTGATCAGCAGCGATCATGATCCACCGTTCCCTCGCCACACTGCCCCCCTGGCACACAGACGAGCCCACGATCAAGCCGAAGCCCAGCCAGCGCATACCAACGTGACGCCTTCGCAAGGCAGTTGGAATTAGCCACCAAGATCGGGCAACGCTGCCCGCAGTTTCACCGGGTTCCTCCGAGGATGCCCCGGCCTTCAGGCCGGGGAGGAATCGGACTCCTGCGGAGCAGGACAGGAAATAGGGGTTTCGCCTCCAGGGCGAAAGACCGTCCACCCGCGACGAGGTGAGCGAGCCCG
>NZ_JBEYXD010000261.1:0-1167 GCF_040644975.1 Streptomyces sp. NPDC046900 | reverse complement strand
CTGCGCGGACGTCGCCCGCCTCGACCAGCGCAGCAGCGTCTCGCGCTCCTCGTCGGTCAACGTCACCTCGGCCATCGGCCGTCCCATACGTGCCACGCAGGCAACACTACACATATTCATCGAACTTCAGGCGCAGGACACTAGATGATCTATTCCAAGGGGTCAGTGATCGAACGCGGTCAGCGAGCGTAGGACGTCTTGTCCGGTGTGGTCGTTGTGCCATATCGCCGTGGTCAGGGCGAGGATGCGTTGCATTACGCGAGCGATGACGCCGTTGGGTGTGCGTCCGCGGTGGCGTTCGAGGTCGAGCTGTCCCTTGAAGGTCTCGTTGATTGACTCGATGATCTGCCGCAAAGGCTTGAAGAGGTGTGCGCCCGGCCGTTCCCGTTCGCCCTTGCGGGCCGGCCGCAACAAGTTGGTTTCCTGCTCGGCGAGTTCGGTTCGAAGGCGCGGCCGAAGTAGTTCTTGTCGCCGATCAGGGTCTGTCCGGGACGGTCGCGTAGGAGGTCGGGGTCGGCGGCGAGGAGGTCCAGCAGGGTCTCGCGTTCGTCGGCTTTGGCGCCGGTCAGGGCGAAGGCGACGGGCAGGCCCTGGAGGGTGCAGATCAGGTGCAGGCGCAGGCCCCAGAAGAACCGGCTGTGGCTGGCGCAGTAGCCGTATTCGGCCCATCCGGCCAGGTCGGAGCGTTTTACTGTCTCGCGGGAGCGGCCGCATTCGACCGGCGTGGAGTCCACGACCCACACGTCGTCGCTCCACACTGAGGTGTCGATGGCCAGGATCCGGTTGATGGTCCGCATCAGGCCGGCAGCCTTGCGCAGCCGTTTGTTGTATCCGGGCTGCTGCGGCAGGTACGGGAAGAGGTGCCGCAGATGGGCACGGGCGTGACGGAGCCACCTGGCCTCGGAGGTGAAGCCGAGCATGGCCTGCATCATCGCCAGGGTGACCAGTTCGGCATCGCTCAGCCGTGGGGCGATACCGACTGGCGGTCGCCACGGCGCCAAGTCCGGACGCTCCTACAGCAGGTCATCGGTCGTCGCATAGAGTGCTGTCGCGAGGGTGTCCAAGTTGTGCGTCAACACCGTTGCGTTTACTTCCGTGAGCGGTTCGCGAGCCCGTGCTCGAAGAACGTGATGGCGGTATGGATGCTGTAGTTCTGGCTGGTCGTGG
>NZ_JBEYXD010000260.1:0-1194 GCF_040644975.1 Streptomyces sp. NPDC046900 | reverse complement strand
TCGCCGCCCCATTCCGGCACCCGCGTCGTCGGCACCCGCGGCGTCGGGTTCGAAGGGTTCCGCGTTGTGCTCGCAGTGTCCGTCAAGGCACATGTCGTCCTCAGCAAGGTCGGTGATAGGTGCACGATGAATGCACCGGAAGCCATCAGACCTTGATCCGGCTTGGTAGCCGGGAAATGATCTCTACATGAAAGCTCTGCGGCAGGAAGGCATCGACCTGCCTCGGTGACACGGCGCACCTTCGTCGGCAACCGGCTTAGCCCCAATACCGGTGACTTAGTGCTTTGGTGTGCGTTTGATCCGTTTCGGTTTGGTGACGCCGACGAGGGTTATGGCCGCGGTGGGTGGGCGGTCTGCAGTCCGGTGGGCGGCGCGCTTGAGGGGTCAGCCGGCGACTTTGCGTTTGATGACGCGGGGGTTGGTGCGGTGCCGTCGTGGTGGCTGGAGGCGTTGGAGGAGTTCAGCGTGGGTGGCTTTGACCGCGCGGGCGAGTCAGCATGGCGCCCCCACTGAACACGGTGGAGTCCTCGACCTTCACGTGCAGCGGCACCGTCTTCCCGGGCTGGATGACCAGCTCATCGGCGGCGTCGAGGTGAATGGAGACCCGCGCCGCCTGCATGCCGGCGTCCAGGTAGGCGAAGACGAGAACTCCCGCGATCGCGACGCACGGCAGCCCTTCGTCATCGGGGCCGGCCTGTGCGTGGAAGACGGCCGCGTTGTTGACCACGGCGCAGACCTCCTCGTCCGGGAAGCGGAAGCCGTGCGAAGCGGGCGCCGTACGCACGCACCTGCCGACTCCGTGGAGGCTGTCTCGCCCTGATTCGGCCTTGCCGCGTTGTGGATCAGTGCGTGTGCAGGCTTGGACCAGATGGTGAGTGGTGCAGGCGCTTGCATCCCCGGTTGACCAGGGGAGATGCGGCGGCGAACGAAGGTGTCAGGGGCCGTTGACATCCTCACCTCCAAGGAATAGGACAAAAGTCGTAAAGCATACACAGTGGGCCATCTCGGATTTAGGTGGCTTTCCGGCGGTCGACGCCAGGGCCACTTGACTCGTGCGCTGTGAGAAGGAGGTGAACACATGAGCGACACCGAACAGACACCTCAGGAGCCCGAGTCGACTTCGACCGAGGGTGAGGAGTCGGCGGCCGAGGCAGCGGAGACTGCGGAAGGTGCGGAGGCGGAAGCCCCCGCGAC
>NZ_JBEYXD010000259.1:0-1279 GCF_040644975.1 Streptomyces sp. NPDC046900 | reverse complement strand
CCAGCGGGGTCGACCGACAGGGTGGTAAATGCGCCCCACCACACCGCGCACCACGGGAACAAGGCGGGACGGCTGATAACTTCGCTGGCTACCGGAGGCCCCCGGGACGCCTGGCTCCCAGGCAGGGCCACCCCTACCCGCGGAGGCTGCGATGACAGACGGAAAGGATGAACCGGACAGGGCGACCACTCCCCCGTTCAGACGAAGGAGCCTCCTGGCATCGGCCGCCCTGGCCGCCGCCACACCCGTGGCCGCATCCGAACCCGCCAAAGCCACAAGCAGCTCACCCACCACCCCAGGCCACGGATCCGTGGCACGCCTGCTCGCCGTCCCCCAGCACACCCGCGACACCCACTGGCTCAAGACCGCACTCCAGATCGCCGTGGAACTCGAACTGGCCACCATCCCCCCGTACCTGTGCGGCTGGTGGTCCATCAAAGACCGCACCTGCCAGACCGCACGACTCATCCGACGCATCGTCGGCGACGAGATGTACCACCTCGGCCTGGTCTGCAACCTCCTGGTCGCCGTAGGCGGCCGACCACACATCAAAAAAGCCGCACCCACCTACCCCGGACCCCTGCCCGGCGGAGTACGCACCGGAGTCAACGTCTACCTCTCCGGCCTCACCAAACCCTTCGTACACGACGTCATGATGGCCATCGAAGCCCCCGAAACACCCCTCACCCGCACCGCGGACACCTCACCCACCGTCGGCGCCTTCTACACCGACCTCCTCAAGACATTCCACACCACAGCCCCCAAACTCTCGACCCGAGGACAACTGTCCGCACACATCGGCTCCGACGTCCTCAAACCGATCGCCACCCTCAACGACGTCGAACGCTCCATCGAAATCATCAAAGAACAAGGCGAAGGCACCGACGGCTCCCCAGACACCGCCTTCGACCACAACCACCCCGCCCACTACTACGCCTTCGCCGAGATCTACCACGGCCAACAACTACGCAACACCCGAGGCAGCTGGCAATTCACCGGCACCCCCGTCCCCTTCCCCACCGCACGCCCCATGGCCACCGTCCCCGCCGGCGGATGGCACCACCCCCCCAAACCAGTCCACCAACTCCTCACCCAATTCGACACCACCTACACCACCGTCCTCGACACCCTCGACATGGCCTGGACCGACGGCACCCCCCACACCCTCGACACAGCCATCCGCGCCATGCACCGCCTACAAACCCCCGCCGTAGAACTCATGGAAACCCCCATCCCCCACACCCACCACACCTACGGCCCCCAATTCCACACCACCTGA
>NZ_JBEYXD010000258.1:0-1300 GCF_040644975.1 Streptomyces sp. NPDC046900 | reverse complement strand
CCCTCACGAAACTCCGCCGTGAACTTGCGACGCTTCTCCGCCATGACAACCAACTTCCCCTGCCGTCACGGACTCGGCCCGAGGGAGCCTCAACGACCGTTTAGTTGACGGTGCAAGCACATTGCATATACTTGACACGTCAAGGACGTGGCCGAGCTGCGTCGCCTTCGACCATGGGTGCCGGCCAGCCCGGTCACGGCAGCCTGGAAGACAGCGAGAGGAAATCTCAACCATGCCCGAACCGCAAGGTGAAGAGCTGCAGGCCATACGGCGTCGCCAGGATGAGCTGAAGGCGCGGTATCTGGTCGATGTCGCGGAACGGCCCAGGACCTCGTCCCGCGGAATTCATCACGCAGCGTTCATCTGTCGAGACGTGGAGGAGACGATCCTCTTCTACCGGGACGTTATGGGCTTCCCGCTCGTGGACCTGGTCGAAAATCGCGATTACCCGGGGTCCACGCACTTCTTCCTGGACATCGGAAACGGCAACATGCTCGCCTTCTTTGACTTCCCGGGCCATCCCCACCCCGAGTACGCGGAGACCATCGGCGGGGGTCACCACGTGGCACTGTCGGTCACCGATGAGACTTTCGCCGACATCAAGACTCGTCTGCGCGAACGTGACATCCCGTTCATGGAGATAGAGGGAGGGGCAGCGCCGAACCTGTTCGTGGCCGACCCCAACGGTCTCAGGCTGGAACTCAACGGGGAGCCTCTCGGATACGCGGCGGGCACATACCTGTTGTGATGCCGCGCTCCCCCCTTGCTGATCACCGCAGGCCAGGAGCCGTTCCGGAGAGGGAGCAGCAGACTTCGCCGGGATGGCGGCCGGCGCCTTCATGGACGGCGGACCGCTTCGGCCGAGTGCTTCAGAGTGATACGTCCTTACAAACGATCACCGTCGCCGTGGCCGTTCCAGCCCCCACAGATCGCCCCTACCACCTGGCGTGAAACAGCTCGACGATCAAGAACTACGGCCGCCGTGTCACACGGCAAGGACACGAACATGTGCCGCGGCTCCCGAGGCGGCAGGAGCGCCCCTCTGGGTCACCACGATCCGGGCTTCACCCTGCGTACGTACACGGATGGGTGACACGCCCAGGTCAGCCCGCACGGACTGACCTGCCGGTGTACTGGTCGGCCATCCGGCCGACCAGCGAGGCAGAACAGGCCCGTGGCTCTGACGAGTTCAGATGCCGTGGGCTTCCATCGCCGTTGTCGCCCTTGGTCGACCTCGCACGGCCCAGCGAGCCCGGCGCTGAGCGGGCCAAAGCTCGCCCGGTGAATCACCCAGCGATGA
>NZ_JBEYXD010000257.1:0-1306 GCF_040644975.1 Streptomyces sp. NPDC046900 | reverse complement strand
CCAGTACCTGGTGGGACTACGCCCGCATCCCAGGCCGTGCCCGCTCGCACACCACGGCCCGGAAGTGGGAAACGTTCCGCCTCCACGGCACTCTTGCCGGACATCTGGACGTTTACCGGCACTGGGACCTCAACCCGTGCGTGAGCGATCCGGTGCAGGCGGCCGGGCTGCCGCCGAAGACGAGCGTCCTCGCACAGCCGCGACGCATGCCTGTGCCCGTCCGGGCCCGCCGCGTCGAAACCGGCGAAGTCACCGCGAAGGGAAAACCGAAGACCCGCGCCGCAACCTGGTGGGACCACACCGGGCCCCTTGCCCTTGTGTTCACCGGCGGCGCAGACTCCCAACGCGGCGACCTCGTCCTGCCCGTGCGGCTGCCCTCCGGTGCCGGCCGCTGGCCGCGGCTGCTCCACTTCCTGAACGACCCAGAAACGTGGCACAAGGTCGACCTGGTCCGTCGCCGGGGCACGAGCACTCCCGGCGGGTGGGCGTACGAGGCGCATCTGATGGTCCTCACCGGGGGATACGCCTCACCAGCTACCCGGGCCCGGCGGGCTGCCGCAGCCGACCTGGGCCGGGTTGGTGGGATCGACGGCAACGTCTCCAACTTGTCCGTCGTCTCCTTCGCAGACACGTTCGACCCTGCCGACGGACAGGTACACTCGACCCGGGTCGAGCTAACCGACGCCGAGAGGGCCGCACTCGAGAAGGCCCGCCGAAAGGAACGCGGCCGTAAACGCGCCCTCGACCGATCCCGCCGCGCCACCAACCCGGGCCAGTACACGCCGTCGAAACGCCAGCAGGCCCGCGCCGAACGCCGCAAAGCCGCCGGACACCGCGAGAAGCAAGTCCAGGTGCCCGGCGGCGCGCGGGCGGCGAACAAGGCCGGAGTAGCGAAACAGGCATACTGCAAGGACGCCCTCTCGGCCGGCTACCGCCTCAACCGTGCCCGGATTGCCGAGGCCGCGGCCACTGCGGCCGCCGCGAAAGACCACCGCGCACGGCGAATCGCCGAGCAGATCGTCGCCGAACACGGCGCCAACCTGGTCGTCGAAGACTGCGACATCCGCACCTGGCACCGACTGTGGGGCAAGACCCTGCAGGCCACCACACCAGGGCGGCTCATCGCCGCGATCGGCAAGGAGTGCGAGAGGACCAGCGGCCGCCTGCTGCGGGCCTCGACCTTCAACACGAAGCTGTCCCAGACCTGCCTATGCGGCGCACAGGTCCGCAAAACCCTCGCCGACCGAGTGCACGCCTGCACCTTCTGCGGACTGGTCGCCGACCGCGACATGGTCTCCGCCGCACT
>NZ_JBEYXD010000256.1:0-1314 GCF_040644975.1 Streptomyces sp. NPDC046900 | reverse complement strand
TGAAGTTCCCCCGCTGAGCTGGACAGCCTGATACTGGGACGGTTGGGTCCCAGAGGAAGCAGTCCAGGTTGAGTGGCAAGAGCAACATGAGCAAGCGGTACACGCCCGAGTTCAAGCGGGACGCGGTGGAGCTGGTTCGCTCCTCCGGTCGGAACGTGACCGAGGTCGCCCGGGAGCTCGGCGTGAGTGCCGAGGGGCTGCGCGGCTGGGTCAAGCAGGCGAAGGTCGACCGCGGCGAGGGGCCCGCTGGCGCGCTGACCAGTGATGAGCGGGACGAGCTGCGGCGGTTGCGTCGTGAGGCCGCCGAGCTGAAGAAGGCGAACGAGATCCTGGTAAAAGCAGCGGCCTACTTCACGAAGGAGATCGTGAAGTAGGCGAGGTGTGCCTCTTCATCGATGCGGAGAAGGCCACCGAGGGCAACCCCGATGGCTACAGCGTTGTGCTGCTGTGCCGTGTATTGAAGGTCCCGCGCGGCACGTACTACTCCTGGCTGGCCAGTCGGCCGGCCGTCGCCGAGCGGCAGCGCGCCGAGGACGAACTCGCCGAGGAGATACGGGAGATCCACGGGAAGTCGCGTGGTGCCTACGGTGCCCCGCGCGTGCACGCCGCGCTGCGGCGCAAGGGCCATGCGATCAACCGGAAGAAGGTTGAACGGATCATGCGGGAGCGCGATATCCGAGGCGTGACCCGCCGCAAGCGCCGGTACCTGACGAAGCAGGACACCAAGGCCGCCCCGGCCCCGGACCTGGTCGGCCGCGACTTCACCGCCGCCGAGCCCGGCACGAAGCTCGTCGGGGACATTACGTATTTGGCGACGATCGAGGGCTGGTGGTATCTGGCGACGGTCATCGACCTGGCGACACGCGAGGTGATCGGGTACGCGATGGCCGATCACCACCGCGCTGAACTGGTTACCGACGCGCTGGAGATGGCCGCCGGGCGCGGCCAGTTGCAGCCCGGCTGCATCATGCACACCGACCGCGGCAGCGAGTACACGAGTAGCGAATTTCGCCGGGAAATAAGGAAGTTGAACCTGAGGCAGAGCATGGGGCGAACCGGCATATGCTACGATAACGCCGCAGCCGAGAGCTTTTTCGGTTTGCTCAAAGCGGAGATCGGCACGACCGTCTGGGAGAGCCGCGAGGCGGCCCGCGCCGACGTCTTCCGCTTCATCGAAGTCGAATACAACCGCACCAGGCTCCGCAAACACCCCGAGTTCGGGTACCTCACCCCACTCGAAACCCGAGCCAGGCTGCAGCACGACTTCACCCCCGCAGCGTAAGCATCCGCTGTCCAAGATCAGGGGGGAACTTC
>NZ_JBEYXD010000255.1:0-1332 GCF_040644975.1 Streptomyces sp. NPDC046900 | reverse complement strand
CAGCTGGCACCTCACCCCGGCCACCGCATAAGCAAGAAGGGCTGTCCGACCTACGGCCGGACAGCCCACGACAAGATCTTCAGCAGTCTTCTAGATAGGATGCCTCGCTTTGGACCAAGCTCCGGGGAAAGGCGGTCACGTCGTGCACGGTGGGGGACGAATAGCCGTGCGGGCGTGCTCCGTAGTGGCGCTCGCGGCGTCGACTGGGCTGGTGACCGGATGTGGCGACGGCCGAGGCGATCCGCCCTTGCCCCCGGCTGCCGGGCCCGCGATCAGAAGTTGCGTGACATCCTCCGGAGGCCTCGTGGCCGACTTGGACGGCGACGGCACGGCCGACTATGTATCTCCCCCCTCACTCACCGGCGCCGGCCTGACCATCACTTTCGCGGCAGAGGGCGGGCGAGAGACGAAGGTGGGACCCCGGGACCTAGTTGGAGATCGCGGCGAGGATGCGAAGGACGTGCTGGCCGTCGTTGCCGACTTCGACCAGGACGGTTGGAACGACCTCTTCGTTGTCGCCACCGATGCTTTCCGGGGCGACGATCCCCTGGAACCGGACGTCTCTGAACTGCGGCTCGGGCCCTTCTCGGCGCGTGGACGCGGACAGAGTGACCACCACGTCGACCTGACCGAGCCGCGCGCCGTCGCCGTCGCCGACTACAACCACGACCGCTTCCCGGATCTCACCTCCTACGGTCACGAGGGCGACGGCGTCTACTCGACGACGGCCCGACTCAGTAGCGAGAAGGGCCTGGACCGGGAGTCCACCGAGGAAAACAGGCGGTACATGAAGGAAGCTGATCAAACCGACCTAAAGACCCCCGACTTCATGCCCGAGGCCGACCTGACGACGTTCTACCCGGCCTGCGACGCCGACGACGGCACCGCGTAACGAGCGGCGTCTGGTCCCAAAAATAGAGCCTGGTGAGGCTGCCAGGCACATCCATGAACCCCTCCCCCAGCGCGGCCTGGTGGCCAAGCTTGCAAACGGCGGACTATGACATACACGGATCACGAGGTGGGGTGTGGGCCTGCACTTGGACGCGTTCTTCAACACCGTGGGATTACTGGGCAGATCCGCGGGTGCTCACTGTCGAACTGTCTGCTGCTACGCCCTGCGGCCGCACCACCGACGCAGGGATCAGCGGCTTCGCGATCCCCCACAGCCCGTCCGGAACAATCCAACTCCACGTACCCAGCCCGTGATCGACTCAACGAGCCAGCACCACACAGGACACAGTCTGGTCCGGAAGTCCTCTCATCCAGAGGCCGTCAGCCGGTCCGTACCGCCGTGATGGTGAAGCGTTCGACGTCGGCGACGTGCCCGCCGGT
>NZ_JBEYXD010000254.1:0-1336 GCF_040644975.1 Streptomyces sp. NPDC046900 | reverse complement strand
GCTCTCTTGCGTGCTCATGGCAACAACATTGGATTCCTGCACACGGCCCCCGCGTCCGACTGACTATCGGGCTCACTCGCACCAAGTAGAAACGATGTCCTCCGGACGGGCACCCCGCCCCATTTTCCCGGCCCCGGGGTGAGGCCGACAGGCCTCGGGATGACTGACTGACTAGGAACGGTTTAGTGGTCGCAGGCGGTCAGTGCGCGCATGACCGGCTGGCCGCGCACGAACCTAGCTCCGCTCATCAGGCCCCTTGGAATCGATCATCTAGGCTGGCGCGGTGACTGATGAGCAGGAGCGGGTGCAGCCGTCGGGAGTGTGGGCCACGGCGGTGGGGGTGGCCAGGGTGCGGGCGCTGGAGACCGAGCGGGAGAACGCGCTGTTCCGCGACCCACTGGCACAGGCCTTCGCCACCGCCGGCGGCCGGGGGCCCTCCTCGCCGCCGCTGCCTGGTGACGAGGCCGCGCGACGCCGTCGGCTGGGCGTGGCGTTCTCCATCGTCATCAGGACGAAGTTCCTCGACGACTTGTTGCAGCAGGCCTCCGCGTCCGGGGTCCGGCAGGTCGTGCTGCTCGGTGCCGGCATGGACAGCCGGGCCTTCCGGATGGACTGGCCCGAGGGCACCCGGCTGTTCGAGGTCGACACCGCCGCGCCACTGGACTTCAAGGCTTCGGTGCTGCGCCAGGAGCGGGCCGTCGCACGCTGCGAGCGGATCACCGTTGCGGTGGATCTGCGTGAGGACTGGCCAGGCGCGCTGGCCGCTGCAGGGCACGACCCGGCATTGCCGACCGTGTGGATCGCCGAAGGACTGCTGATCTATCTGCCCGAGGACGCGGTGGAGCTGCTGCTGGCCCGGATCAGCGCGCAGTCGGCGGCAGGCAGTCGGATGGGGCTGACGTTGGGCTCGCGTGGCGTGATCGAGCGCTTCGGCGCGGACGCCGTGCCGGGATCGGCGGCGTCCATGTGGGTCTCAGAGATGCCCGACGACCCGGTGGGCTGGCTGGCCGGGCATGGCTGGGAGGCAGACAGCCACACCCTGCGCGAGTGCGCTGCCGCCTACGGCCGCCCGATCAGCACTCCGCCGCAGCGCATGGAGCGGCCCGGCGGACTGATCTCGGCGGTCCGCCGGTAGAGCGCCTCCCGGTTCCCTGGATGATCGATTCGAAGGGGGCCGGCCTGATGAGTGGAGCCAGGTTCATTCGCGGCCAGCCGGTCATGCGTAAACCTCTTGGAATCGATCATCTAGAAGACTGCTGAAAATCTCGGGTTCTGGCCCCGGCTCGGTGGAGTCGGGGCCAGTCTTGTAGGCATGCAGGGGGAATGGGCCGGGGAG
>NZ_JBEYXD010000253.1:0-1393 GCF_040644975.1 Streptomyces sp. NPDC046900 | reverse complement strand
GAGGCCCTGTTCGTATGCATCCAACGCCCCGCGACCACCCAATCGAGACTCCCGTTCGACGCGCATCTCTCAAGATCGAAAAGACAACAGCTTCTCACGGCGATCCTGGTCATCTGCCTCTGCCGCCTTGGCGTATCGATCCGGAGCCCAGATTCCGTCACGCAGGACCGCCGAGCAGGGGTGCCTGTGGGTCGGTGAAAGGGATGAAGTGGGCTACGGGGTGGTCGATGGGCAGGCCGGAACGCCAGGCGGTCAGGACCTGCGCACTGCACTCGAACAGGTGGGGTGGCAGGGACTCCAGGGGCCAGTAGCGCCAGGCGCCCACGCTCTCGCCGTTCTGGTCAGCCGGCTCGCCGCTCCAGGCAGTGACGTGGGCGGCGATGGTGATGCGGACGACCTTCCCGACGTGGTCGTGGAGCGCGCCCAGCAGACGTACGTCGAAAGGGTGGGCCATCAGGCCGGTTTCCTCGCGCAGTTCGCGCACGACGGCCTCCTGCAACGACTCGCCCGGCTCTACGGTCCCGCCGGGCAGTTCCCAGGTGCCCAGGCGATGGCGTCCCAGCAGCAGGCCGCGCGGCCCATACAGGAGGGCGCCGACGCCGAGGGCCGCGTGCGGGGCGGGCGGCGTCGCAGTGCGCGGGCGGGAGGAGATGCGTGCGGGCCGCTTGACTTGGAAGAGCCGGTAGGAAGCGTGGTTGTTCTCCTCGGGCGCGTCAAGGGCGCTGATGTCCTCCACGTGTAGCCCGTACCGTTCGAGCAAGCCCTGCCACAACTTGGGGGTGAGCACCCACATCTGCACGGTCAGTTCCCCGCCGCCGGCCAGAGGCAGGATCTCCGGCCGCGGCGTGACGGCCGTGGCGGGGCCGTCGCCGCGGGAGTTGGTGTGCAGCACGCTGAAGCACAGCCTCCCCCCAGGCTTCACTGCCGCCGCCAGAGCAGGCAGCAGCCGGTTGGGGTCGAGGTAGGGGAAGGCGTGCAGGGAGTAGATCACGTCGTAGGGTGCGGCCGTGTGCAGGTACTCGACGGCATCGGCCGCCACCAATCGCAGGCCGGGCACGCTGGCGTAGCGGGCGCGGGCGCGTTCGATCTGGCTGGCCGAGGCGTCGACCGCATCCACCACAGCCCCATAGCGGCGTGCGAGGTGAGCCGCGTGCCGGCCCGGACCGCAGCCGAGATCCAACACGCGCCGGCCCGCCAGGTCGCCGAGGACGGCGTCTCCCGGCCCGGTGCCGCCCGGCCCCCAGTCGATCCGGTCCACCTCCGCTAGGGGGGTGCCGCGCTGGATGTGGTGCCTGCCATAACGACTTGGTGCGCGATTGAGGGTGGGGCGTGCTGGCCTGGAGGGTTGGCTGGTGGGTGATTACCGCATGGCTGTGCGGTCGGAGACCAGACC
>NZ_JBEYXD010000252.1:0-1416 GCF_040644975.1 Streptomyces sp. NPDC046900 | reverse complement strand
GGCTCTCCTGTCGCTTCCGTGGGTGGGGTTATGCGAGTTGACGGCCTGGTAGCTGCGGGCGGTGTCCGCCGAGGCTGAGCATCGCCAGGGCGATCAGGGCGTCTGGGCTCTTGAACCCGAAGGCCAGGCGGGTGATGAGCCGGATCTTGGTGTTCGTGGATTCGATCAGCCCGTTGCTCAGGTTGTGCTCGGCCGCGGCGATGATGGCGTCCCAGTGCCGGACGATGGCGCGTTGGAGGTCGACGAAGGCGGGGATGCGGCAGCGGCGGGCCCAGATCACCCAGTCCCACAGCACCTCGCTGGCGTCCTTGCCCTGCTTCAACGCCATACGCAGGCCCTCCTTGAGGAGGTAGGCGCGGTGCAGCAGGGGGTGCGCGGCGGCGATGAAGGCGAGCTGGGCCTGCTGGCCGGCGGTGAGATCCTCGGGGTTCTTCCATAGCGCGAAGCGGGCCTTCTTCAGCGACTGCGAGCCGCGGGTGGTCCGGCCCTTGCCACCTCGCTCGGCATTCCACACGTCCCGGCGGACGACGTCGAGGGCGTCGGTGGCCCACTTCACGACGTGGAACGGGTCCATGCAGCGCACCGCGCCCGGGCAGCGGGCTGCAACGACAGCATCGATCCACTCGGCGCCGTCCGCCGACACATGCGTGATCTTCCCGGCGCGCTCGGCGCCGAGGGCGTCGAAGAAGGTGTGCAGGGTGTCCTTGTCCCGGCCGGCCGCGGCCCACACCAGGCGCCCGGAATCGTGATCGACCACGATGGTGAGGTACTTGTGCCGCTTCTTGTAGCTGATCTCATCGATGCCGATCCGCCGCAGTCCGGCAAACAGGTCCACCGATGCCTCGACGTCGGCCCAGACCCGCTCGCAGATGCTGCCGACGGTGCGCCAGCCGATCCGCATCAGCTGGGTGACGGTGGTCTTGCTGCAGCAGGTGGCCAGCCATGCCACCGTGTCATCGAAGGCCAGTGTGTGCCCGGCGCCGTGCCTGGCCCACGGCACCGAGGCCACCGTCACGCCGTGCTCGGGACACAACACCCGCGGCGCCTCCGCCTCGATCACCGCCCGCAGCGTGCCCAGATCCAGCGCCCGCCAGCGCCGCCGCCCCTCCCCGTTGTCGTACTTGCCGCACCGCCGCTCGCAGACCCCGCAGCGCAGCCGGCGCCCGCGTGCGGGGCGGGCATGAACCACGATCAGCACGTCCCCAGGGTTGATCTCGTCAGCCTCGGATTCCTCGACCTCGACCCCCTCGATCACGGTCTTTTCGACACCGAGCAACCGAGTCCATATCCTTGAAGATCGCACGCCGTATCCAGGTTCTTCCGTTTCGTACCTTCAGCAGTCGAAACGTATCCCGGGTACGGCGTGTTCTCTGCATCAGCCCTGGTCAGCGACCCACGGAAGCGACAGGAGAGCCA
>NZ_JBEYXD010000251.1:0-1419 GCF_040644975.1 Streptomyces sp. NPDC046900 | reverse complement strand
TGAGCTGACTCTATGAGGGCCGGGCCCCCCTTCCTGCACAGCCCGGTGGATTCTGGTTCCGGGTCCCATACGTGCTCGGAAAGGAGGCCCTCAATGTCGGTCTACGTCGGCATCGACGTGCACCGCAAGCGCTCGCAGATCGCGGTCGTTGATCACGATGGTGCGGTGCAGGTGAATCGGAAGGTGCCCAACGGGGTCGAGTCGGTGCTCTCGGTGATCGGGGATCTTCCGATCGGAGCCCCGGTGGCCTTCGAGGCCGCCTACGGCTGGGGCTGGCTGGTGGAACTGCTGGAGGACTACGGCTTCGAGTCGCACCTGGTGCACCCGCTGCGGTGCAAGGCCATCGCCTCCGCCCGGCTGAAGAACGACAAGGTCGACGCCGCGACCCTGGCTCAGCTGCTGCGGGCCGACCTTCTCCCGGAGGCGTGGATCGCCCCGCTGGACGTGCGCCAGCAGCGGGCCCTGCTGCGGCACCGCTGCCAGCTGGTGCGGCTGCGGACCCTGCTACGCAACCGTGTCCATGCCGTCCTGGCGGACCACGGCTGCGACCGGCCGGGCGGCTACTTCACCGCCCCGGGCCGGGTCTGGCTCGACAGCCTGGACCTGCCGGACGCCTCGCGCCGCGTGGTCGACGATCTCCTGGTCCTCATGGACGCCCTCAAAGAACCGATCGACGCCCTGGACCGGCAGCTGGTCGCGCACGCCCGTGGTGATCCGCGGGTCAAAACCCTCACCCAGCTGCCGGGGGTGGGCACGCTCACCGCCCTGATCATCGTTGCCGAGATCGGTGACATCAGCCGTTTCCCCTCCGCCCGCAAGCTCACCGCGTGGGCGGGGCTCACCCCGACGGTCCGCAGCTCGGATACGTCGGTCCGGCACGGCCACATCTCCAAACAGGGTTCGGACTGGCTGCGGTGGATCTTGTGTGAGGCCGCCCAGACCGCGAAACGCTCGCCGGAATTCGCCGCCTCCTACCAGGCCATCGCACACCGCCGGGGCAAGAAGATCGCCACCACTGCGATCGCCCGCCGCCTGCTGGCCCGTGCCTACCATCTGCTGCGCGCAGTCCAGACACAACACGACCGGCAGGGGGCCCGATGACACCAGCCGACGACAACCGCCAGGGGTGGTCGCAGACCCCGGGTGAGCTCGCAACATCCCATGAGACGGGCGGCCGCCCGCGCTCGATGAGCTGACTGAGCAGCCCGGATCCCCGCACCACGGTCATGGCGCCGGCCCGCCCGGCCAGACGCCGAATGGGTGGATGTGAGCCCCACTCCGCCAGGCCATCAGCACATCGGGGACGTCAACGACCAAACCCCTGAACATTGATGACGCTTCCTCGCTCCCGATTCAGAGCTGTGAACAGCAGCCCTGCCAGACGAGCACGAGGAAGACCCACAAAGGAAAGCGCCTCGG
>NZ_JBEYXD010000250.1:0-1426 GCF_040644975.1 Streptomyces sp. NPDC046900 | reverse complement strand
TCGGCCCACATCGTGGGCCTGGCCGCCCTCGTTCTCGCTCACCACGAGGACTTCCACGGACAGCTGCTGCCCCGCGGCCCCGGCCGGGTCCAGCACCTGTTCGAGATCATCGCCGCCAGCTGCCGACAGCTCGCCGTCCTCGGCACGGCGGAGGCGGCCCGCGTCGGCCGCGGCCTGCCCGACGCCCTCGTCGCCCTCTGGCTGGTCCCCGCAGTACAACCCCCCTCAGCCCTGGCACCCTACGTCCTGTCCATCACCGGGTAGAACCCCACCCGGACCAAACACACGAGACGGCACCCGCCTCCACAAAACGGGTGCCGTTCGGCTTGCAGACCATCTAAATGAACCACAGGGCTTTGTCAGGGGCCGAGAACGGCTGCCGCCCACCCACCTACCGACAAAAACCAGAGCAATCGACTCCCCCACGCCGTGGCCGAGACGCATGGCGATCCCTTCCGCCCCTACGACGGATGCGCCGCCCCGGTCGCCGCCCCCGTCGACGCCCCCTCTTCGAGAGCGCGCCGGCGGCGAGCGGACGCGACCCACGCCAGACGGCGCCAGCCGAAATGGACCAATGAAATCGCCGCCCAATGGCCCAAGGCGGCAGGCCACTGCGCGACTAGCGTGACGGACATGACGAACACCGCACCCGCCCGTGTCGACTTCTACTTCGACCCCGCCTGCCCCTTCGCCTGGATCACCTCTCGCTGGCTGCTGGAGGTCGAGCGCGAGCGTCCACTCGACCTCCGCTTCCATGCGATGAGCCTGTATCTGCACAACACCGGGAACGAACTCCCCGGCTGGTACAGAGAGTTGGTGGACAAGTCGATCGGCCCGGTGCGGGTCGCGGCGGCCGCCGCCCAGCGGCACGGCGACAAGGTGCTGCGGGACCTGTACACCGCGTTCGGCACCCGTATCCACGAGCGCAAAATAGAGGACTTCGACCAGGTGGTGGCCGAATCCCTCGCCGAACTCGGGCTTGCGGGCGACCTTGCGGCCGCCGCGCACGATCCGGCGTACGACGAGGCCGTGCGCCGCAGCCACGACGCGGGCGCCGAACCCGACTCGGGCGGCTATGTGGGCACGCCCACCCTGCACGTCGACGGCGCCGCGTGGTTCGGGCCCGTACTGCGGGCCATCCCACGGGGCGCCGAGGCCGCCCAGCTCTTCGACAGCTTCCGGGTGCTGGCCGCCCACCCCGACTTCTTCGAACTCAAGCGAACCAGGACCGGAGGGCTTTCCTTCGACTGAACAGGTCCGGCGCGGCCAGGCTCCGGCCCACGTCCCCGCGTCGACGACGCCCTGCCACAGGGCGCTCAACGCCTGGAGGAGTCTCGGCGACGGGTGAAAACGGACCGCTGATCGGCGGATGAACGGTGACCCACTTCGCGATCTTCTGATCATCCTGATCTTCTTCGAGGGTCAG
>NZ_JBEYXD010000249.1:0-1437 GCF_040644975.1 Streptomyces sp. NPDC046900 | reverse complement strand
CATGTCGCGGGCCGGCCACCCACCGCCCGCGATCATCGACCCGCACGGCCACGTCACCTTCCCCGACCTGCCCACCGGAGCACCGCTCGGCCTCGCACTGGGCCCCTTCGAGTCCGCAACTTTCGAACTTGCCGAAGGAAGCGTGCTCGCCCTCTACACCGACGGTCTGATCGAGGCCCGCGACCAGGACATCAGCGCCGGCATGGCCCGTTTGCGCGCGGCCCTCGCACGGCCCCACCTCACACTGGACGATCTGTGCTCGTCCACGGTGGACACACTGCGGGCCAAGCCGCCGAGCGACGATGTCACTCTGCTCCTCGCACAGACCCGCTCGCTGAGCGCAGACCAGGTCGCCTCCTGGCAGTTCCCCAGCGACCCCGCCGTCGCCGGCCGTGCCCGAACTCTCGCTACCCGGCAGCTGACCCAGTGGGGACTGGAACACCTATCCGAGCCCACAGAGCTGATCGTCAGCGAACTGGTCACCAACGCCATCATCCACGGCAACGGCGACTGCGACAGCGACAGCGACCGCACGATCGGCCTACGCCTCATCCGGCACGAGATGCTGACCTGCGAAGTCTCCGACGCCGGCCACAGCCACCCCCTCCTGCGACACCCCCGCACCACCGACGAACACGGCCGCGGCCTCTTCCTCGTCACCCAACTGTCCCGCCGATGGGGAACCCGCCACATCCCGGACGGCAAACTCACCTGGGCTGATCAGCAACTGCCGGCCAGTGCGTGAAACCACTCGGCGCCACCCGAGCGGATCGCGGGCGCCCCCTCGACAAGACGCTGGACCTCTTCGATGCCGTGTGGGGCCGGACCCGGTGACCTTCCGGGGTCCTCGCGTAGTCATCGACAACGCGACGATCCTGCCCAAGCCCGTCTCTACAATCCCTGTGATGCTGGGCGGCGGTGGCAGCAACCTCGGCCGCGGCACCAGTTCCAAGGCCGTACAGCGCATTGCCAAGCGCGCAGACGGCTGACTGCCGGTACTTGCCACACCCGGGCCGGCCGGAGCCGCAGAACTGCGCGCAAGCTGGGACAGTATCCGGGAAATGGCTTCTGAGTACGGCCGGGACACGCGGACGTGATGGCTCTCGGTGATTCCCGGCGGACACCGACATCGTGCAGGCACTGGCCGGCCGTGTCCCCGGCATGCGCCGGGTGTACGCCGGACGGTTGCGCAACGTACACCCCGCACCCGGCCCAGGGCCCGCACCCGTGCCTCGCCGGCCCCGGCAGGGAACGGCCCGGCGGGCCCGGGGGCGCGCGGCGCCGTCGCCCCCCGTTCCTCAGGCGGGCCGCGCCTTCGTCACGAAACCCACCGGTTCTCGGAGATCCGGGCCGGGACGCGCGCCCCCTCGCGCTGCAGCACGATCAACGCCATGTCGTCGGCGAGCGGCCCGCCCGTATGGGCCCGCAGGTCCGCGC
>NZ_JBEYXD010000248.1:0-1449 GCF_040644975.1 Streptomyces sp. NPDC046900 | reverse complement strand
ACGCCCCGCCACGGGCCTGGGGCGCGAGCCCGCCGGGCGCGGTGCGGTCGCCGCGCAGCGACCGCACCCCGGGGACCGGCGTGTGCCGCCCCCGGTTCAGGACCGTCACATCCCAGCCGCGCCCGGCCGCCGCCTCGACGACAGCCCGGCCCGCGAACTCCGTACCACCCAGCACCAGAAGTCTCATGCCCGTGACTGTGCCCGCTCGGAGCGCCGGACGGAACGGGAGTCTGCCGACAGCAGACGGCCCGCCACCTGCAGGCGGCCGGCCCGAGTCAGTGCCCCGTCGGCGGCGCGTACTTGTAGCCCACGCGCCGCACCGTCTGGATCGCCCTGCGGTGCCTGGCGCCGAGCTTGCGGCGCAGCCGGGCGACATGGACGTCGACGGTGCGCCCGTCGCCCACATGGCCGTAGCCCCACACCGTGGTCACCAACTGGTCCCGGGTGTGCACCCGGTGGGGATGGGCGACCAGATGGGCGAGCAGTTCGAACTCCAGATAGGTGAGGTCGAGGGGCCGCCCGTCCACTTCGGCGGTGCGCTGCTCGGTGTCGACGCGGACGAGTCCGTCGCCGCAGTCGTCGCGCTCGTCGGCCGCGGCGGCCTCCGGGTGGCCGGGCACCGCGTACGGCAGGACGGGCTGCGGCCGGTCGGCCGGGACCAGCACCAGGTAACCGATCATCGGCGGCTGCCCCGGCAGGGCCGGGAGGAAGTGCTGGGGCGCCGGCAGCCAGGTGGCGCCCGGAGGCAGCAGGGCCGCCACGTCGTTCCCCAGGCTCTCGGCCGGGTTCGAGTGGGGGAGGACCCAGTCCTCGTCCCGGTCGACGGCGCGCAGTCGGTGCCGCGCGGAGCCGGGCGAGGGGGCGGTCGGGGTGTCGAGGGCGGCGGACGGCAGAGAACGAGGAGTCGCCATGAGAGGTCAGCTCTTTCGCGCGAGAAATCGTCGGGGAGACCGACGACCGCGAGTTCGTGGTCGGGGTCGTCGAGGACGTACGTCGTGCGCGCTGGCCGAAGGCCGGGGTGTACGGCTTTAGAGGGCCCGCGCGTTCCGCGCGCGACAACACACCCGGTCGAAATCGTGGTGCTGACGGGAAGGCCAGAAGGGCTCGAGGTCGGGGCGACCTGTCGCGGTGTACTTCTGGATGCCGGTCATGGGCCCATTGAAGCAGACCGGGGCGCTCCGCAGGAGGCTTCTCTCACGCATCGGACAGTCCCCTGATGTGAGCCCGACGCCGCCCACCCCCTCCGAGCAGGAGTTTGCCGCGGCCGGGGGAGTGGCCCGGAGTGATGTGCCCGGGAGGCCGTCCCACTCTGCGGACGGCCGCCACAGCCGGAGGGGGCGCCCGCCGAACGGCGGGCCGGACCGGCCGGAACCCCACAACGTAGACACGAGAGGACGCGACGGCACATGGCGGACCGAGCCGGGCTGGCGGCCTTCCTCCGGGCACGCC
>NZ_JBEYXD010000247.1:0-1532 GCF_040644975.1 Streptomyces sp. NPDC046900 | reverse complement strand
CACCTACCACTGGGGCAGGACCAATTATGTGCGGCTTGTGCCGGGTGAGAGTCCGGCGCATGTGCTCAGTGTTCTGCGACCGTCCTCACCGCAGATCGGGGGGTCACCCACACGATGATCGTCAACGAGCCCGTCCCGGACACTTTCGAGGACACTCCGGCCGCCGAGCGTGATCCGCAGTGGTTCAAGCGTGCCGTCTTCTACGAGGTCCTGGTCCGCTCCTTCCAGGACAGCAACGGTGATGGTGTGGGTGATCTGAAGGGGCTGACCGCGAAGCTGGACTATCTGCAGTGGCTGGGGGTGGACTGCCTGTGGCTGCCGCCGTTCTTCAAGTCGCCGCTGCGCGATGGCGGCTATGACGTGTCCGACTACACGGCGGTGCTGCCGGAGTTCGGGGATCTGGCGGACTTCGTGGAGTTCGTGGACGCCGCGCATCAGCGGGGCATGCGGGTGATCATCGATTTCGTGATGAACCACACCAGCGACCAGCATCCGTGGTTCCAGGAGTCCCGCGCCCATCCGGAGGGCCCCTACGGGGACTACTACGTGTGGGCCGACGACGACAAGCAGTACCAGGACGCGCGGATCATCTTCGTCGACACCGAGGCCTCCAACTGGACCTTCGACCCGGTCCGTAAGCAGTACTACTGGCACCGGTTCTTCTCCCACCAGCCGGATCTGAACTACGAGAACCCGGCCGTGCAGGAGGAGATGATCTCCGCGCTGCGGTTCTGGCTGGATCTGGGCATCGACGGGTTCCGGCTGGACGCGGTGCCCTACCTCTACCAGGAGGAGGGCACCAACTGCGAGAACCTTCCCGCCACGCACGAGTTCCTCAAGCGGGTCCGCAAGGAGATCGACGCGCAGTATCCGGACACGGTGGTGCTGGCGGAGGCCAATCAGTGGCCCGAGGACGTGGTCGACTACTTCGGCGACTTCGAAAGCGGCGGCGACGAGTGCCACATGGCCTTCCACTTCCCGGTGATGCCGCGGATCTTCATGGCGGTGCGCCGCGAGTCGCGCTACCCGGTCTCGGAGATCCTGGCCAAGACCCCGGCGATCCCCTCGAACTGCCAGTGGGGGATCTTCCTGCGCAACCACGACGAGCTGACCTTGGAGATGGTCACCGACGAGGAACGCGACTACATGTGGGCGGAGTACGCCAAGGACCCCCGCATGCGCGCCAACATCGGGATCCGGCGCCGGCTGGCGCCGCTGCTGGACAACGACCGCAACCAGATCGAGTTGTTCACCGCGCTGCTGCTGTCGCTGCCCGGTTCGCCGATCCTGTACTACGGCGACGAGATCGGTATGGGCGACAACATCTGGCTCGGTGACCGGGACGCGGTGCGCACGCCGATGCAGTGGACCCCGGACCGCAACGCGGGTTTCTCCTCGTGTGATCCGGGCCGCCTGTATCTGCCGACGATCATGGATCCGGTCTACGGCTACCAGGTCACCAATGTCGAGGCGTCGATGTCCTCGCCGTCCTCGCTGCTGCACTGGACCCGGCGGATGATCGAGATCCGCAA
>NZ_JBEYXD010000246.1:0-1538 GCF_040644975.1 Streptomyces sp. NPDC046900 | reverse complement strand
GCAACGTCGTTCGATTAGATGATCTTGATCGGGTAGAGTCCCTGTCTCGTGCCGAGTGATCATGTTGCTGGTGGGAGCTATCCGGAGCGGGTGCGGTTGGGGCTGCTCACGCGTACTTTCACGCCGGAGTTGGTGGACCTGGCGGTCGAGGAGGCGGGGGCGCGGGAGGAGCGGACGCGGTCGCTGCCGTCGGCGCTGATGGTGTACTTCACGCTGGCGATGTGGCTGTTCACCGGACAGGGCTATGCACTGGTGCTGCGGGAGATGGTGGAGAACATCCCCCGCCGGGCCGGGGAGCGCTGGCGTGCGGCGAACGCGGGCTCGCTGGTGGTGGCCCGACGCCGCTTGGGCCAGGCCCCCTTGCGGCTGCTGTTCGACAAGGTCGCCGGTGCCTGCGGCACGGCCGCCACGCCCGGGACGTTCTGGCGGGGGCTGCGGCTGCTGTCGATGGACGGCACGCTGCTGGACGTGCCGGACAGCGACGCGAACGCCGCCGCCTACGCCCGCTCCTCCAACGGCTCCCGGCCGGCCCCCTACCCGCAGGTGCGGCTGCTGGCCCTGGCCGAGTGCGGAACCCTGTCCCTACTCGGAGCCGTCTTCGACTCCTTCGCGGTCGGCGAGCGCACCCTGGCCCGACGGCTGCTGCCCCTGCTGAAGCCGGGGGTGCTGCTGATGGCCGACCGGGGCTTTCCCGCCTACGACCTGTGCACTGCCTCAGCAGCGAGGGGCGCTCAACTCCTGTGGCGTGTCTCGGAGTCCTTCCGCCTCCCGCTGGTCGAGGTCCTGCCCGACGGCACCTACCTGAGCGAGCTGCGCGGCCGACGTGCGAGCGAGCGGATGCCGGTCCGGGTCATCGAGTACACCGTCACCACGACCACCATCGGGCCGGACGGCTCCACCGAGGAGACCTCCGAGCTGTTCTGCCTGATCACCACGCTGCTCGACCCCGACAAGGCCCCGGCGGGCGAGCTCGCCGAGCTGTACGCCGCCCGGTGGACCAGCGAAACGATCTACAAGAACATCAAGATCGAGCAGCGCGGCGGACGGAGTGCGACCCTGCGCTCGAACAGCCCCGCCCTCATCGAGCAGGAACTGTGGGCCATGCTCTGCGTCTACCAGGCCCTGCGCCACCTGACCGCCGACACCGCCCACCGCGCCGGCCTGCCCGTGACACACATCAGCTTCAAACACGCCCTCGCCGCCGTCCGACGCACCGTCGGGACGGACTTTCCCCCCTCGGAAACTGGCCGCCAAGCTCGCTGACGTCCAGGCCGACCTGATCCGCACCGCCGTCACGCCCCGCCCAGGACGCGCCGCGCCCCGCGCCACCAAACGCGGCAGCACCGGATACCGCCTCCTCCGCCCCGATGAGCCCGCTACCACCCGGGTCACCCACACCGTCAGCCTCCAACTCTTCCCCGAAGAGCTCAGGCCGATCACCCCGCCCGCAGGCATGACAATCCTTCAGCTCACACGACCTGACGCAACATCGGCAGAACACTCACACCCCAGCCGAGCCGCCTAAACGATCGACGTTG
>NZ_JBEYXD010000245.1:692-1578 GCF_040644975.1 Streptomyces sp. NPDC046900 | reverse complement strand
CGTGAGGGCATGGAACGTCGCGGGTACCGGCACATGGAACGGTCCCGGCATCTTGGCCAGCACGTCACCAAAGCTTTGGTGATGCATCAGGCCGACGAGGTGTGGGAAGGCGTCAGCCGCCATCTGTTTCCTGATGCATCCGGACGGCGGTTTGGACGGCCGAAGACCAGTACCTGGTGGGACTACGCCCGCATCCCAGGCCGTGCCCGCTCGCACACCACGGCCCGGAAGTGGGAAACGTTCCGCCTCCACGGCACTCTTACCGGGCATCTGACCGCCTACCGGCACCGGGACCTCGACCCGACCATCACCACGCCGGAACAGGCAGCCGGGCTGGCGCCGCAGACGAGTGTTCTCGCACAGCCGCGACGCATGCCTGTGCCCGGGCGACCCCTGCGTGTCGAAACCGGCGAAGTTACCGCGAAGGGAAAGCCGAAGACACGGGCTGCCACATGGTGGGACCACACCGGGCCCCTCGCCCTGGTTTTTACCGGCGGTCCCGATTCGCAGCGCGGCGATCTTGTTCTGCCGGTCCGGCTCCCTTCCGGTGTCGGCCGCTGGCCGCGGCTGCTCCACTTCCTGAACAACCCGGAGACCTGGCATAAGGTCGATCTCGTCCGCCGCCGCGATGCCAGGGCTCTCGGGGGTTGGGCGTACGAAGCGCATCTGATGGTCCTCACCGGCGGCTACGCATCCCCAGCCACGAAGGCGCGGCGTGCCGCCGCAGTCGACCTCGGCCGGGTCGGTGGGATCGACGGAAACGTCTCCAACTTGTCCGTCGTCTCTTTCCCGGACACGTTCGACCCAGCCGACGGAGAGGTGAGCTCGACCCGGCCGAGGTCGACTGCGGCGGCACGCCGCGCCTTCGTGGCTGGGGATGCGTAGC
>NZ_JBEYXD010000245.1:0-682 GCF_040644975.1 Streptomyces sp. NPDC046900 | reverse complement strand
GCTTCGTTCCCCCCCCCCCGGCGTGTGTGGTCCCCCCCCCGGGCCCCCCCCCCCCCGACGCCGAGCTGGCCGCACTGGAAAAGGCCCGCCGCAAGGAAATCGGCCGTAAACGTGCCCTCGACCGCTCTCGCCGTGCCACCAACCCAGGCCAGTACGCGCCGTCGAGGCGCCAGCAGGTCCGTGCCGAACGACGCAAAGGTGCCGGACTCCAAGAGAAGCAAGTCCACTTACCAGGCGGCGCGCGGGCGGCGAACAAGAACGGAGTACCCAAACAGGCATACCGCCACGACACCCTTTCGGCCTGCTACCGCCTCAATCGGGCGAAGCTCGCCGAGGCTGCGGCCACCGCCGCCGCGGCGAAAGATCACCGCGCGCGGCGCATAGCTGAACGGATCGTTGCCGAACACGGCGCCAACCTGACCGTCGAGGACTGCGACATCCGCACCTGGTTCCGGCTGTGGGGCCGCGTGCTGCAAGCCACCACCCCTGGTCGGCTCATCGCCGCGATCGGCAAGGAGTGCGAGAAGACCAGCGGCCACCTACTGCGGGCCTCGACCTTCACCACGAAGCTGTCGCAGACCTGCCTGTGCGGCGCACAGGTCCGCAAAACCCTCGCCGACCGAGTGCACGCCTGCACCTTCTGCGGACTGGTCGCCGACCGCGACATGGTCTCCGCCGCACT
>NZ_JBEYXD010000244.1:0-1581 GCF_040644975.1 Streptomyces sp. NPDC046900 | reverse complement strand
GACTCCTGCGCCTGCCTGACCGGACGACCCGTCAATCATACTCGGCACGGTGCAGGTCCCCGCATGCCCTACGATGCCGTGATTTTCCGGCCAGGTCTGCGGGTGCAGCGGTCATGCGGTGTCACCGGGGTGGGTGGCTTCGAGGTCGGCGGCATGCATCGATTCCGGGGAGTGCAGGGCGGTGGCGCCCACAGGGGAGGGAACCAGGTCCATCGAGGAGGCCTCGTCCGCGCCGAGTCCGTGGTCGGGATCCGCGGCCCGGCGGCGCGCCTTGGCGCGGTCGTGGAAGGTCGCAACAGCCAGGGCGACCAGGAACAGCAGGCTGATGGGCACGGCCAGAGCGATCATGGTGATCGGGTCGCCGGTCGGGGTGGCGACCGCGGAAAAGACGAAGACGCTGAAGACGATGGCCTGCCATCGTCTCTGCAGAGCGGCGGCGCTGAAGATGCCCAGGAAGTTCAACAGGACCAATAGCAGCGGCAGTTCGAAAGACAGACCGAAGACGAGCACCATGCGCAGGAAGAAGTCCAGGAACTCGTCCCCGGGCAGCGACAAGGAGAAGGCATCCGGGTTGAAGCCCGACAAAACCCCAAGGGCCTTGGGGAAGACCACGTAGGCCAGGTATCCGCCGAGACAGAACAAGGGGGCGGCCGCCGCGGCGAAGCCGAGCCCGTACTTCTTCTCCCGCTTGTACAGTCCCGGCGCGATGAAGGCCCACAGCTGGTAGCTCCACACCGGAGTGGCCATGACGAGCCCGGCAGTCACCGCCACCTTGAGACTCAACGACAGCGGAGACAGGACCCCGGTGTTGACCAGCAGACCGTTCGGGCATGCCCGGGTCGGCCGGCCCACCCCGTGGACATGGGCCAAAGCGCAGGCTGGGCCGGTGATCCGCCCGAGCAGCCAGTCGTGGACCAGCCACCCGACAACGGTGGTGACCGCCAGAGTCAGCGCCGAGACAGCCAGACGGTTACGCAACTCACGCAGATGCCCCGTCAACGGCATCACGCGCGTGGCCGCATGCCGCGGTTGTTCAGAAGCGGTGGAGCCGCTGTGTTGGGTGTCGTTCACCGTATGCCCTCGGATTCTGGTGGCCGGCAGGTGCGGCGGCGGTGCGCGGTCAGACTCGGTTCGTCGTTTCCGTTTCGCTGTCCACCTGGTTGCGTCCGGCCTCGACGGGTACGGCCTGAATACTTGTGCGCGGCGGGGTGGTCGGCTCTGCGGTGTCCGTCTTCATGGCGTTGACTTCGGACTTGAAGATGCGCAGGGACTTGCCCAGCCCGCGAGCGGTCTCAGGGAGTCGCTTCGCCCCGAAGAGCAGCAGCACGACGGCCGCGATGATCAGGATTTCCAGAGCGCGGTTTTCGAACATGTGATTCTCGCTCCCATACGGGCTCGGATGCCGGATCGGTTTCCGAGGTGCTTCTCGGTGAGGGGATGAAGCCGGTTTCGGCCAGGTCAAAGGTCTTGCCCCAGCCGGGGCTGGGGAAGACACCCGGTTCGGTAGCCCCGGCACCCCCGGTCCCCACGGGGGCTTGCCCACCCACTTTGGAGAGCGATGAGCATGCGTGAGTTCCTGGT
>NZ_JBEYXD010000243.1:0-1592 GCF_040644975.1 Streptomyces sp. NPDC046900 | reverse complement strand
GCACGTCGTCTGGGCGCCCGATCGGAACCCAGCGGCCTGGCGGCCCCCGGTCCACGGCGACGAAAGCGGGAACCTCCAGGCGGAGACCGGTGGTCCGGCCAGGCAGGCGCATGACTGTCCGTTCCCGCCAGAAGGGCGCAATCCTGGATTTAGTGCCCGATTGCGTCGCACGCGGCACACGCGGACGCGATCGGCGACCACACGGAGGTCCCACAGCCGATGACCAGTCCCGAGCACGGAACAGCAGGCGCCCGCGACACCACCGAGGGCCACATCTACACGATCACCGGCGGCGACTGGGACGAACTTCTGGCCGCGGCGGAGAAGGCGGACGACGAGCGGATCATCGTGAACATGGGTCCGCAGCACCCCTCCACGCACGGCGTGCTGCGCCTGGTCCTGGAGATCGACGGCGAGACGGTGCGCGAGGCCCGCTGCGGCATCGGCTACCTGCACACCGGCATCGAGAAGAACATGGAGTTCCGCACCTGGGTGCAGGGCACGACGTTCGTGACCCGCATGGACTACCTGATGCCGCTGTTCAACGAGACGGCCTACTGCCTGGCGGTGGAGAAACTGCTCGGGATCACCGCCGACGTGCCGGAGCGGGCGACCGTCATCCGCGTGATGATGATGGAGCTCAACCGGATCTCCTCGCATCTGGTGGCCGTCGCCGCGGGCGGGATGGAGATCGGCTCCACCACGCTGATGGTCTACGGCTTTCGCGACCGGGAGGTCATCCTCGACATCTTCGAGCTGGTCACCGGCCTGCGCATGAACCACGGCTACGTCCGCCCCGGCGGGCTCGCGGAAGACCTTCCCCCGGGCGCGCTGGACCAGATCCGCGAGGGCGTGAGGCTGCTGCGCCAGCGGATGCCCGAGTACGACAAACTGGCGACCCACAACCCGGCCTTCAAGGCCCGCCTGCTCGACGTCGGCTACCTGGACCTTTCCGGCTGCATGGCGCTCGGCGCGACCGGTCCGATCCTGCGGGCCACCGGCCTGCCGCACGACCTGCGCAAAACGCAGCCCTACTGCGGCTACGAGAGTTACGACTTCGAGGTCGAGACCGCCGACACCTGCGACTCCTACGGCCGGTTCCTGATCCGGCTGCACGAGATGGAGCAGTCGCTGCGGATCGTGGAGCAGTGCCTGGAGCAGCTCAAGGGCGACGGGCCGACCGGCGTCGGCGGCAGCGTGATGGTCGCGGACAAGAAGATCGCGTGGCCGGCGCAGCTCTCACTTGGCGCGGACGGGCTGGGCAACTCCCTGGATTACATCCGCAAGATCATGGGGGAGTCCATGGAGGCGCTGATCTACCACTTCAAGCTGGTGACGGAGGGCTTCCACGTCCCGCCGGGCCAGGCCTACGCGGCGGTCGAATCGCCGCGAGGCGAGCTGGGCGTGCACGTCGTCTCCGACGGCGGCACCCGGCCGTACCGGGTGCACTTCCGCGACCCCAGCTTCACCAACCTGCAGGCGATGGCCGCGATGTGCGAGGGCGGGCAGGTCGCGGACGTCATCGTCGCGGTGGCGAGCATCGACCCGGTGATGGGAGGCGTGGACCGGTGAGAGCCACGCAAGTGTGGTCG
>NZ_JBEYXD010000242.1:0-1593 GCF_040644975.1 Streptomyces sp. NPDC046900 | reverse complement strand
CTTAGCTTGAAGTTAAACCTTCAGTGATCGTTTGAGGTTCCAGTCGTTCACTCACATGGGGATCTGCCGGACATGGCGACGACCTCCGTTTCACGCTGTGTGATGTCGAGTCGCACAACGGGTCGGGAGGTCGTCGGTGTCAAGTGTCGTCCCTGGAACCGCTCATCGGCAGGAACTTGCCGAACTGTCCTCCTTTCGAATGGAGTTTTACGCGGCAATGTCCCGCCGCGGGGATGCGTTGTTCGAGTTGACGGACGCGGTGCTGTGCGCGGGCGGCCCGGTGGTGTCGCTGCCGGAACTGTCGCTCCAGGCGGTGCACCGGCGCGGGCACGGGGCGATGTACGACGCGCTTGCCCAGGGCCGCCTGGATGTGTCGCGGCTGCGGTTGGCGCTGGCCGGGCTGGAGCTGCCGCGTGGGACGGACCGGCAGATCTCGATCGCGCTGGACGTGACACCGTGGCCTCGTCCGGACGCGGAGTGTTCGCCGGACCGGCTGCACTGCCACCGCCCGTGCCGCTGCGACGGGGTGCGGCAGACGATTCCGGGTTGGCCCTACCAGGTCGCGGCCGCGCTGGGCGGGGGACGGACCTCGTGGACCGGGCCGCTGGACGCGGTCCGCCTCGGCCCGGACGATGACCTGACCGAGGTCACCGCCGCCCAGGTCCGGGACCTGCTCGCGCGCCTGCGCAAGGCCGGCCAGTGGCGCGAGGGCGACCCCGAGGTGCTGTTCGTGCTGGACGCCGGCTACGACATCGTGCGGCTGACGTGGCTGCTGCGCGACGAGCCGGTCCGGCTGCTCGGGCGGATCCGCGCCGACCGCGTCATGCACCACCCGCCAGGGCGCCGCAAGGGACCCACACCCGGCCGCCAACCGCGTCACGGCGAGCCCTTCCGGCTCGCCGATGTGGCCACCCACCCCGCACCCGTCCAGGAGTCCACCACCCGCCACGACCGATTCGGTGCCGTGACCGCCCGCTGCTGGGGACGCCTGCACCCCAAGCTGGAACGCCGCCAGGGCGGTTGGGCCGACCATCCGGGTGACCTGCCCAACGTGGAGGGAACGCTGGTGCACCTCGCGGTCGAGCGCCTGCCCGGCAACCGCGATCCCAAGCCGCTGTGGCTGTGGCACTCGGTCCCCGACGCCGACGCGCACGACGTCGACCGCCTGTGGCGGATCTTCCTCAGAAGATTCGACATCGAACACACCTTCCGCTTCTGGAAGCAGGCCCTGGGCATGACCCGCCCCCGCCTGCGCCACCCCGCCCAAGCCGACCGTTGGGTCTGGCTGATCCTCGCCGCCTACACCCAACTCCGCCTCGCCCGCACCCTCACCGAAGACCTGCGCCGCCCTTGGGAGAAACCCCTCACCCCGGACCGGCTCACGCCCGGCCGGGTCCGCCGCGGCTATCCCCGCATCCGCAAGATCCTGGGCACTCCCACGAAACCGCCGAAGGCCACTCGCCCCGGCCCAGGCCGCCCACCAGGCCGCACCACCAGCCCCGCACCCCGCCACCCCGTCGGCAAACACCAGCACAAAAAGGACACCCTTCGGTCCGAAGAACCGAAGGGAAACCTTTAACTTCAAGCTTAGAG
>NZ_JBEYXD010000241.1:0-1607 GCF_040644975.1 Streptomyces sp. NPDC046900 | reverse complement strand
CCGCGCCCGTGGCGTGCCCGTTCGACAGGTACGCCAGGGGCGAGGGAGCACCGGAGCGCTCCATGAACGGGCCGGTCGGCGTTCTCCCACGTCAGGCGGAATCCGCCTACGCGACCCCTCAGTACTGCTGCGGTGTCTCGTGCGGTGCCGGCTGTGGGAGACCGTTGGGGGGTGGGGATTGCGGATGCCCGTCATACGGTGTCGGCTGCTGGAAGGCGTCGTACGCCACCGGCGGCCGCAAACCCGGTTCCTGCGGAATGGGTTCGAAGTGGGGCGTCCCGGCCTCGCCTCCCGGGGCCTGCAGGCTGCCGTACCGTTCCATGCGCTGCCACCGCAGGCGTGAGCCTGACACGGCGGTGAAGACGGACTGGATCACCACCAGGTACATCAGCTGCCGGTAGACGAACTGCTGCAGCGGCAGGCTCCACAGCGGGCCCGGGCGTTCTCCGTCCAGGCGGAACGCGTACAGGCCCATCAGGAGTTGCAGGAGCAGGAAGGCGAGCCACAGTCCGATGATCCGGACGGGGTCGAGGAAGACCAGCCCGTACACGGCGAAGATGTCCACGACGGGTGCGAGCAGGGGCAGCAGTACCTGGAAGAGCAGCAGATAGACCAGGCCTCGGCGGCCGAGTTTTCCGGCGGCGCCGCGCTGCAGCAGGGCGCCGCGGTGCTTCCACATTGCCTGCAGGGTGCCGTAGCACCAGCGGTATCGCTGCCGCCACAGGGCGTTGAGTGACGCGGGCGCTTCGGTCCAGGCTCTCGCGTCTTCCTCGTACACCACGCGCCAGCCGGCGCGGCACAGCGCCATGGTCAGGTCGGTGTCCTCGGCGAGGGTGACGTCGCTGACGCCGCCGAGGTCCAGCAGGGCCCGGCGGCGGAACGCGCCGACCGCTCCGGGGACGGTCGGCATGCATTGGGCGAGGTCGAACAGGCGGCGGTCGAGGTTGAACCCGACCACGTACTCGATGTGCTGCCAGCGGCCCAGCAGGCCACCGCGGTTGACGACCTTGGCGTTGCCCGAGACGGCGCCCACACGCGGGTCGACGAAGGGCTGCACGATCGTGCGGACGGTGTCCGGTTCGAAGACCGTGTCGCCGTCGACCATGACCACCAGGTCCCAGGTGGCGGCTGCGAGGCCGGTGTTGAGTGCGGCGGGCTTGCCCGCGTTGTGCTGGCGGATCACCCGCACCGGCAGGTGGAGCGATTCCACCAGGTCGGCGGTTCCGTCGGTGGAACCGTCGTCCACCACGATGATCTCGACCGGATGGTTGGAGGCGAGCAGGGAGCGCACGGCTGCCTCGATCCCGGCGCTCTCGTTGTACGCGGGGACGATGACGCTGACCGGCTCGGTCACCGGCGGGCCCCAGGAGCGGCCCCGACGGGTCCGCAGGCTCCGGTGCCGCCGGGCGGCGATCAGCACGACCACCGCGCGCAGCACGCTGATCGCTCCGGCCGCGTACATCAGCAGGCCCAGCAGCCACACGGCCCAGTCGCCGCCCTGCAGCATCTTGATAAGGGCCAGCCCCTGCAGATGGTCGCCGAAACCGGCGGGCTGGACAGGTGCGGCCATGCCGACCGCATCGGAGACAGTCGCGAACCTGAAGCCC
>NZ_JBEYXD010000240.1:0-1643 GCF_040644975.1 Streptomyces sp. NPDC046900 | reverse complement strand
CTCTGACGCGTAAATAGCAGCAGGTCAGGGCGGGTGTGGGCAGGGGTGGGTGCCCGGTGGCCGTTGGGGGCTGCCGGGTGTGCGGGTCTGCCGGTCAGGCCGCGGTCTCCCTGGGGTTGAGGGTGACGGTATAGCCGAGCTGGTTGAGCTGATTGATCGCCCGGCGGGTGGCACGTTCCGGGTCGCGTTGGGTGAAGTAGGTGCCACCGAGTTCCTGGTAGGCGACGTTGTCGGTGAGCATGTGCCAGATCGCAGTGATGATGGAGTGCTCGACGGCGACCAATGCTCTGAGCGGGCCGCGGCGGGCGGTCAGCCGCTTGTACCGGGCTTGGAGGTAGGTGTCCTTGGTTCTCACCGCGCCGAACGCGGCGAGGCCGAGTGCCCCTTTGAGATAGGGGTTGCCGGGCCGGACCTTCGTGTTCTTGGTGCGGCCGGCGGACTCGTGGTGACCGGGGCAGACGCCGGCCCAGGACGCGAGGTGTTTGGCGGAGGTGAACCGGGTCATGTCCCCGCCGGTCTCCGCGATGATCACTTCGGCGGTGGCCTGGTTGATGCCGGGGATGGTGTCGAGTAGGTCGAGGGCGTCACGAAAGGGTGCCATCGCCTCTTCGATCCGTCCGGTGAGCTCGTCGATCATTGTGGTGAGCTGGTCGTACTGGTCCAGATACAGCCGCGCCAGGAACGCGTGGTGTTCGCGGAACCGTCCGGTCAGGGCCTCGGTGAGTTCGGGGATCTTGTTGCGGAGCTTGCGTTTGGCCAGGTCCGCGAGGATCTGCGGGTCGGCTTCGCCGCGGACGAGGGCTTCGAGCATGGCCCGTCCGGAGACGCCCATGATGTCGGAGGCGACTGAGGACAGTTTGATGCCGGTGTCCTCCAGCAGTTTCTCCAGCCGCTGGACCACACGGCTGCGTTCACGGGTGGCGGTGGTCCGGGCCCGGGTCAGGTCGCGTAGTTCGCGGACCGGCTCGGGCGGTACGAAGGAGGGCCGGACCAGGCCGTGGGCGCCGAGTTGGGCCAGCCAGGCCGCGTCCGAGACGTCTGTTTTGCGGCCGGGCAGGTTCTTGACCTGCCGCGCGTTGACGAGAATCACGTTCAAGTCTTCGGCCAGTACGTAGTAGAAGGGCTTCCAGTAGTCCGAGGTCGCCTCGATCACTACCAGCGTCACCTCTGCGGCGAGCAGGTGATCCCGCAGAGCGAGGACCGCGTTCGTTGTCGATCCCCACGTCGTGGTCTTGGTCGTGAAGGACCCCCGCCGCTTCGTGCTCGGGGTGCGGACGCACGCCTTGGCGTCCTTCTTGCTGATGTCGAGGCCGGCACAGCGTTCGTGCAGCACGTCCACGGTCTTGCTCCCTCCCTCTCCGGACAGCCGAGTACGCCGTTCCGGGAGGGCCAGGGTGAATCAGGAATTCTGACGCACGTGCTTCGCAGCAACACTCCACGGTTCCCGTGGACGGCCCCCAGCACCACGCTGACCTGCGAGCTCACCGGCATCACAGAGGCATCGGTTTCGGCCGGAACGAACCTCACCATGGTTCCGAACCGGGATCAGTCCACGTCAGGGCAGACAGAAGCACCTCCGGCGCACGCCACGGGATTTACCACGCCCCCGGCGCGCACCGAAGGTGCGCTGGATCGCTGACCTG
>NZ_JBEYXD010000239.1:0-1652 GCF_040644975.1 Streptomyces sp. NPDC046900 | reverse complement strand
CCCACAAGTTGGGGTGGCGCGTTGCCCGCGCCGTAGTGACGGCGCGAAAATCGGCTTGGGTGCCGCCCGCGTCCGACGTCGACATGACCCTGGCCTGCTGAGTCCGTCCACAAGTCTGATGCCGGGGCTGCACCGCGGGGCAGTGACATGTTGCTTCGAGCACGCCGGCCAGACTCGGCATCCCCCTGCGGCCCTCCGGGCGGGACCCGTACCAGCGCCTCATGGGGCGGCGGACACAGGAGGGGAGACGGTGATGGGTGATCAGATCGAGGTGTCGGAGCTGGACACAGGTGGGGAGTTAGTGGCGCACGTCGCCGCCCTGGACATCGCCAAGGCCTCGGCGATGGTGTGTACGCGGGTACCCGGCAACGGGAGCCATAAGCGGCAGGAGATCTTCAAGACGGGCGCGACGACCGCAGCGATCCTGGAGCTGTCCGACCACCTGGTCTGCCAGGGCATCGAGTTGGTGGTGATGGAGTCGACCTCGGACTACTGGCGGCCCTTCTACTACCTGCTTGAGGATCGGGGCCTGACCTGCTGGCTGGTCAACGCCCGCGACGTCAAGAATGTCCCCGGCCGGCCGAAGACGGACAAGCTGGACGCGGTCTGGCTGGCCAAGCTTGCCGAGCGCGGCATGCTACGGCGCTCCTTCGTCCCGCCCGCGGCGGTCCGTCGGATACGCGACCTCACCCGCGCCCGCGCGGTGCTGACCGCCGATCGCACCGCTTTCAAGGAACGCGTCGAGAAGGTCCTCGAGGACGCGCAGATCAAACTGTCCACCGTGGTGTCCGACCTCTTCGGCGTCTCCGGACGAGCGATGCTGCGGGCACTGGTCTCCGGAGAACGCAGCCCCCGCGTCCTGGCCGGTCTGGCCCACGGGTGCCTACGGGCCAAGCCGGAGGATCTGATGGAGGCGCTGCGGGGCCGCTTCGACGACCATCACGGCTATCTGATCCGTCTGTACCTGGAAAGCATCGACCATCTGGACGCCCAGATCGCGGACCTCGGTCACCGCATCGAGGCGGCCATCGCCGAACTCGACCCCGCCCGCACGGACGGCCCCGATGCCGGAGGCGGCCGACAACTGACACTGGTGGAGCGCCTGTCCGAGATCCCCGGCGTGGGCGTCGTGACCGCCCAGAACATCCTCGCCGAGACCGGCTTCGACATGAGTGTCTTCCCCACCCCCGGCCACCTGGCCTCCTGGGCCAAGCTCACGCCGCGCACCCTGCAGTCCGGGGCGAAGCACTCCACCGGCGGCACCGGGCACGGCAACCCCTGGCTTCGACGGGCTCTTGGAACCGCCGCTGTCACGGCCGGCAAGAGCCGCAGCTTCCTGGGCACCCGCTACCGGCGCCTGATCAAACGCAAACCGAAGAAGAAGGCGCAGACCGCACTCGCGCGCAACATCATCGAGATTGTCTGGCAGCTGATCGCCGATCCGAGCGCCCGCTACACCGATCTGGGCGCCGACTGGTACGAACGCCGCACCGACCCCGAACGCCGTACTCGCGAACTCGTTCGCGAGCTCGAACGCCTCGGCAACACCGTCACCCTGACTCCTGCGCCTGCCTGACCGGACGACCCGTCAATCATACTCGGCACGGTGCAGGTCCCCGCATGCCCTACGATGCCGTGATTTTCCGGCCAGG
>NZ_JBEYXD010000238.1:0-1680 GCF_040644975.1 Streptomyces sp. NPDC046900 | reverse complement strand
TCCCGACCAGCAACGGCAACGACTGACAAGACCAACTGAAGACTGGGTCAGGACTCAACCGCCCAAAGAGGGTCACGATTCAGCCGCCGTCGACAGCGGGGCCAATCGCTGCAGGAACCGATACGGCAAGAGGCCCGAGAGTGAGAGTCGAGCCTGCCTCCGGTGAGCACAGGCCCGCCAGCACCGCCGCGGGCACACGACACGCAACGAAGGCGTGGTCCTGGTACTTCCACAGGGCTTCCGACCACTGGGGCGGCTCGGCCCCGATGAGCGCCCAGCAGTGATAGAGCCCCCATCCCGTGTCTGCTCGCACTGCCATCGCCCGGACGTACGCATCCTGCTCACTGGTCTCCAGGTCGCGGCGGAGGGTGTCGAGATCGATGCTGCGGGCGTTCATGCCGCGTGTCCCCTTGCTCAGGTGCGAAGGCGAAACCGGCTCGACCTCGCCACTCGTGTGAAGAAATCTAGTGCGCAAGCCGCAGCCGACAAACCGAATACCCTCCCCTCGACAGCCACTTGGCGCCCGCTGCGCAAGCTGCTGGGGGCGGCGGCCCGCCGACGCGCAACACCGGTGAGCGCACTCTGCTCCCCGGGACGCCCGCGCCGCCCAGGGCGCACGTCAAATGCGGCCGGAGGTCGGGGTGTTCATCGCCGCAGCCGGGTCAGAGATCAAACTCAAGGTGCTCGATGTCGGTGAGGTGATGGTCGGCATGAGAATGACATGGCCCTTCGTCACTCATGCCAGCAACGAGTGAGCACCACCCGTCAGCGTCAACGACCAGGTCACCGCACCTGCGCCACTGACGCCCAGACGACGACGTTCAACCGACACTCCCCCGCAGACCATCACAGAGGACACCGACCGCGCGATCCGGGCCAGCGCGTCAGTCTGCCGCACAGCCGTGCTGGAGACACCGACCGCGAGCGCCACCCGTCAGCGCCCCGCCGCTACCTCATCCCAGTGCTCGGTCACCACCCGCAGGAAGGACCGCACCAACGGAACCGACTTCTCATCGCTCGTGATCAGGTCCGGATCCCTGCGCACCCCGATCGACACCCGCCGCACGAAGCCGTCGCGGGTACGTCCCTCCACCACAACATCGTCGATCGGACTGATGTAGCTGGCCTGCAGACGCACAGAATGCGGGACGACATCGTCACCGAGCTCGCTGATCGGATCCTCGGTCAGCAGGGCGGCGACCAGCGTCGCCGCATAACAGTGTTCGAGCCAGACACCGCCCCCACCTGTCGAGTACGGAGAGGAGGCATCAGTCGTCGGCACGCCCAACAGCTTACGATCCGACACCGACAACCCTCGTTGATCCCCGCACGCCCCCGTCAAAAGGTGCCCCTCCCCCGCAGGGCTTCGGCGTAGTCGGGTGGCGTCCGATTTGCGCTCAAGCGAGGCCGACTTCGACAAGATTAAGACTGTTCGCGCGAACGCCATTCCATGGGAGCGCGGCCCGCCACAGTGCGAAACCACCGCCCACCCTCCATCCCACCCCTTGCTTCACCTATCGAAATTCGATGGATTCTCATCGCAACTCGATGGAAGGATAGGCCGTGGGAAAGCTGGCAGTACGTGCGCTGCGCGCCGTGCTCGTGGTGGTGCTCGCCGGCACCGTGTTCGTACAGGCAGGGATGGTGTGGGCGTTGGTCAGCGGGAACGACCCGGAGGAC
>NZ_JBEYXD010000237.1:0-1693 GCF_040644975.1 Streptomyces sp. NPDC046900 | reverse complement strand
GTGCCTGACAGACCCAAGAAAAGCCGTCCACCACATAGATTCACTCCATCGTGGTGGACGTCGTGGACACCAGTACAACCACCCTGATAAAGGTTGAGACCGGCCTTCTGCTTGACGTTCTTGCCTGGCTCTTCGACAGTGCCCTTCGCGGACTTGACCATGTTCGTGATGGTGAGTGCTTCGACCACAACCGTGCCGTACGTGCGGGCGAGGTAGGTGGTGGTCTGATGCTGCCAGTCAAGGGCGCGGCGCGTGGCTTTTGCGCGGAGCTGCTTGATCTGGTCGTACGTCTGCTGCAAGCGGCGGGACGTCTTCTCACCGCGTTTGCGGAAGCCTTTGCGGTGCGCTGCTTCGCGTTCCAGGCGTAGCAGCTTGGCTTTCTCCTTCGGGGTGAGCCACTTGTCCCGGTCAGCGGTGCCGTCCGGGAGTCTGGCGGGGCGGCCATGGTCTTGATGGTTGCCGTCGGAGAGAGCGAGGGGCACCGTGACGCCCACGTCGATACCGACCTCGGGGCCGGTGTGGGGCGCGGGTGCGGACTCCTGGGTCATGACACGGAAGGCTATGTGCCAGCCGAGCGCGTCTTTGATGAGCCGGGCCCCGGTGATCCGGTTATCGGTGGTGGCGTGCTTGCCGACGGGGAGGCTTTTGGTCCAGCGGAATCGGACCCGGCCGATCTTGGACAGGTTGACCATGCCCCAACCGCGGTGCACCCGCTTGATGTTCAGGTCGCGGCCCTGCGGGACGTCCACGCTCATCGCGGACCGGAAGCGGCCCTTGAAGTTCGGTGCGTTGGCCCGGCCCTCCCAGCAGTTCTTCCATGCCTGGACGTACGTCTTCAGCACCGCCTGCGCGGCCTGCGCGGGCAGGACGGCAAGGAAATCGAGGTCCTTGCGGGCCTGCCGTATCGCGGCATCGGCGTTTGCAGGCGTGCGCTTGTCCTTCGGCATCATCTGCCACCAGGCGTGCAGCAGGTTCCACATCGTGCGGGCCGCGTGCGCCTGGGCATCGGCGTTCGACACCTCGGCAGGCGACAGTGCAAGCCGGGCACGGTGCCCGAACTGCCGCTTCACCAGGGTGTTGTCACTCATAGCGATCACCATACTACAGTTGGTTTATGTCGCCGCGATGGAATCCGAATCCCGACGTTCGCACCGGCCGTCACGTTGTCTACAACCTGCATGTCCATTTGGTGTTCCTCACGAAGTACCGGCGCGGCGTGTTCACCGACGCCATGTTGAACAGGTGCGAGGAGATCATGCGGGAGGTGTGCGAGGACTTCGAGGCCGAGTTGAAGCAGTTCAACGGCGAGCACGATCACGTGCACCTGCTGGTGCACTACCCGCCGAAGGTCCAGCTCTCCAAGCTGGTCAACAGCCTCAAGGGCGTCTCCGCCCGGCTGCTGCGCAAGGAGTACGACACGCACGTCCGCCGGTACCTGTGGGGTGGGCACTTCTGGTCCGGGTCCTACTTCGCAGGCTCATGTGGAGGGGCGCCGCTCACCGTCGTGAAGCAGTACATCGAGCGGCAGCAGCGCCCCGTAAGCTGAGGTCAACACCGCGGACCCGTGCCCACAGCCGAGGTCAGAGCAGTCTTGAGATGATCGGGTAGGGAGGCCGGTTCTCCCGGCCCCCCTCCCACACCACCGGACATGCGGGCCTCGCATCCGGCGGTTCGTTCAGTTGATCTCAGGCGG
>NZ_JBEYXD010000236.1:0-1714 GCF_040644975.1 Streptomyces sp. NPDC046900 | reverse complement strand
TGAGTTCCTAACGGACGTCAAGCAGATCGTGGTGATCTCGGGGCTTGGTTCGTAGGGTGGTTGTCGACGGGCCGGTTGCCGGAGCGCTTCGCGACTCCTTCTCGCGCCGGCTCGTCGTTGGGTTTTTCAGTTGCTGGGCTCGCCGTCGGACGTCGACTTTCGCTCGGGCGGTCTTGTCGACCTTGTAGCGGGTTGTGCAGGTTTGCCGTCCCTCGGCCTCGGTGATCTCGCGTCCGTCGGTGTCGCGGAGTTCATAGAGGGTGCCGTTGCGCCAGCAGGCGGCCAGGCGGGTGACCAGGACGGCGGCGAGTGTGCAGAGGGCGGAGTTGTGGTGTTTGCCCTTGCCTGCGACGAGATCGTGGTAGCGGGCGGCGAGGGTGGGATCGACGTGCCGGGCGATGTCCGCGGCCTTGAACAAGGTCTCGCGCAGTCCGGGATCTCCTTGGCGGGTGGGTGGGCCGTTGCGGCTGGTCAGTCCGGACTGGCTGACACGGGGAACCAGGCCGGTGAAGGCGCGGATACCGGCCAGGCTGGCGAAGCGGTTCGGGTCTCCGAGCCGGCCCAGGATGCCCGCGGCCGTGATGACGCCGAAGCCGGGCCCGGAGGCGATGACCTGGCCGGGGTCGGCTTCTTCGTAAAGGATGGCGATCCGGTCCTCCAGGGTGATGATCTGCGCGTTCAGGTGAGCGGCCATGCGGGCCTCGCCGGCGATGTCCTCGGCCAGTTCGGCGAAGTCCAGGGCGCCGTCGGGCCAGAGCTCAAGGCTCTGCCGGGCGGCAGCCGTGATCTGTTCCGCGTGCTCCTCGCGCCACTGGCCTCGGCTGTGTCGGATCAGCAGGGCGGCCAGGCGTTTGCGGCCCAGTCGGCGGATGGCGTGGGGGTCGGCTCCGGTTTTCTCCAGCACGGCCAGCGCGGCTTTGGAGTAGGCGCCTGTGCCCAGGGCGTCGGCCCAGGCGGGTCCGAGCAGCTCCAGCAGGGCGTCGAGCCGGTAGAAAGTGGCCGTGCGGCGTTCGACCAGCGAGCTGCGGCGACGGACGGCTCGTCGCAGGGGGTCGGCCGGCCCTGTGTCTGACAGGTCCCGCAGTCCTTCGGGGTGCAGCAGTGGCAGCCGCGCGAGGATCCGGGAGTCGAGCTGGTCGTTCTTGGTGTGCTTGGAGTAGTAGTCGCGCAGGTCAGCGGCCTGCTCCGGTGGCACCAGGACCACCTTGGCGCCACGGTGGGCGAACCAGGCGGCGAGCGGGACCCAGGCGTTGCGGGTGGGCTCCATGATGACGGTGACGTCGTCGGTGGAGGGCAGGCCGTCCCATAACCGTTCGAGGTCGTCAGCGGTGGTGGTGAACCGCCGTCCGGAGAACTGGATCTCTCCGGCGGCGTCGGTGCAGGTGGCCCGGTGAGAGGCCCGGCAGGCCACATCGATTCCCAGGTGCAGCTTCAACAGATGCCTCCGTCCCGCAGCAGGTGCTGTCCGTGTCCGGAGGGCTTCCGCCACAACCAGGCACGTGTTCCGCAGGGTTGTGCTGACCGGACATTCGGTAGCAGAGGTCCACGCGCTTGCCGTGGCCACGGGTTCCCAACAGGGACGCACGTGCGTCGGGGGTTCAACCAGCCGTCGATCAGCGTGGAGAAGTCGCCTGCAGGCAGACGCTTCGGTCAGTGATCCAGCCGTGCCGGAAGAACCGGACCCGACGCACCCTACGCAGCCCCCGAGGATCCC
>NZ_JBEYXD010000235.1:0-1717 GCF_040644975.1 Streptomyces sp. NPDC046900 | reverse complement strand
CTAGAAGACTGCTGAAGATCTTGTCGTGGGCTGTCCGGCCGTAGGTCGGACAGCCCTTCTTGCTTATGCGGTGGCCGGGGTGAGGTGCCAGCTGCCGTTGGACCTGGTGAGTCCGAGGTTGATCAGTCGGCGGAGGTTGAGGGCGGCGGCGCGGTGGTGGAGCCAGACGTTGTTGGCGATGACGCCGCGGTAGGGGACCCGGCGGTTTCCCTTGGCGACCAACCAGGCGATGGCACGTTCGACCGGGGGCCGCCATCTGCGGTATTCGTCCTGCCAGACGGGGTCGCTGGCAGCCTGGTGGCGGGCTGCGGTGAGCAGTTCGTGCTGGGGGTGGACGTTGAGGGTGCGCCCGGTCTTGGAGGTGGTGCAGCGTCCGCGCAGGGGGCAGCCGGTGCACATGCGCTTGAACTGGGCGGTGCGAGCACCGTCCGCTTTGACCTGTCCGAGGTTGGCGGTGTGTCCGGCCGGGCAGGTCGCGGTGCCGGCCGCCGAGTCGACGTGGAAGTCGTCGATGGTGAAGCCGCCGGGGATGGCCTGCCGCAGCGGCGGCGGCTTGATCACCAGGGTGTGGCCGTCGGCCTGCAGGTGTGCGCGCAGGTCGCCGGTGCCGTATGCGGAATCGCCGAGCACGGTCAACTCCTGGCCCTCGTCCTCGTCGGCCAGCAGATCGCAGGCAACAGCGGCCTCGTGGTTGTCGGGGCCGTAGCCGCTGGTGAGGGCAACCGCGGTGAACAGCCCGGTCTCCGGCTCGAAGCACGCATGCCCTTTGAAGCCGTCCTGGTGGCGGGTTCGGTTTTTGTGGATGTGCCGCGCGTCCGCATCGACGGTGGACACGGTCCGGTCCGCGACCGTCCGCCGGGCGATACGCCAGCGTCCGTCGCGTCCGTCGGAGCCCTCGGCCGGCTCCACGTCCTGGCCCGCGACCAGGGCCAGCAGGCCCACCGCGTTCGCCGCCCTCTCGCCCAGTTCCTGTTCGGGCAGGTGACCGAGCAGGTTGAGGGCGTCGGTGACCAGCGCGTCGACCAGCGCGGCGCGGGCGGCCTCATCGTCCCAGGCGATCCTCGGCTTGCCCGGGTCGGTGTAGTCGTGCGCCGTGCACCACTGCTTTGCGGTCTCCTGCGCGCCGGGGACCTCGCGGATCACCCGCCGGACGGCGGAGATGATCTGGGTGACCGTGTCCTGGGTGGCCACCGCGTCATCGAGGACGGTGGAGTCCAGTGCCCGCCGCTGCTTGCCCTTGAGCACGCCGGTCGCGGCCACGACCTCTTTGACCTTGGTGAAGATCCGCGTCGGGTCGGCCGAGTGACGCAGCCGGCGCCGGAAGTACGTCAGCAGCGACGGGTCGAAAGCGGTGTCGTACAGGCCGAGCCCGCAGGCGGCCTTCCACCGCAGGTCACACCGCAACTCCTGGACCGTCTCGAAGTCCGACAGCCCGTAAAGGCTCTGCAGCACCACCGTCGCGGCCAGGACCTGCGGCGGCAGACTCGGACGGCCGTTGGACGAGGGGTACATGTCGGTGAACATCCCTGGCGGGAACAGCACCTCACGATGCTCCGCGAGGAACGCGAACACACTCCCTGCCGGGATCAACTCCCGGCAGGTCTCCCACACATCCGGCCCAACCAACTCCCCGGCCCATTCCCCCTGCATGCCTACAAGACTGGCCCCGACTCCACCGAGCCGGGGCCAGAACCCGAGATTTTCAGCAGTCTTCTAG
>NZ_JBEYXD010000234.1:0-1723 GCF_040644975.1 Streptomyces sp. NPDC046900 | reverse complement strand
AACTGACGCTCCGATAGCAGAAGGGTGCCCCCGGCCTGCGATGATCTGATTGCTGAGATCGAGAACGCCGCAGAGCAAGGGGCACCCAACAGGTGAAGGCTACCCGCTGGGATCAGCGGCTCGACGTCCGGGCCGATGATGACAACCTGATCGGCCACGCGGGCATCGTGCTGTTGCGGAGGGTCGCCGACCGCACCGGGCTGACCCTCGCGCTCAGCGCGGTGCTACCCAAGGGCAGCGGGCCGGGCTGGCGGGACCGCGGTGTGGCGCTGGTCCAGCTGGCCTGCGCGATCGTGCTCGGCGCGACGAACATCCTGGAAGCCGAGCAACTCCAGGACCACTGGCGGCGCCTGTTTCCCCGCCCGGTGTCCGACAGCACCCTGCGCCGCACCCTGGAGGCGATCGACACCCCGGTCGCGGCCCGGGTGGAACGCGCCCGCGCCGCGATACGCCGCGTGGTGTGGACGCTGCTCGCCCTGCGCCCCGGCGGCTTCCCCTGGATCTCGGTATGCGGCCGGGAGCTTGCCGGCTGGTACGTCCTGGACCTGGACGCGACCATCGTCACCTGTACCAGCCGGAAGGAAGGCGCGGCGGGCACCTTCAAGGGCAGCTTCGGCCACATGCCGCTGGGGGCGTGGGTGGCCAACACCCGCGAGTGCGTCGCCATGCTGCTGCGGCCAGGCAACGCAGCCCCCAACGACGTCGCCGACCACAAGAGCGTTCTGGCCGCCGCGCTGCGGCAACTCCCGCTGCCGCTGTGGTCGAAGCTGCTGATCCGGATCGACGGCGCGGCCTTCAGCCACGACGTCCTCGACCACCTCCAGACCCTGACCACCAGCCGGCGCCGGGTGCGCTGGGTGACCGGCTGGGCCATCAACGAGACGGACGAGCGAGCCATCGCGCTGCTGCCCGAGAAGGTGTGGACGGCCACACTGCGGCAGGACGGCGAGGTCCACGAGATCAAAGGACCCGACGGCGAGTGGCTGACCTACCAGGTCGCCGAGCTGACCGGCCTGCGCGACCTGACAGGCTGGCCGGCAGGGATGCGGCTGATCGTGCGCCGGGTCAAACCGTCGCGGCGCGACGCGAAGAAGTTGACGGCCTTCGAGAAGCGCACCGGCTGGCGCTATCAGATCGTGGCTACGAACATCCCCTCCCACCATGGGCTTTCCGGGGTGCCCGCCTCCGGGCAGGTGTGGTTCGTCGACGCCCTCTACCGTGATCACGCTGAGGTGGAGGACAGGGTGAAAGCGATCAAGAGGGTGGGGCTCGGGCTGCTGCCTTCGAAGTCCTGGCAGCTCAACGCGGCCTGGGTGCTGGCCACTACGCTCGCAGCCGACCTCGACGCCTGGACCCGTCTCCTCCTCCTGCACGACGAGCCCGAACTGGCCAAGGCTGAACCGCAGACCCTCCGCATGAAGCTCTACCACCTGCCCACCCGCCTCACCGCCCACGCCCGACGCCGCACCCTCCACCTGGACCGGACCTGGCCCTGGACAGCGGCGTTCACCGCCGCCTGGCAACGGACCGCAGACCTTCCGGCCCGTACCTGACAGCCGGCCACCACCCCGACGACACCGGAGAGGAGAGCACCGCACCACCATCGGCCCCGTGGAAGCCGACGCCCCCGCAGCGCATGCGACGACCCGTCCCCGCACGGCAAGGGATATATCGGGCACCCAGCCGTTCACGGCGGCAACGTCAGACCACAGACGAATCGAGG
>NZ_JBEYXD010000233.1:0-1767 GCF_040644975.1 Streptomyces sp. NPDC046900 | reverse complement strand
AGGAAGACCCACAAAGGAAAGCGCCTCGGTGAAGAACAAAAAGCCGCAGGCCGGGGCCACTTCTACGCTTGACAGGCCCGGCCCTCATGGGTGGGAAGGTGAGGCTTGTCGAAGGTCTCTGTCATCCCAGCAGGAAGGCACTTTCTGCGTGCACACTACCGGGTCGCGCCCCAAGCTCGTCGTCTCGGCTGACGGCCACGGGGTGGTCAGCCATGCTGGGTCCCGTCTGCTGGCCGATCTCGCTGACGCCACCGGCCTGACCGCCGCGTTCACCGACGCGCTGCGCCGCCTGCGGCCACGCGGCACCGGACACAACCCAGGCAGGATCGCGGTGGACGTGGCGGTGATGCTCGCCGACGGCGGCGAAGCCATCGCCGACTTGGCCCTACTGCGCGACCAGGCCGAGGTCTTCGGCCCGGTGGCCTCTACCCCGACCGCCTGGCGCCTCCTGGCGGGCATCGACCACACGGCACTGGCAGCACTGCGCACGGCCCGAGCTGCAGCGCGCGAGGTCGCCTGGCTGCAGGCCGCGGAGACGGACAGCGGCATACCCGCGGCCCAGGCTGGCGGGCGGGACCTGCCCGGGCTGGTCATTGATATGGACGCCACCCTGGTCACCTGCCACTCCGAGAAAGAGCAGGCCGCAGCCACCTACAAGCGGGGCTTCGGCTATCACCCGCTGTTGTGCTTCCTGGACAACACCGGTGAAGCCCTGGCCGGACTGCTGCGGCCAGGCAACGCCGGCGCCAACACCGCCGCCGACCACATCACCGTCCTCGATGCGGCGCTCGCCCAGATCCCCGACGACCGCCGCCACGGCACCCCCATCCTCGTCCGCACCGACAGCGCCGGAGGAGCCAAAGCGTTCCTGGCTCACCTGCGGGCCCTACGCGCCCGAGGCGTCCACACATCCTTCTCGGTCGGACATCCCGTCACCGAGCCGGTCCGCCGCGCGATCCGCGCCCTGCCCGATGAGGTCTGGCACCCCGCGCTGGAGCAGGACGGCACCCTGCGCATCGGCGCCGAGGTCGCCGAGCTGACCGGCATGGTCGACCTGGACGGCTACCCCGACGGCACCCGGATCATCGTCCGCCGCGAGCGCCCGCACCCCGGCGCCCAACTGTCTGTGTTCGACCTCGACGAGGGCATGCGCCACCAGGCCTTTCTGACCGACACCCCCTACGGCGAAGGCTCGCTGCAGCACCTGGAGGTCCGTCACCGCGCGCACGCACGCGTCGAGGACCGCATCCGCTGCGGAAAGTCCACCGGCTTCGGCCGCTTCCCCTCCCGCCACTTCACCCTCAACCAAGCGTGGCTGGAGCTGTCCCTGGCCGCCACCGACCTGCTCGCCTGGACCCAGACCCTGCTGCTGGAAGGAGAGTTGGTCACCGCCGAGCCAAAGAAGCTGCGCTACCGACTGCTGCACGCAGCCGCCCGCATCACTCACGGCGGCCGCCGCCTTCGCCTGCGGATCGCCGCGACCTGGCCCTGGCGGCACGAACTCATCAATGCCTTCGCCCGCCTCACGGCACTACCGCGACCGGCTACCTGACCTGCGGCACTGTCCCTGCCCGCCCACCACCGAGGAACCCGTTGGAGACCCCGGCCCGAGCGTCGGGCCCAAGCCATGCCCACTCAACGCCAAGGGCCGACAGAACCAGTCCTCCGCCATCACCCCACCCATGAGGGCCGGGCCTGTCAAGCGTAGAAGTGGCCCCGGCCTGCGGCTTTTTGTTCTTCACCGAGGCGCTTTCCTTTGTGGGTCTT
>NZ_JBEYXD010000232.1:0-1812 GCF_040644975.1 Streptomyces sp. NPDC046900 | reverse complement strand
GCACCCGCTCCGGATAGCTCCCACCAGCAACATGATCACTCGGCACGAGACAGGGACTCTACCCGATCAAGATCATCTAATCGAACGACGTTGCAGCGTGGCCTGCGAAAACCTTCGCTCCGCGGGCAAGGAAATGAAATAGTCGCGGAAGGCTGAATACCAGGGCCTCACGAAACAAGACGTCCTCTTTGGTAAATGTGAAAATGCCCCGGAGGCCGGCCTGCCAGTAGATGGGGTGCGGCGTACGCTGACTGGATGTAGGCGAGTCCCGCAGCGCAGCATGTGAAGGGACACCTTTACGGCTGGACCACAACAGGGGACGTGGCCTGTCGCGACGCAGCACGGCGTGCCGGCGCAGCACGTCCCGCCTCGCAGACACCCGTGGGATGCGGCCCCTTGACCAGTTCACCTCCGCGCATTGGCTCGCACGTTCGGCCCCGCCCCCGTGAATCCCTGAGGAGACCGAAGCCGTGTCTTCCAGAAGAGTGCTGATCTCCGGCGCGTCACGAGGCATCGGCCGTGAGGTGGCCGATCGTTTGAACGCCAACGGCCACCATCCGATCGGGTTGGCCCGCTCCGCTCCACAGGAATTCCCCGGCGAGTTCTACACCGTGGACCTCGCTGATCGCGCCGCCACCGCGCGCACCCTCGACGACATCCTGCAGCGCGGCACCGTCGACGCCCTGGTCAACAACGTCGGGATCGTCCGCCCCGCCCTGCTGCCCGAAGTGGACCTGAACGACCTGCTGACCGTCTACGACCTGAACGTCCGCACCGCCGTACAACTGACCCAGGCAGTCCTGCCCGGAATGGCCGAGCAGCGCTGGGGCCGCATCGTCAACGTCACCAGCCTCGTCACCCTCGGCCTGCCCGAGCGAACCTCGTACGGAGCCGCCAAGGCAGCGCTGGACTTCTGTACTCGTGCCTGGGCGGGCGAACTCGCCGGCGAGGGAATCACCGTCAACTCGGTCGCTCCCGGTCCGACGGAAACCGAGCTGTTCCGCCGGCACAACCCACCCGGATCGCCCGGCGAAACCCGCTACGTCGCCGGTGTTCCGCTCGGTCGCCTGGGTCAACCCCGCGAACTGGCCGCCGCCATCTGCTTCCTGCTCTCCGAAGACGCCGCGTTCATCACCGGCCAGACCTTGCGCGTCGACGGCGGCGCCAGCGTCGGCTGAGCGAGAAGCGGACGCGGCGACTGGGTACTTCGACACCGGAGGGCAGGCCCGGCTGTTCATGTGGGGCTTGATGGCGGTCCCGTGCGGATACCGCATCGACACGCTCTGCCGTGACGGCTCAGACAGCCGGTTGCTACTGGATCACGCCCTGGTTGGGGTCGCCGAGGGGGTCGCTCTCCACCGGCCGGATCTCGGTGGGTGCTGCCAGGAGGGGCTTGGTCGCACAAGCCCACGCTCTGACCAGTTCGGATGCCGTGGGCTTCGGTCGTTGTCTCGACCGACCTCGCACGGCTCGGGGACGGTCCGAGAACGGTCACTCGGTGGACGTCTCCCACTCTCACAGCCACACCCTCACCCGGTAGTTGTGCTCGGCGTGCCAGTCACCTCTCCGGTGATGTGGGAGCCGATGTGGGTGCGGAGCGCGGGCCGGGCTGTCATCAGCGGCTTGACGAACCACCGACCGGCTCGACGCAACGGTGTTGATGCCGACTGCCCCCGGCGCCGGGGCAGTCGGTCATGTTGGTTGGTCAGCTGAGCGCGGTGAGGAGGGTGTTGAGTGCCTTGACCTCGGTGGTCTTGTCGGGGTTCGGAGCGCGTAGCGCGGTCAGGGCATGGTCGATCTCGCTGTCGAGGA
>NZ_JBEYXD010000230.1:0-1918 GCF_040644975.1 Streptomyces sp. NPDC046900 | reverse complement strand
CCGACCAGCAACGGCAACGACTGACAAGACCAACTCAAGACATGGGTCAGAACTCAACCGCCCAAAGAGGGTCACGATTCAGCCGCCGCCGACAGAGGAGCCCGTTGCCAAAACCCGCCCGACATACCGGCCGCTCTCACACTCCCCCGCGCCACGCCCTGACCGACGGTCAACAACGCTCAGAGGTTGCGCAGGTAGGCGGTCTGGATAAGGCGGGCCGTCGCACAGCGTCCGGTGCTCAGTGATCGTACCGTCGAGAAAGTCGGTGAGCGGAGCACGTGAAGAAGCGGCCGTGAAATCCGTTGGGCACCCGTTCGACCCGGACCTACCATCGCGCGCATGACGACTCATCACGAGATACTCCAAGCCGCGCTGGCCCAGATCACCGCCGGTTACGTGTTCCCCGAAAAGACGGCTGCCATCGACGCGGCGATCCGGCGTCGGCTGGACGAAGGCGCATATCAGGACCTGGATGTACGGGAGCTGTGCGAACGAGTCACGGACGACCTCCAGAATGTCTGTCCGGACAAGCATTTGCGGTTGTTGTGGACCGAGGAACCACAGTCGATGGACGAGGAGCCAAAGGACGTCGCTCGCGCCCGTTTCGAGCAGTACGCAAGAAAGAGCAACTACGGTATCCGGCGGGTGGAGCAGCTCGACGACAACATCGGCTACCTCGACCTGCGCATGATCGCCCCCGCCGATCTGGGTGGTCCCGCGATCGCTGCCGCCATGCAACTGCTCGCCGGCACCGAGGCATTGGTCATCGACCTGCGGCAGTGTCGGGGCGGCTCACCGGAGGGCGTGCAGTTGTGGTGCAGCTACTTCTTCGCTGACGACGGGATACACCTGAACGACATCTACGAGCGGGCCACGGACATGACCCGCCAGTACTGGACCCTCGGGCACCTGACCGCACCGCGCTACCTGGACCGCCCGGTCACCGTGCTGACCAGCGACCTCACCTTCTCCGGCGGCGAGGAGCTGGCGTACAACCTGAAGGTGCTGGGGCGCGCCACCTTGATCGGCCAGACCACCCGCGGTGGCGCCCACCCCACGGACCGTATTCCGGTCGCCCCGCAGGTTACCGTGACCGTTCCCGCCGCCCGCTCGATCAACCCGGTCACCGGTACCAACTGGGAAGGCGTCGGTGTCGAGCCCGACCTGGCCGTCGCAGCCGGGGACGCGCTGAAAGCGGCGCTGGAGCACCTGCACACGCGGATCGGCTGAGTAGCGTTCGACGCTTTGCAGACAAGCGGCGGGGAGGCTGGGGGCGGATGGGGCAGGTACAGGTGCCGTGGTCATGGAGTTGCGACGCTCTGCGATCACTGGAGAAATCTGTGCCTGCGCTGCCTTCATGGCTGATCGAACCGCTCTGGGACCCATTCGCCGCCCTGCTGCCGCAACCGACCACCGTTCGAACCGACCCACCCGCTGGGCTGCCACCGACGCCGGATCAGTGACCGGACCGTGTTCGGCAAGCTGCTCCAGGTTTTGCGATGCGGCTGCTCGTACGAGGCAATCGCGGACTCCACCTGCTCGGCCACGACCCTCCACAACCCACACGACGAATGGATACGCCTGGGCCTGTTCGCGCGGTTGAAGCGGATCGCGCTGGATGCCCACGACCGCGTCGTCGGTCTCGTCCTGGACCAGATCGCCGTCGACGGCGCCCTCACCAAGGCTGCCGGAGGCGGCGAAGCGGCCGGACGATCAACGCGGTGACGAGCTGCCGGGCCGTGGCCGCGAGATTCGACACGCGCGGCTCCCTCGTCCACGGCACGCTCACCCTCGCCTCGATCCGGCTCCGGCTCCGCCCATGGTCTTTGCCGGATCTAGTCGCCGGTCGTGCCGTCGAGCATCTCGCGCAGGATGTCCAGGTGGCCGTTGTGGCGGGCCGTCTCCTCGGTGAGGTGGA
>NZ_JBEYXD010000229.1:0-1941 GCF_040644975.1 Streptomyces sp. NPDC046900 | reverse complement strand
CGGTACGCCCAGCATGGGCGACAACTAAAGGGTGAAAGTCCCGACGAGGAGAGGTGAGACTAACTCGCTAGCCAAGGGCAAGGGCGTCACCGTGAGGTGGGGTCCGGAGGAAGCCGGAGGCGAAACCGGGCACCGATGTACAAGAACCGTGTAGAGGCGGGGTGGACTGGGTAAGGCGGCCGATTGCGCCGAAGCCCGTTCTCACCAAGAAGGCCACCACGTAGACGCGGCGGCGGTCCGGGGAAAGTTGTCGTTCTTATCTGGGGAGGTCTGTCCGGGTGTCACCTGTAACTGTGTGATGGCGGAGATTGTGACGACCCGGACCAGCAATGGCCCGGGTTTGCCGGACAGAAGTCAGCAGAGGTCGTAGTACCGAGACGGGTAGGCAGCAGGCCGACAAGGGCTCGGGAAGGACCGAACGTTTAGTGGATTGGAAGAAGGGTGTCTGCTCGATCGGGTCACGTTGACCGCTGCAAGACTGCTTCGGCAGATCCCCAAGCGGTAAGGCCGGTGCATACGGCCGACCCGTCTGGGGAGCGCAGTGACCGGACGGCGCTTCACCGGGACAACAATCACCGCGAGACCGCATTCCTCTGGGAGACGGTGTTCTCGAAGGAGAATCTGCTCGCGGCGCTCAGGCGCGTCGAAGCAAACCGGGGAGCCCCCGGAGTCGACGGGATGACCACGGAGGAACTGCGGCCGTGGATCGCCCAAAACTGGCCCTCTGTATGGGCCGAGCTTGACGCGGGGACATATCAGCCCGCTCCCGTCCGTCGGGTGACTATCCCTAAGCCGAACGGTGGCGAACGGATGCTGGGTGTCCCACGTGTGCTGGATCGACTGATCCAGCAGGCTATTGCGCGGGCCCTCGTGCCCGTCTTCGACCCTCATTTCTCCGGGGCGTCGTTCGGGTTCCGTCCGGGACGCTCCGCCCACCAGGCCGTGAAGGTCGGAAAGCGGGCGGTCGAGGACGGGAACTGCTGGGCGGTGGACCTGGATCTGGACAAGTTCTTCGACCGTGTGAATCACGACGCGCTCATGGCGCGAGTGGCCCGCCGGGTGGAGGACAAGAAGGTCCTGAAGCTGATTCGCCGGTACCTGGAGGCCGGCATCATGGCCGAGGGGTCGGTCGTGGCATCGGAGGAGGGGACGCCGCAAGGCTCCCCGCTTTCCCCGTTGCTTTCCAACATTATGTTGGACGACCTTGACCGCGAACTCTTCAAGCGCAGCCTCCGCTTCGTACGTTACGCGGACGATGTCATGATCTTCGTCCGTTCGGAGCGGGCGGCCAGCCGCGTGCTCGCGTCGGTTACGACCTTCATCGAGATGCGGCTGAAGCTGAAGGTGAACCGGGAGAAATCCAAAGCGGCTCCAGCGTTCAAGGTCTCCCTCCTCGGGTTCGGCTACTACCGAGCCGGTGGGAAAGGGCCGGTGAGGATCCGGATTGACCGGAAGGCGGTCTACCGCCTGAAGAAGACGGTCCGGACGATCACTTCTAGGTCCTGGGGAGTGTCCATGGAACACCGACTGGAGAAGCTGCGGAGGTTCATGACTGGATGGGTTGCCTACTTCAAGGTTGCGGACTCCTCTTGGACGTTCAAGCAGCTCGATGAGTGGACCCGCCGGAGGCTTCGCCAGGTGCGATGGATCGAATGGAAGAACGCCACCAACCGAGTCCGCATGGTGCGAAGGCTTGGCCAAGAGGTGCCCGATGACGTGCGGTTGGTCGCCGGACATCGGAAGTGGAAAGCATCTCTCTCCATTGAAATGAACCGCGCCCTGGACAACGCCTACTGGGACGCTGAGGGCTACAAGTCCTTTGCCGCATTGTGGCAGCGTCTCAGGACCGCCTGAGATCAACTGAACGAACCGCCGGATGCGAGGCCCGCATGTCCGGTGGTGTGGGAGGGGGGCCGGGAGAACCGGCCTCCCTACCCGATC
>NZ_JBEYXD010000228.1:0-2175 GCF_040644975.1 Streptomyces sp. NPDC046900 | reverse complement strand
AGCGGCGATATGGCACAACTTCCAGACCGGCCAGGCGGTCAGCCGCTCACTGACCGCCTTCGATCACTGAACGTATTTGGACAGACTCGTCTAGGTGTTTCCACGGGGACACTGCGCCGCTACACCCTCGAAGGCGTGTTGGAGGACCGGCGTTCGCCTGGCGGCCGGCGGATCTTCCGTGTCGGTGACCTTGACGCGCTGTCACGGCGGAGGGGGCATCCTGCGCTGCCGCTGGTAGGTGGGGTGGTCCTGTACGGGCGTGTGTCGTCGCATCGGCAGCGGGCCGAGGGGGACTTGGACCGGCAGATGGTTCGGCTGCGTGAGGCGGCGGGGAGCGGGTCGTGGTCGGAGAGTTCACCGACGTTGCCTCGGGGCTGTCGGACAGGCGCAAGGGCCTGCGGCGTGCGCTCTCTGGCCGGTTGTACGGCTCCAGGTCAGCGAAGGCCCGTGCGCTGACGAGGGCGGTCAAGTGGACTGTTGAGAAAGGCGATTTGGTCAGGGTTGGCATGTGTACTGTTTGGATGGCGAGTTGCGAGTTGATGAAGGAGGCTTCCTTGCATCAGGGCCGCGCAACGATCGAGGAGATCCGCAAGGCACTCGGCAGCGACTGCGAGTGGATTACTCGGCGGCTACTCAAGCGGAAGGGAAAGCAGTTTCCTGCCCGGGAGGACATAGCGCGGTGGCATGAGGAACCACCAGGCTGGTTCCTGCTGGAGAAGCAGAAGCGATCCAGTGCCAAGGCCAAGGATCAGGCCGGGAAGGTTGCTATCGCCTGCCCCGGCTGCGGATTCTCGATCGAGGTCAAGCCGGCAACGGCGCGTCGCCGGAAGGATTGGGAGGGCCTGTACTGCGGGCGTGGTGCCTGCGATTACGAGCCGCCCGGCAGCGCGGGCATGGTTACCGTGATCGGCCACAACGCGGTCGGATCGTTCACCGGCTGGCGGCACGAATTCCCCAGCGACGAGCAGATCGCCTCGCTCACCAAGGCACGGGATCTTGCTGCTGCCGCGCTCGCCATCCAACCTGGCAGCCCCGTCCAGGCCACCATCAACAACCTGGTCGCTCCCGCCGGCACAGGGAATCACCTGGTGACCTTCAGCAATGGCTGGAGCACCGGTGTGACCATCGGCAAGGACGGCTCCGTCGAGATCGAAAACCCTATGGTTGTTGCCGGACTGCACCGCATGGTCCACGACGGAGACGAACTGGGCATCACCGTCCGCACCTTCACTCACGCGATCTCGCACACGGCTCCGAACGGGACGAAGATCCTCGTCAAGGAGCTGCGTTGCTGGTACCTGGTGGACGGCACATTCCACCCGTTCACCGAGGAACAGACCTTGGAGGCTCACTGCGTCGACCACGAGACCGGAGAACCGATCCCGCCCGAGCAGGGTGTCCGCTACCTCGACGCCTATCCCGTAGACAACTGACACCGATCCCCGACAAGACACCGCAGGGAGGGCCGCGAGCATGCCGCGACGTCGTAAGAAGAAGCGCGAGCTGCGCACGCTCGCGGCCCCCTTCACCATCGCCGCACCGACCGGCGCCCGTATCCGGGACCGGCTGTGCGTCACCACCGAAGAGGCCGAGGTTCTGTGGCTCGTCGGTGAGCATCTCGGGCACCACCAGCGGGCCGACCTCGCCGAGCGCGTATCGGTCGGCAGGGTGAAGGCGAAGGACAACCAGCGCGCTGCCCGGAAGAAGAACCTCACCGCTGTGTCGTCGTCCCGCTGGGCGGGGGCGATGACCCGCGCCTCGCAGGACCAGTACCAGCTCAGCATGCGCGTCCTGTTCGATGAGCGCGCTTGCCTGCGCCACGCTATCCGCACGATCTCCCGCCGCCTTGCCGCGCCGTGCGGCAAGCACGCGGGCAAGACGCGGGGCTACGCCGACCAGGCAGAGCGCTACGAGAAGCAGCGCCGGTTGCAGATCCTCACCGCCCGGCTAGCGGTCGTGCAGGCCCGTATCGAATCCGGGCGCCCGTCGATCGTGGTGGGTGGCCGCCGTCTGGCGAAGCTGCGACACAACCTGGAGAAGGCCGAACTTACCGTCGAGGAGTGGCGGCAGCGGTGGGAGGCTAACGGGTTGCCCCGCGATTGATCTTGGTCACGTACGGGGACATGGAGAAGGCCGCGCGAGTTGTCTGGTGTGTGAAGATCAAACTGGCCCGCG
>NZ_JBEYXD010000227.1:0-2257 GCF_040644975.1 Streptomyces sp. NPDC046900 | reverse complement strand
GTGGTCTCCCGGCGCATCGACGCCCCGGCAGCAGACCTCTTCCGGATCCTGGCCGATCCCGGACGGCACCCGGACATCGACGGCTCGGGCATGCTGCGCGCACGGCCTGGCTCGACGGAACCAGCACGATCACACCTGCCCAGCTGGTGCGCTGCGCCCCGATCCTGCAGATGCCTGAGGATGCACTGCTCACCTGCCTGGGCGGCGGCCGGCATGGTTCTACTGGCCACTGCCTCAACCCGCACCGGACCAGGTCGCCGGCAGCCGCTGACTGGCGGCTCCACACCTGCACCGGCGCCCGCCGGCGGCCGTGCCGCCGCCGTGCCATCACCCCGTGGGCAGGCGACTGGGAAACAGCCCGCACAGCACACGCGCCGAGAAGCGGAGTGGAGCGTGCCCCGCGAACATCTGCCTACTGGCGTGGGGTCTCCGCGCCGTGATGTGAGGTGGAGAAGCTGGTTGGGGGCGGACAGCGCGCACCGGAGCAGACTGGGTGGTACCCGTTCAGGTACCACCCCGGGTACCGTAGGGGTATGCCAGCACTCAATGTTGAATTTTCCCCGGAAGAGATGGCCCGACTGCGGGAACGGGCAGCGATCACCGGCAAGAGCCTCAAGCAGCACGCTCACGACGTAATCGTGGATGAGGCCGACCGGCTCGCCTTCGTTGAAGGCGCCGTCGCCGAGGCCGTTCGTGTCCTGCCTGGTGTGGTGGCGCGTTTCCCTGAAGGCCTCCGTTGAGCCCGATCATCCGCGTCGACGTCGGGTGGGTCCTGCAGGTCCAGTCCGCGATCTCCCCGCTCAATGTGCCGATCGCCGACTGGGGCGCCCTCGGGTTCATGGCTGATCGGCACAAATTTGAACGCGAGCGCGACGTCCTCTACTACGAAGAGGTCCCGGCCAGGGCAGCGACATTCCTGCATACAGCGCTGTTGGAGCGCCCCTTCGCCGACTACAACCTGGTCATCGGGTGGGGATGTACCTATCAGTACATGCACCTCTCCGGCCAGCCCGTGCGGGTGAAGGACGAGGAGCTCTACGAGCTGGCACAGTCGGTGCGCGCGCAGCAGGCCGACCTCAGAGCGGTCGCGCAGCGCTTGGAGGCCTGGCGAAGCGTCTGACTGCGGCCACCGAGGCAGGCCCCGGCCCCTGAGAGCGTCCCGGGAGGGCTCTTCACCGCGCTGGACGCATTCAGCGCTGCTGAGCAGGCCCGACAGCTCCTGAGCGGATGACGGCCCGCTCCCAGTTCCTGCGCCGAGACCGCGGCGGCGTCGTTCCGCTCCCCCAGATTTGGGTAGCCGGGCACTCGCAACCCATCCCGTTGGATCCGCCGGCACGCGGAGCGGACGTCCTCACCCTCGTGAATGAGGGACATCTGTACAAGGTCGCCGGGCGTCGTAGCCGCATCGACGACGCTCTCGAACTGGCCGCCGCCGTCAACCGAGGGCCGCTGGCCCCGGCCGTCGCGGGCGCCTGGGCAGCTGTCGAATCGCTGCTGTCACACCCGGACGATCCCAAGTCGGAAAACGAGCGGTCCGGCAAAGCCGTGGCGGCTGACCGGATGGCTGCCATCATTGCCTGTTCCTGGCCGCGCGCTGAGCTGACCGCTCTCGCTCACTGGCACAAGCCTCGTGCCGCGGACGAGCTCGCGAAGAACATCGCGGACTGCGGGATGAACCAGGAGCGCGCCCGCCTCGTCGCGGACGCCCTGCGTGAGCGGGGTGCCGGCGCGCTGGAGGTAGACGACCGAGCCGTCCGCCCAGTCCTGCCGCGCCATGACTGTCGCGTACCGCCACGCGCCGCCTGATCGCACCCACAGTGCTGGGGGGTCGCTCCTGGGCCAGGTCCACACCACGGGTTGCCGCCCGTCCTCCGGGCGCCACGGGCGGGCCGGCTCCGGGATAGTGTCCATGCCCTCGACCGTAAGCGGCCGCGCCGCAGGTCAGGCAGTAGGAGCGACGCAAGGCCTTCCAGCCTTCCAGCCCTCGAGCATCCGCGGCCTCAACCTCTCTCCGCCTGAAAGGTGACGCCGTGTAACCCCGAATCGACCGCCGCTCCCCCACCCTGATCCTGGCCGTTTGCGCTTGGATCGTCGTCTTCGCCCTGGTGCTCCTCGCCTGCGCGGCGGGCCGCGCCCTCGACGACGACGGGGCGGCGAGCTGGCCGGCTACGCGCACCGCGGCGGGCGACTACGTCCCCGCCGGTCCGCGGCCGTGCACCCTCCACGGAACCAGCCACAGTGGCACGGGCGCCGCGGG
>NZ_JBEYXD010000226.1:0-2349 GCF_040644975.1 Streptomyces sp. NPDC046900 | reverse complement strand
CATGTGCGACTGAGGCGGGTTGCACGGGCACAGCCTGCGTGGGGACGGCGGGCAGACCCACGCCGACCGCAGTATCGGCGAGGACAGCACGGCGCGCGCGGTCGGACCCCGGCCCGTTCGATGCGGCGAACCCCAGGGACTCAAGGTCTTGACCCAGCAACCGGGTGAGAGCCTGGGCAACGTCTGGCTGCGGCCACGGCGGGGTGTCTGATTCCCACCTGCGGACCTGCCGGACTCCCACCTTAAGGGCGTCCGCTAGCGCCTGCTGCGAGTGGTAACCGGCCGCCATACGGGCGGACTTGAGCCTGGTGTTACCTGCGGGGCGTCCCACTGCCTCACCTCCGTCTTGGGCACAGACGCAAGTGTCACCCAAGGCCCCCTATTTGACCAGCCATCACCTTGAGAAGCTACATAAAGTCCGGTTCTACGACACAAAAGACCTCTTGAAGTCCTCGGATCAGCCTCTGTTGAGGGCCCATGGTGTTACACACCCTGATCACCGTAAGCGCCGAGGAGCCGCACGATGCCGACCACCCGCTTCCCGACCGTAGCCCCGCGCACCGTGACACCCAGCCGACATCAGCGCGGGCCAACGAGTGGTGGGCACAAGCTGGGCCCGGCCTCGACGGCACCCCGTGGTGCACGCTCTGACTCACCGGCGCAGGACACCACCAGAGCCGCGCTCTTATCCGCGTCATACTCAGCCGTCAACGCCCTGAAAATCGACGGCACTCGCCCCTTTGCAGCACATTTCCCGTGCCGAGCAGCCGGAGAGACAGGGAGCCTGCACCGCAGCCTTGACCCGCGCCGGAACACAAGGCTGATGCCAGCGGCAGCGTTGGTGCAGGCCGTCCACCAGATGGTCAAGCCGCCTTGCGGATCGGAGCAGTCCCAGTGACCGCAGCAGCCCTCACGCAGCCCGTCGATATCGACACCATGCGCCAGAGCATCAGCCGCCTGATCGGGCCGGGCGCCGAGTCACCGGAGGGCGAGGAGCTGGCCGGGCTGACCGGTCTGCTGCGCGGCCACATGCAGTTGATCATCCCGGAAGTTGAGCAGGTGGCCTTGAAGCTGCCGACGGATGACGTGCCCCGGTACTGCGCGCTCGCCTGCATCGGCGAGGCCCGCGTCAAGCTGCGGGCCGCTGCCGGTGACGGGCCGCACCGGGCCGTGGCCTACGCCCGAAAACTCGCGCGCGCCCTGGCGGCGCTGTGTGACCACTACGAGGCGCTGATGGGTGTGGTCATGTGTCTGGCCTGCGACAAGCCGATCAGAGACCGTGAGGACTCGATGCCCTACGGGCACGTCAGTGCTTCCGGTGGAGCCGCCTGCGCGGGCCGTATCCACACCCGGTGCGCCCACGTGCTGCGCCACCGCTGACCTGTACTCCCCAGCCCTGGCGACCGGGCCCATGGCGGCCGCTTCGGGATCGGGCCGCCGCGCGTACGCGAGCTCGCCCTGTGGCGGGATGACCACTACATGAGACCACTTGGGTCGCCTCCAGCAGACGGCCGCCAGACCTCAGCACCCCCTTCCGCCGCATACCCATGGAAAGCCAGCCTATGACCACCCACCTCACCAGCTCTGCCAGCCCCACCATGAACCAGCTCGTGCCCTACATCACCAGCCGCGCCGGCGAACCTGCTGTCCTCGCTGCGCGCCCTGCGCGGCCCCGACGGACGCCTGCAGCTGGGCTACTGGAACGAAATGGCACAGGACCGCGACCTGCGCGGGGTCCTGTGGGGCCGCTGCTCCCAAACGATCGGAACCGGCGGCCTGCCCACCGGCCGGCCGCGGTGGCGGATGGTCCACCCCTCCCGCCAGCGCGAGTGCATGGAGCAGTTGCGCTGCCAGGTCTGCGCCCAGCCCGCCCGCACCCACCACGGCATCGTCTTCCTCGCCGGACCAGGCGAGGTGCGGCCCGACGACGCCGTGGTGCGCACCGCGCAACCCCCGGTCTGCCTCCAGCACGCACGAGCGGCGGCGCAGCAGTGCCCGCATCTCGCCGGTCGACCGACCGGGTTCCTGGCGCACAGTGTCCCGTTATACGGAGTGATCGGCACCCCCTACCAGTACGGCGACGGTGGGCTGCAGGCTCTGCCCGCCACCGACCAGGCGCTCCCCTACGGGCATCCCGGCCTCGGCTGGTTCCTCGCCTCGCAGATGGTGCGCCGGCTCCGCGCGTACACCGTCATCACCCTGGGCGACCTCCCCAACCCCTGACTCCGCACCACCCCAAGTCCCCGTCCCTTGCCCCAACGCTCCCCCGGCGTAAGGCGGGGACGGGTCCCACCCCGGTGCCGGGCCGCCCTACCCCTCCCCCACGCGGCCCCGCCCCCGGGCCCGCCC
>NZ_JBEYXD010000225.1:0-2378 GCF_040644975.1 Streptomyces sp. NPDC046900 | reverse complement strand
ATCGGCGGAGTCCGCTTCCCCGCCATCGGCGAACTCCCCTACCTGCTCACCCTCGCAGGCCACGGCTTCTACTGGTTCCGACTCCGGAAGAACGTGCCGCAGGCCACCAGGGTCCATCTGTTCGTCGGCAGTTGACCGATCGCCGCTGATCCTCCGGCCGCCACGGAAAGGACGCGATGCCATGGCGAAGACCCAGACCGCAACGCTCCGCCCGTACAGCCTCGGCCCCACCTCGCTGCTGGCCTCGCTCTCCGGTCTGCTGCGGCAGTGGCTGCCACGGCAGCGCTGGTTCGCCGGCAAGGGGCGCCCGGTCACGGATCTGGCGCTGCTGTCGGTGACCGAGCTGCAACCCGACTTCCTGCACGTCCTGGTACGCGCCGACCACGCCGAACCGCCCGCGATGCGCGGGCCGGGCGCCGCCCCGGCCCACGACTGCTACCAGCTCTTCCTCGGCGTGGGGGAGTCGCTGTCGCCCCGGCTCTCCCCGGCCGTACTGGGGCGCGTGACCGAAGGCCCCCTGGCGGGGCTGCTGGTCCACGACGCCCTCCAGGAACCGCACACGGCGTCGCTGCTCCTGGAGCGGCTGCGCACGCCGGACACCACGGGCGCCCTCCGCTTCGAACGTGACTGGCGGGTGTCGATCCCCACCGGACTGGCCCCTCGTCTTCTCGAGGCCGAACAGTCCAACTCCTCGCTGGTGTACGGCGACACGTACATCCTGAAGGTCTTCCGCCGAGTCCGCCCCGGAATCAACCCGGACCTGGAAGTGCCCTGGGCCCTGGCCCGGCAGGGATGCACCCGCGTACCCGCACCGGTGGCCTGGTTCCGCACCTCGAGCCCGTGGGACGCGACGCTCGGTGTGGTCCAGCCGTTCCTGCGCGGCGGCGTCGACGGCTGGACGCAGGCCCTCGAGGCCCTCGCCCACGGGCGGGCTTTCGAGGCCGAGGCGTACGAGATGGGGCGGGCCACGGCCGAGGTGCATCTGGCACTCGCCGCCGCGTTCCCCGTCGAGGCCCGGGGCGCGCCCGAGAACAGGCGGCTCGCGTCCGCGATGACGGGCCGCCTGCGGGACGCCATCCACGCCGTACCGGAACTGCTGCCCCACGCGTCCGGGCTGCGTGAGGCCTTCAACGAGCTGAGCGCGCTGCGCACGCCCCGGCCCGCCCAGCGCATCCACGGTGACCTGCACCTGGGACAGGTGCTGTGGGCCGAACGGCGGTGGCACGTGATCGACTTCGAGGGGGAGCCGGCCCGCCCGCTCCCCGAGCGGCGCCGCGCCCGGTCCCCGGTCCGTGATGTCGCGGGCATGCTCCGGTCCTTCGACTACGCCGCCCACGCCCGCAGGCCCTGGCGCTCCGAGTGGGCCCTGCGCTGCCGCGAGGCGTACTGCGCCGGCTACGCCGCCGAGGCGGGCTGGGATCCCCGGGCGGAACCCGCGCTGCTGCGGGCGTACGAGACGGACCGCGCCGTGTACGAGGTGCTGTACGAGGCCCGGCACCGCCCCGACTGGCTGCCCGTGCCGATGGCGGCGATCGCACGCCTCGCCGAACGCCCCGGCCTGAGGAGGCTGACGCCGTGACCATCGCCCGACAACCGCCCCTCGCCTCATCGTCGTCGGGTACCCCGGAACCCGCTCCCGCGGCACCCGGCGACCGGGAGCGGCTGCTGGCGGGCACGCACCACGACCCGCACGCGGTGCTGGGCGCGCACCCGGTGGCGGCCGGGGTGGCCTTCCGGGTGCTGCGCCCGTGTGCGCTCTCGGTGACCGTCGTCCTGGGGGAGGAGTGGGCGGAGCTGCACGACGACGGCGACGGGTTCTTCTCGGGACTGCTGCCGCTCCAGGACATCCCCTCCTACCGGCTTCTGGTGGCCTACGAGGACACGGTGCTGGAGACCGACGACGCGTACCGCTTTCTGCCCGCGCTCGGCGAGTTCGACCTGCATCTGATCGGTGAGGGGCGTCACGAGGAGCTCTGGACGGCGCTCGGCGCGCGGGTGATGACCCACGCCGGGGTCCGGGGAACCCGGTTCACCGTCTGGGCGCCGGACGCGCGCGGGGTCCGAGTCTGCGGGGACTTCTGCCACTGGGACGGCGGCGCCCATCCGATGCGCTCGCTCGGCTCGAGCGGCGTCTGGGAACTGTTCCTGCCCGGTATCGAGCCCGGGACGCGCTACAAGTTCGACATCACGCGCCCGGACGGCACGCACACCGTGCGCGCGGATCCCATGGCCCGGCACGCCGAGGTACCGCCTGCCACCGCGTCGATCGTGACGGAGTCGGCGTACGTGTGGGGGGACGAGGAGTGGCTGGCACAGCGTGCGGACTCTGCGGTGCACGAGGCGCCGTTCTCGGTGTACGAGATGCATCTGGGGTCCTG
>NZ_JBEYXD010000224.1:0-2417 GCF_040644975.1 Streptomyces sp. NPDC046900 | reverse complement strand
ACTGACGCGGATCCGACGCAGCTGGCCAATCTGCTTCTCTCCGCATTCCAGGGCGGCATGCTCCTCGCCCAGGTCGCTCGGGACATCACCCCGCTGAAGGACGCGTTGCAGGCAGCCATCGATTACGTGCAGACCTTCGCGACGTCTCCCGACGCCGCCTGTTCCTGCCCGCTCGCTGACGGTGAAGGGTGAACGAACCCGAGGGAAGATCGTGGACACAGCGGCTGGCTTGATGCTTAAAGCGGCCAGCTCCAGGACGGGGTTGGCCCGGTGGTCGTGTTCGTAGTCGATCGGACTGCGGTAGCCGCACACGCTGTGTAGCCGATGGGTGTTGTAGAACCCGGTGATCCACGTGGCGATCTTCAGTCGGGCCTCGGTGCGGGTGGCGAAGGTGTGCCGGTCGACGTACTCGACCTTGAGCACGCTGTTGAACGACTCGCTGACGGCATTGTCGAAACACGAGCCGACCCGGCCCATGGACTGGGTTACGCCCAGGCGGCGGCAGGCCCGCTTGAACCGGCGAGTGAAGTTCCCCCAAGGCCGGGTAGTTAGCGCTGGTGACCGCGGCGCAAGGCACCGGCCGTTGGCGGTGTGGCTGCCGCGTAGCGGCCTGTACGGATCCTCTTGATCAGCCCTTTCTCGGTCCAGCGGGCGAGTTGCCGGTAAGTGGCGACGAGGGTGACGTCGCCGAGGAGCTCGGCGATCTCTCGGGCCCGCCACTGCCGCTCGGGCTCTTCCTGCAGCACAGCGAGGACGCGCGCCATGCGGTTGCTGGTCTTGCCGGCACCGACGTACTGGGGGACCGTGGCCGCCGGCAGTTCGGGGCGAGGGGGCGGGGGCTGTAGGAGCGTGATCGTCACGGCAGTCACCGTCTGGCTCGCGTCCGGGCGGCCGTCCAACTTCCGTTCCGCATATCGAGAGATGGGCGATTTCACCTTTCGGGTGCTGACGCGGGGCCGGCGTGCCGGCAGCAGCGCCGCCAAGACCCTGCTTCCAATTGTCCCGAGGCCCTGCTCGAGGATTCCTTCCGCGCGTACCAGCAGGTCGCGGGCTGTGTGGAGGGCGATGGTGAAGCCGCAGCGGTCGGGATCGGTGCCCGGCCGGGACTCCGCCGCCTCGACCATGGCCCGGCGCAGCAGCTGGTAGAGGACCAGCAGGGCCCACATCTCCTGCTCGACGCCGACCGGGTCGCACGAGCGCAGCACGCGCCCGTCGAGGATGGTGTGACGCAGCGCGTAATAGGCGCTCTCGTGTTCCCAGCGCTGGTGATAGAGGCGCACGAGACGGTCGGCGGGGAAGCGGTGGGCGTCCAGCAGCGTGGTCACCAGGCGGTAGGTGCCTGCGAAGCTGCTGCCGTCCGCACAGGTGACGCTGACCTGGGCCTCGATGATGCGTACCGGGACGCCGCCGATGGCCGACAGGTAGGAAGCATCTGCGAGGCTCTTCAGCACCGGTGGGCGGCGGCGCTGGCTGATGCGGCCCACGATGCGGGCGCCGGTGGTGTGCACTGCGGCGAGGAAGTCGTTGCCGTCGAAACCCCGGTCCCACAGCACCAGCATGTCGGGGCGAAGGTGCGAAAGCAGCCGGGTGGCATAGGAGGTCTCGCCCTCCCGGGTGGGCCCGAAGATAGCGGCGATCACCGCCCGGGTTCCGGTCTCGACCAGCGTCATCAACTCGAGTTGGGGATAGCCGCCGTGCGGGCATCGGCCCAGCCAGCCCCGGTTGCGTTCGCTGTCGGCGGTCTTGATGGAGCTGCAGCCGTCGAAGGAGACGGTGCGGTAGGGGCCGAAACGGGCCCCGGGGGTGTGCGGTTGCGCCAGTGCTCCGGCCACCACCTCAAACAGGGTCTTCATCGGGGCGCAGCCCACCCGGCGTCGAAGGTCGCGCAGGCCCTTCGTGCTCGGCGCCGGGAGGAGGCCGTCGAGTCCAGCCGTCATTTTGTCCCACACCAGCCGGTATCCGACCTCCGGAAACAGGCACATCGCCAAGAGGAAGTACACCCCGACCCGCGAAGGCAGATCCCGCAGCCGCTGCTGGACCGCACGGGTCTCCTCCAGGACGGCGTCCACCAGGTCGAAAGGCAGGAAGGGCGTCAGTCCGCCCAGGTGCCCGGCGGCGAAACGCCCTGCGGCCAGGGTGATTTCCCGCGAGAGGGTCGCCAGGGCGGGCGGGGAGGCAGAATGGACAGGCAACGCGGCTCCATGGGCAGGACGTCTTGGTCGACACCTGCTTCAACGGAGCCGCGTTGATCAAGTTCCGCACACCGCGACGGACCCCGCCCCGCCTTGCACCCCGGCCAGAAACCTTAACTACCCGGCCTTGGAAGTTCCCCCCTGATCTTGGACAGCGGATGCTTACGCTGCGGGGGTGAAGTCGTGCTGCAGCCTGGCTCGGGTTTCGAGTGGGGTGAGGTACCC
>NZ_JBEYXD010000223.1:0-2446 GCF_040644975.1 Streptomyces sp. NPDC046900 | reverse complement strand
CGACGACATGACAAGCCGTCACTCCCACCAGATCGCCGGCCCTATGCCCCACCAGCGAAAACGCAGTCCTCACGTCCGGAAAGACAACAACTTCTCAGGGAACAGCGGCCACTCACGGGTAGCAGCCACATAAGGGCCCTCGACGGAAGACCCTCCGTTCTGAGGAGTCGACATACCGTCGCCGACACGCCTCAACTCGCAGGCCACGACTCGCTGTCGTGGCTTGAATGCTGTACTTGGAAGCCCGAAGCTCAAGGGGTGGGCGGCCGTTCGCGGACCATCCGTGGACGAGGGTAGGCCGTAGTCGCCTCCGAACGGCTCTGACCAGCGCATACGCAGAGGAATCAAGCGCCCTCCGGAGCCGTTGCCGTACAGCAGCGGAGTACAGCAACCACCGCAACCGCGGCTGGCTGTCGGAAGCCGTCGATGTCGGGCTGACCAGCCCACCGGACCTCTCTGCCTGCGGACGTGCTCGCCGTGGGGGAGCAGGTCGACGTCCCCTTGTGACTTTGCGGGTTCGGGGCGGCGGATCGCTGCCGGGGGTGCGCGCTGGCTTGTTCCCCTTTCACCCGGGCAGCAAGAGACCCCGGCCGGTAACCATCCGGCCGGGGTCTCTCTCTGCGTTGTTACTCGGGGCGGATGTGCTCCGCCTGCGGGCCCTTCTGCCCCTGCGTGACATCGAACGTGACCCGCTGGCCCTCTTCCAGGGAGCGGAAGCCGGAGGCGTCGATGTTCGAGTAGTGGGCGAAGACGTCGGGGCCGCCGCCGTCCTGCTCGATGAAACCGAAGCCCTTTTCGCCGTTGAACCACTTGACGGTACCGCTGGCCATGCCTGTCTCCCTCAAGGAAATTCGGAATCCCGCACCGTGCGGAATCCGGAGGTGATCGCCTTGGTCCGGAGAGATGCTGAACAGCAAGAACGCCCGAGACATGTGTCACGGGCGAACGGACTTCGGAACCACGACTACTTGTAGCGACGCTACACCGGATGAGGCCGAAGATCCCAGGCCTTATGGGATCGCGTAGGCGAATCTCTAGCGTCACGACGGCCGTTACCGGCCGACGTCGTGGCGGCTGCGGACGGCCTTCCACGCCGGCCCGGTGAGATCGACGACCATCATTCCGTCTGCAGCCTCGCGGACGAGGATCCAGCCCTTCGCCTTGAGCCCTTCGAGCTGCTGCCGAATGTCCGGGCCCAGCTCCTCGACGAGCTGCGTCTTCAGCGGTTGCGTGCCGCCGTCCAGGAGCTCCGCGAGCCGGAAGACGAGCGCTTCCTCCTCAGCGGTGATACGAAAGTCCATGCGCTGACGCTACATCCCTACCGTGGGGTGGAGTTCCGATCTGAGTGAAGGTCACCCAGGACGCCCTGTGTCGCGTTGGCCCAGCATCAGTGAATTGGGCAGGTACATGCCGCTCGCTCAAGAAGAGAAACGCACCCGCCGAGAGTTCGGTACGAACGGGTCGTGCCAGACGCGTGCCAGATCGTACGGGGAACCGCGGGGAATCAACGGACCTGCCCGCCAGGCGTCAACACCCTTCCGCCGCAGGTCAGCCCCGGCAGCGAGCCCTAGATCACCTTAGCTTCCCAAGCTGAGAGTGCGCGTGCCAGACTGCCGTTCATGACTCACAACCGAAAGGGCCATGCCGCGTAGGCGCCCTTCACGCCTACGGGCAGAGAGCAGGAATTTTTCTGCTACACGTGGCAGCTACTCGAAGATCGGTCGGCTTTCAGGCCCAGCCCAGGCGCAGGTCATTCGGTTGGAGCGGACGCGGCTCCAGCCAGGCCTCATCGAGCAGGCCCTCTCCCGGTGGGCTGCCATCGCAAGGGCCCCGCGGGATCAGCTCCCTTCACCGTTCAGCGACCGATGTGGTGTACCGGACTGCTGTCCTGAGCCGGCGGACGAGCGAGACCTATTGGAGCTCGCTATCTGTGCGCTTCCCAAGAAGAGCGCTCGGGAGCTCCGCACCATCTTGGAGCCTCTGGATAGGAGGATCCTCAAACGTCCGGACGCCGTGCCGTACGGCCATCCACCGCATCGTTGGTGGCAGAGTGCCTTCTGACCAACCCCACTCGTTCCACGGTCGACTCACGGAAGTGAGATCCCAAGCACGCCAGCGGGCACGCGAGTTGGCCGTCAGTGCATAGCCCTTCAGGCTGACATCACCAGCTGACATCAACGGCGGCGAACGATGATGCATCAAAGCGGCCACAGCCGGATCGGCGAGCGACCAGTAGGCCCCGTTCCTGCACGCCGCACCGCGCTGCGAGCGAACTTGTAAAGCGGTGGTCACGTATCGAGGGCCGGACGGCAGCGACGGCAACGCTGACGGTGTCGGCAAGGGGCGAAGCATTGGCCTCGATTCGTCTGTGGTCTGACGTTGCCGCCGTGAACGGCTGGGTGCCCGATATATCCCTTGCCGTGCGGGGACGGGTCGTCGCATGCGC
>NZ_JBEYXD010000222.1:0-2525 GCF_040644975.1 Streptomyces sp. NPDC046900 | reverse complement strand
GAGGTGTGTCAACCTCAATGCACGCATGAGCGTCAATCGGTGTCCTGTGTGTCTGCGGCGAGCGGGTGCTGCCAGTAGCGGCGGGTGTACCAGCCGGGCGGGCGGGCTCGGCGCTCGCGTAGTGCGGCCAGCTCGCCGGGGTCGGCGTGGAGGATCCAGCGGTGAGGCGGCCTGGACTCGCGGCGGCCTCGCGCCCAGCCCTTGGTGGCCCAGTCGCGCAGGGTGATCGCGGGCATGCCGAGCTCGGTGGCGAGGTCGTCCAGCCACCACTCGTTCGGCCCTGGGGCTTCCCCGGGAGGGGAGGTGGGACGACGGCGTCGCCGGGGCGGGAAGCCGAGTTGGTCGAGAAGCCGGTCGACGGCACGATTACTGATCTTGTCGTGCCCCTTGGCCGCGCGGAATCCCTCGGCGGCCAGCCGTTCGACGATGGCTCTGGCTCGGTACCCCTGTTCGGCCAGTTCCCTGACCCGGTCCAGGAGTTGGGGGTAGTAGCTGAGCTGCTCCAGCCGGGCGACCGCGCGGGTGGCGGTGCCGGTGGTGGTGTGACCTCCGGCCCAGGTGATGGTGCAGGTCACCTGCTCGCTGTCGCCGACGATGGCGAGATGGACCTTCTCCACGACCGCGCGGATGATCTCCTTGCGGTCGGTGATCGTGGTGGTCTCGGCATGCCACAGCGCTGGGAGGTCGGCGGCGCGGGCGGTGATCTGCGCACGCTCGGCGGGTGTGAGGACGGGCGGCCGGGTGGCGGTGAAACGGGCGTAGTCCTCCTGCAGTTGCTGCTGGGCGGCGAGCGCCTGCTCCCATTCCTGCTCAAGTTGGCGCACGACCAGGCGGTTTTCGGGTTCGGCCAGGCGGTAGCGGCGGCGGGCGCGGTCCACGTCGATGCCGGCGCGTTCGATGCGCTGGCGCCAGATGTGGTCCACGCGGGCGCGGTCGGCCTCGATCTGCTCGACCGCGTGCAGGGAGACCGCGACGGCGGCGGGTTCCAGTGCGGCCAGGACGTGCGCGGTGACGTGGGTGTCGATGCCGGTGCCGGCCATCGCCTGGCACAGCCGTCCGCCGTAGTCGACCAGTTCGCGGGCGCAGGCGTAGTCGGCCTGGCGGTGGCCCTCGCGGACGTGGTAGCGCACGCTCATCCGTTTGCCGCACCGGCCGCAGTAGACCAGCCCCGACAGCAGGGCGCTGCCCCGGCGGGCGGCGCCGGGGGTGTCGGCCTTGCTCGCGTTGGCGGCGAGGCGGGCCAGGTTGTCCCGCCAGGTCTGCTCGCTGATGTAGGCCGGCAGCGCGCCGGGGATCATCACGATCCACTGGTCGGGGCCGACGACGACCTTGCCGGTGGACGGGCGGCCCGGGACCTTGCGGCGCGGGTCGACCCGGCGGCGCCCGTAGGCGTAGATCCCCGCGTAGATCGGACTGTGCAGCATCCACTGCAGCGTGGCCCGGTTGGGCCGCCGCCAGGTCAGCTCGCCCTTGCCCGGGCCGGAACGGGCCCGCATCGGTAGGTCGATCCCGTTAACCACGAGGTAGCGCAACACCCCGCTAAGGGTGCCCAACTCGGCGAAGGTGTCGAACACCAGCCGCACCGCGGAGCGGACCTGCTCGTCCGGGTCCAGCACCGCTTCCCCGGAGGGGCGGCGCACGTACCCCATCGGCAACGCGAAGCCCAGCTCGCCGCGGCGGGCCTTGCTGACCTTCCCGGCCTGCATCCGCTGCTTGATCAGGTGGAGTTCAACCTCTGACATCGTCCCCTTCAGCCCCAGCAGCATCCGGTCGTTGACCTCACCGGGGTCGTACACGCCGTCGGTGTCCGCCAGCAGAGTGCCCGACAGCGCGCACAGCTCCAGCAGTTGGTAGAAGTCCTTCCCCGAGCGTGCCAGACGCGACATCTCGATGCCCAGCACCAGCCCGACATGCCCCAGCGAGACCTCGCTGACCAGGCGCTGGAAGCCGGGGCGCGCCACCGCACTGGCGCCGGAGCGGCCCAGGTCGTCGTCGATGACCATGATCCGGGACGCCTGCCAGCCCAGCGCCGCCGCCCGGTCGACCAGCGCGTACTGCAGCCGGGTCGACTCCCCATGCTCAAGAACCTGCTGGCGGGTGGACTGCCGGATGTAAACGACCGCGAGCGCATCCCGATGCCGTCCGGTCACCTTGCCATCCACCCGTTCCCACGGCAGCACCGCACTCATGCCGCCGCACCCTCACCGCTCGGGCCGGGCGCATCCCCGGCCGCCGAATCCGGAGGCAGGCCCCGGCCCGCCAGGTCCGCCAGCCAGCGGACTGCCACCTGCCGGTTCACCTCCGGCAAGCCCGCCCAGATCTCCTCGATCGCCCCCGCCGGGGCCGGAATCTGGGGCGGGCGTCCCCTCCGCCGTCCACGACGACGCCTCCGCTCGATCGCCCTCGCGGGCCCGCATCCGGTCGACGACCTCGACCAGCCGCAGAAGCCCCTCACGTGCGATTATTGGCACATCTCCAGCCTGATATACCTTCATGTGTGCATTCTGGCTAGCGAATTGAGGAGT
>NZ_JBEYXD010000221.1:0-2575 GCF_040644975.1 Streptomyces sp. NPDC046900 | reverse complement strand
GTGAGCGACGTGCACTACGTCGCTCACCTCGCCGCGCTGGGCGGTGTGTGCTCGGCGGTGTGCGGGTCCGTGGCGGCGCCCCGCCATGTGTGCAGACCGCCATGTGTGCAGTCGCAGGCCAACGGATGGCGGCATTGCCGAAGCGCCCGAGCCACGCGAGGCGAAGGCATGCGCAATGTGACGTGGACCAGTGGCTTCTGGTCCGAGGAGCCCCTGGGGGATGAATACGTGAACTCTGAATCACCGGAGGGCCGGGGTGCTCCTGTCGGGCGGAGGGTCTTCCTCGGCATGCTCGGGCTGGGTGCGCTCGGCGTCGTCGCCGCCCCCGCTCTGCAGCGTGGCACGGAAGCGTTGCTCGGCGGAACGGCTGGAAGTGGGCCGAGCGGGAGTACCCGCTTTGGCGGCCCTGACCGAAAGCCGACACACTGACCGGCACGTCCGGCGCGGGACCGGCAGGCAGGCTGTGAGGTCCGGTCGTGGGGCTGTGAGGTCCGGTCGTGGGACATGGCCGGAGTGCCCGCCGTTCAGTTGGCGGACGGGGCGGCCGCGCAGGACGACGCGGCCGGTCAGGCGGAGCGGGTCCGCAGGATGCCCTCGACGCCCTGCAGGAAGGTCTCGGAGACCAGTTCTGGGTCGGACAGACAGCCGGAGGCCATGGCGCCGTCCCGGAGCATGACGAGATGCCGGCCGGCGGGTCCGGCGGGTGTGTCGCCTGTCTGGGCCAGCAACCCCGTGACGGTCTCCTTGAACCACTGCCGGTGGGCCAGGACGGCTCGGTGGACCGGATGGTCGGGGTCGGGGTATTCGGCCGCAGCGTTGAGGAAGGCGCATCCGCGGAATCCTGGGTACTGGATACCTGCGGCGATGGTCTGGCAGATGGCCCGGATCTTGTCGGCCGCCGACTGTTCGCGTGCCTGAGCGGCCTCGGCCTGCGCCCGGAGATCCCGGTCGGTCTGGTCGAGGTACGCGAGGACGAGGTCTTCCTTGCCCGTGAAATGCCGGTACAGCGTGGCACGGGTGACCTGCGCCTCCGCAACAATGCGGTCGACGCCAACGGAGTGGATTCCCTCCGTGTAGAAGATCCTGGTCGCCGTGCTGAGAAGCCGCGATCGCGCTTCCGACGTGCCGCCTTCTTTCGTCCTCTGGCTCATACGCCCAGGTTAGCGAATGGCGGGAGAGAACGATCGGTCTAGCCCTGTTGGTCGCTCGGCGGCGTCGTAGACCCGCTCTACCTTCGATGCCCAGGGACGCGATCTGGTCCCCGCTCGGAGGAAGACGGCGGTGCCGGGCCAAGGCCACGGTAAACGCACCGGCTGCGGGCTGGAGTTGGCAGACGTGTCCCCAAGTGCACGCGGGAAGGAACGCCCAGCTCGCACCGTGCCGCAGCATGCATTACGCGGTGGATGCGGGACGCATGCTGCCCATCACGGCCACCAGAAGGTGCGGCCTTGAGCTCCAGCCTGCGCTTAGGCCCCCGCCCCGCCCTCGGCCCGCCTCGAGTGATCAAGGAATGCGGCCCAGGCCGAGTAGCCGTCCTCACTCACGCCCCAGCGATGCGCGAGACTTGCGACGATCATCAGACCCCGCCCCCTCGGGTCGTCCTCATGGGGGTTGCGAATTTGGGGAGACGTGGGATTGCAGTCGGACACTTCGACCGTCACTTTGCCGGCCATCTCCGTCATCCTCAGCTCGACCCGTCCGGTACCGTGCTCTATCGCGTTGGAGACCAGTTCGGATACGGTCAGCCGCACATCTTCGGCAAGTGACTCATCTATGTCCCAGAGTTGCATGATCGCGAATGCGGTGTTCCGTGCCTGAGGCACTAGGGCGAGCTCGGGAGCGATTGTCGCCTCGAAAAGGCGACGTGATTGCGTAAGGATCATGGTGGAGGGCATTGCGGATCCTTTCGTTCCTCAGGCCGTCGAGGCGCAATACGCAGAGATTGGGGATGTCCTACGGCTGGCAATGACCTGTATGTAGCGTTCACTATAATACCTGGAGAAGCTACAAGCTAGAGATGTCGGCGTTACGAAATCCTCCCCACCGCCGAGAGAGCCACCAAGCCGTCGGATGTGCTTCAGGTGATCAAGAGGCCGGCGAGGAAGAGGGAGACTTCATCGGGCCTTCCGTGGGTGCCTCCGCGTTCAGGCGGGGGAAAGAAGGGACTCCTGCGGAGCAGGGCGGGGAGCTGTGACCGGCCGCCGGGGCGGAACGCAGTTGCCTGACCCTAATTCTGATCTTTACGAGTGGCGTCATCAGTTTGTGAACCTGGCCGTCAAGCACCTGAAGTGGGCGTTCAAGGACCGCTTCAGGTGCGACGGATGCGCAGGCAGCCGAGCTGTCGCACGTGGGGATGCCTGCGAAATGGCCTGCAACTCCGTCCTTGCCGCCCGGCCGAGGCGTAGACGCGGAAGGAATAGGTCGACTACAACTCCAATGGCCTCTCGTCGGTGCGGTCGTAGCAGACTCTGCGGCACTGTCATTGGCCTCGATTCGTCTGTGGTCTGACGTTGCCGCCGTGAACGGCTGGGTGCCCGATATATCCCTTGCCGTGCGGGGACGGGTCGTCGCATGC
>NZ_JBEYXD010000220.1:0-2718 GCF_040644975.1 Streptomyces sp. NPDC046900 | reverse complement strand
GCTACCTCGCCGGCCTCCACCTGCGCGCCTCAATGATCTGGCTCAAGGACCTCACCCGGACGACCTGTTGATCACAACCAAATACGCGCCCTAGTCGCGGTGGTTCAGTGCTGGCCGTGGCCGCCGTCACTACGACGGCGTTGGAGCGTGAACTTCTCGAAGACCGACAGCTCACCTGTGGGCGTGATGATGTTGTAGTAGGTGACGTGAATGCGGGTCATGTCACCGGAGTGACGGCCCGGGTCGACGGCGAACTCGGCGAAGCCGTACGGATGCTCCGCGTCGCGGACGCCGATCCAGACCGCCGTCTCCTTCTCCTTGACCGAGTTGAACTTGCCGACGTGCTCCATCTGGACGTATGCCGAGTGATGCCCGTGACCGTCGGCGTCGTCGGTGGTGAAGCTGTTGTTGGTGATGCCGGACACGCCGCCCCCGCCGAGGACCATGTGCGTCGTGCCGTGCGCGCTGTCGATCAAGTCGAGTGCGGTCTGACTCGGGTTGGGTGTGAGGGTGACGCTGCCGGGGACGACGCCACGCACCGCCAACGAGCGCTCGTAGTCGTGCTCGTGGCCACAGACCACCAGGTCGACGCCGTACTTGTCGAACAGCGGGCCGTACGCCGCACGCAGCGCGACATCGGCGCCGTTCGCGGCGGTCGCAGAGCTGATCATCACCTGGTGCATACAGATGACGATCCAGTCGATGTCCTTCGAAGCCCGCGCCGACTTGAGCTCCTTCTCCAGCCAGGCGAGTTGCCGACCGCCGGAGTAGCCGTTGATGTAGATGTCGCCGCCCTCCTGCAGGGCGATGTCGTCGTTCTGCAGGGAGATCACCTTCACCGAGCCGACCGTGAAGGAGTACCAGAGGTTGTCGAGCTCGGGCTGGGTCTCGGTCGAGGGCAACTCGAAGTAGGTCTGGTACGCGTCGAGACCGAGCTTGCCGTTGCCCAACTCGATCTCATGGTTGCCCGCGGCGGGCATCCACGGACGGAATCGCGCTGAGCGGCTGTTGTTGGCGAGGAAGTCGTGCCAGACGCGAATGCGGTCGGGCCCGGTGTTGGCGTAGCAGAGGTCACCGTTGAGGAGATGGAACAGCGGGCCGACCTTCTCGATGCCGGTGACGATGTCGGCAGCGGCGGGCGTCGCGTTGGGCTCGAAGTCCCGGCCAGAGGCGTCGGCCGGGTTCGCACCGGTCTTCCACGTCACACTGGGCGCACCCTGGTCGCCGAAGCTGGTGAACGTGAACGGAGCCCTGCCGGACGGCGCCGTGTGGAAGGTACCAGCGTCGGGGGTGGCGCCGTCGTGCTGGGCCGCGTACAGGTAGTCGGTGTCGGCCTTGAGCTTGCTGATCAGCGCGTGATGGACCCAGACGGTCCGCCCGGAGGTGCCGTCCACGTAGGTCTTCGTCGTCGCGTGCACTGTGGAGCCGAAGCCGCCGCTCAGCGTGCCGTAAACGACCCTGGGGTTCTTGACGGCCGCGTCGGTGACCCACGAGACGACCATCTGGCTGCGCGGGTCGGCGCCGAAGGTCAGGTGCAGGCCCTGGACGGGGGTGGTGGCCGAGCCGGTGGTGAGACCGGTGACCTCCGACCTCGCCGGGACCGCCTCGGCGGTTCCGGCGCCGAGGACCAGTGGCCCGGCAGCGGCGCCGGACACTGACGCGCCGAACAGGCCGAGCGCGTTGCGACGAGAGATTCTGGTTTGCTTGGGTTCTTCGGACATTCCAGGGGCCTTTCGCGTCGTCGGGTGCAGTCGCACACCGACCGGACAGCAGCGCTCCGAACCTGCCAGCGGGCTGCGGCAGGTCAGCGGTGCGCGCACTCACGGACGCTAGGAAACACGGTCGACCGGAGCGGTGAGACAGGTATGAACGCCAGATGGCGGTCACCGCAACGGACGGCAATTCCCGGCGGCCTGGCCCTGTCTTGGCTAATGCCTTGGAGCGGTTGGGGTGTTCGGGCGCGCTCCCGTCAATCGTTTGATGAAGTCGACGCCGCGAGGCCCGCGCGCCATCTCGTCGGCACAGGGTCTCCGCGACGGTTCGATGTCCCGGTGCGGGACGTCACGTCGGATGGCCGCGTAAAGCTCAACCCGCGATCGCTGCGGCGGCATCGGTACGAAAGATCATGCGAGGCCGGGCGCGAGTGCCAGCAACTGTTGCGCAACCACGACCTGCAGTCCCTCTCCAGGGCGCAGCTGGCTGCGCAAGCGAGGCATCCCGCACCGCATCGCCCGCAAGGCTCGAGTCCTCCACCCGGCTCGGCCGGCACCGCTGGACGATCGAGCGCACGATGTCCCGGCTGGGCGGCTGCCACCGTCTGCACCGCCGCTACGAACGCAAGGCCGAGCACTTCCTGGCCTTCACCGGGTTCCTCCGAGGATGCCCCGGCCTTCAGGCGGGGGAGGAATCGGACTCCTGCGGAGCAGGACAGGAAATAGGGGTTTCGCCTCCAGGGCGAAAGACCGTCCACCCGCGACGAGGTGAGCGAGCCCGTGGCGATCAAGAGGTCTCAACTGTCAGTCCTCCCATATAGGTTCGGATGCATGACGACAGACGCGACCACGGAGGGGGCCGGGCATGCCCGGTACTCCTTTCGTGTGCGCCTGTCTGCTACCGCGCGGCTCGCACTTGAAGCGGAGTGGGACCGCTGCCGGTGGCTCTGGAATGAATGCGTGGCCAAGTCCAAGCAGGTCCACCAGCAGAGCAAGGAGTCCGGTG
>NZ_JBEYXD010000219.1:0-2754 GCF_040644975.1 Streptomyces sp. NPDC046900 | reverse complement strand
CGACGACACGACACGCCACCACTCCCACGGGATCGCCGACCCTATACCCGACCAGCAAAAACGCAGTCCTCAAGTCCGGAAAGACAACAGCTTCTTAGTTGCGGCCAGCCATGACCCCGCCGTCAACGTTGAGGATGGCGCCGGTGGTCCAGCTGGAGTCCGATGATAGGAGGAAGGTGATGGCGGAGGCGATGTCCTGGGGGGTGCCGATCCGGCCGAGCGGGTGCAGGCCGCTGAGCTGCTCCAGCGACCCCTGCAGCTGGTCGGCAGGGAAAACCTTTGCAAACAGCGGTGTATCGGTGACGGCGGGAGCCACGGCGTTCACCCGGATGCCGTTGCCGGCGAGTTCCATGGCCAGGTTGTGCGTGAGAGCGTGCAGGCCCGCCTTGGCCATCGAGTAGGCCGACGAGGGTGTCACGGCGAGTGCCTGGTGCGCCCACATGCTGCCGACGTTGACGATGGCGCCGCCTTGACCACCGGCGATCATGCCCCGGACGACGGTCTGTGTCAGGAAGAACGTTGACCTGTTCAGGTCGTGATAGGAGTCGTAGTCCGCGACCTCGAAGTCGAGGAAGGGCTTGGGTAGGAAGAACCCCGCAGAGTTGACGAGGAGAGTAGCGTCGGAGTGGTTCTGCGCCAGCTGCATCTGCGCCTCGACGACCTGGCCCCAGTTCGTCAGGTCGGCTGCGATCGACCATGCGCTGCCCGAGCGTGACAGGTTTGCCACTGCGTCGTCGAGTTTCTGGCCCGGGCGGCCGATGATGACCGCGCTGCCGCCCTTCTCGATGACGTTCTGCGCGGTTTTGAGGCCCATGCCGCTGGCGCCGCCGATCGCGACGAGTTTCTTGCCTTCGAAGTCGGAAGCCATACAGATCACATTCCGTTCGAGTATGAACAGTTCCCTCCGGTCATTCCACCCTTTTACTGCACTACACGGTCTCTACCGGAACCATGGGCCGCATGGTGTCCTCCGCTCATCCGTGCAGAGCAACGGCAGTGAGGTTCCCCCGAGATGCGGAAGGAGCGGCCACCCCCATCAGGCGTGCGCCCCCGGCAGACACCCGCGCACGCCCACACCTTGATCCGCTACACCACGACAAGGGCACTTCATGGGACGCGATCCAGACGGCGGCCACCGCGCTGATGCGCATACCTGCCAGCGTACGGCTGAACCTTCCTGTGCAGTGGAAGGTCTAACGTCCGGCATAGAGGCATTGACCTGCGAGGACGACCCCATGCGTATCACCGTGCTGACCGTGCCGGACTATCCCAACGCCCCGGTGGTTCACGAGCGGATCGCCCGCGCGCTCGACGGCCGCAGCGCGAAGGTGGAGCTGGTCGAGGTGGGCGATCACGAGCAGGCGGCGCGGCTGGGAATGACCGGCTCGCCCACCGTTCTGATCGACGGCGTGGACCCGTTCGCCGTGCCGGGCGCCCCGGTTTCTGTCTCCTGCCGTCTCCGCGTCGTGCCTGGAAGGCGGGCGGGTGGGAGGCCCTGCGCTCCAAGGGGGCCCCGGGCTACGACTGCCGGCTCAGCCCCCACCTACAGGTCAGACTTGCCGCCTGGCTGGACGAAGGACCGGCTGCACACGGCTGGGCGGACGACCAGGTGTGGACCGCCGCCCGGGTGCGCACGCTGATCGGGCGGAGGTTCCACATCTCCTACAGCGTCTCCGAAGTGACCCGGCTGCTGCACCGGATGGGCTACAGCGTGCAGATGCCCGCCCGGCCCGCCGCCGAGTGCGACGAGGACGCGATCACCGCATGGCGGGAGGCGACCTGGCAGGAGGTAAAACCCTTGATACCGATGCTGCGCCATGCGGCGCACACACTGCCGACGGACACCCGGCGCGCGGCAGGGCTCGACGCGCTCGCGCGCGACTGCGCGGACCGGCTCCGCGCAATCACCGCACGACAGCTACGTGCCGCGGACGACTGGTCGATCGCCTGGACCGGTTGCGGCTGCGGACTGTGCGCCACCCTGGAGACGTTCCTCGCTTCCCGCTCACTGCGCGTCCCTGGAATGGCCGCTGGCGAAGGACGGGCGCCGGCACGTGCACACCAAGATCGAGTCAGCCGAGCTCCCGGTACGCCACTAGACCAGAAGGCAGGGACGCCCGTACACCCTCGTGCTGACCAAGACCGAGCAGTTGCTCACCCGCGAGCAGACCGCCCGCCGCCGGGCCGATGCCGACCTGACCTGGCTGGCCTCGGCCTGGAACGCCTCCGCCGCCAGGCCGTGTTGAGCCCGCGGCACCTTGCCGACGAGGGCGTACCCGAGCCCAGGCCGAGTGACCCGCGCCGAAAGAGGACCCCAGACTGGTGCCGGCAGGCCGCCGAACACCTCGCCGCCCGCCGCACCTCGACACGCTGACCGCAGCTCACCGAGCCGCGGGCGCGAGCGGGACACCGTAAAACCGCGGCATCAGGCGCAAAGGGAACGACGAACAACCAGCGGGCCAACCGCCAAGCCGGCGGTAGCCATGGCGGCCGACCCATCGGCTTCGACAAGACGATCTACAGGCGAAGGAACGAAGTCGAGCAGGCGATCAACGCGCTCAGCAACTGCCGGGCCGTGGCCAGGAGATTCGACACGCGCGGCTCCATCGTCCAGGGCACGCTCACCCTCGCCTCGATCCGGCTCCGGCTCCGCCCATGATCTTTGCCGGATCTAGTCGCCGGTCGTGCCGTCGAGCATCTCGCGCAGGATGTCCAGGTGGCCGTTGTGGCGGGCCGTCTCCTCGGTGAGGTGGA
>NZ_JBEYXD010000218.1:0-2762 GCF_040644975.1 Streptomyces sp. NPDC046900 | reverse complement strand
GCGAGACGGCAGCCTCCCGAGTCAGTGTGGTGCTGGAGAACGCGGGAGTGAGCAGGGGGACATCGTATGGCGGGCGCCACGGTCTGCGGCCGGCCCCGCGTGACAGACGTCTCGATGTCGCATCAAACGTATGCCACACCGTAGTTGGCGGCCCACTCACGCTTCAGGTCGTCCTCGTTCACGTGCCCGAACGTGTACGCCGGAGAGTCCACCCGCAGCGCCCGGTCCACCCGGATCAGTACGGCCTCGTGGCACGGGTAGATGGGATCGCCGTGGGTGTTCAGCACCCACTGGCGGGACCAGTCGTACACCGGGTCGCCTTCCCCGCGGATCTCGGCTGTTCCCTTGAAGCGGTAGCCCCGCCTGAGCAGGAAGTCGATCACGTTGACCTCTACCCGCGAATCGTGCCGCAGGTTCTCCACTGTGTTGGGCGAGGCCATGTTCATGAATACCAGGTGATCGTCGTCGTAGACGCGCACGGACCCCTTCGGGGAGAGGTTCGGAGAGCCGTCCTCGCAGACCGTCGCAACGAACGCCAGCTTGGAGCTGGTCACGATCTGCCGCATGTCCTCAGTGATTATTCCCATCGCTCCTTCAACCTTTCCTTCCACGTCTGCGTGCCCCGCCCTCCTGGGCCGTCACGGCGCAACCTTTTTCGAGTGCGCGGCGCAACGGGCCGATGGCCTGGTCCGCGGAAGCCCTGGCTGCTTGCTCTGCGCTGTTGCGCGGGCCTCCCGATCGCGTTGCGCCCGTTGTCCGCCGTTGCCCCGGTCAGTGATCGCATCCGCGTGGACGGCCGTTCCGGGGGCCGTGTCCCGGAGCCCGGAGCACGACCGGTGGTCGCCCCGCACGGTGCCACTGTGAACCGGCCCGACCGCCTGATGCGCGCCGCGCCTGGTGGGCACGGCTGTGCACGCGGCCGTGCCGTGTCCGGCGCGTGCTGTGAGTCGGTGTCAGGGCCCGGTGACGCCCCGTCGTGGATGTGCTCAGGTGAGCACGATCTTCTTGCCGCCGGCCTGCCCGGCGGACACCCGGGCGAAAGCGGCTGACCCCTCACTCAACGGGAGCGCTTCCACGTTCTGCTTCAGCCTCCCCTCCGCGACCGCCTCCGCCAGATGGGTAAGCTGAGCGGCATCAGGCCGGACGTAGAGGTCCGTGCTGGTGATACCGCGCTCTTCCGCTGGCGCGTCCGAGGTCAGCGACACCAGACGCCCACCGTCCCGCACCAGCGACAGCGCGGCCTGCGCGGTACCACCAGCAGCGATCAGCGCACCATCGAAGCCACCACGAACCCGACCCGCCCAATCCGAGTCGTGGTAGTCGACAACCTCCTGCGCACCCAGACCACGCAGGCGCTCAGCAGCTGAAGCGGACGCAGTCACCGTCACCTCGATCCCCCGAGCAGCAGCGATCTGCAACGCCAGCACACCGGTCGCCCCACCACCATTCGTGATCAGAAGCCGCTGTCCGCGGCTGAGCCTCAGCGCCTCCAACGACTGGTACGCAGTGAGCCCGGCAACCGGCAGCGCCCCCGCCTGCACCGGATCCAGCCCCGCCGGGCAGATCGCAGCACTGGCCGCAGTGATCAGCACCCGCTCAGCCCAGAAGCCACTGCCACCGGGCAACGGGGCCTCATGCGCAAGCACCCGGTCGCCGACAGCAAAGCCCTCGACGTCAGGACCCACGGCCACAACCCGGCCCATGCCCTCTACACCCAGCGCCGCCGGCGGACGCAGTCCCACATCCCAGCCCGCACCGTTCAGCAACCGGTCCCACGGGCCTACCCCGGCCGTCTCCACTTCCAGCAGAAGCTGACCAGCACCAGGAGCCGGCGGCTCAGGCACCTCCAGGAGGACGACGTCCGCATCGGGTCCGGACACTCCGCTTGCCTTCATGGTTATCCCTTCACTTGGTCCGGCCGACGATATGTACAGGCCGGCCGCCATATCTTCACTCTGGGGTTTGGGCGCTCAACTGGGCGTACTGACCGAGCTGGCGGCGGGGATGTCGATGTCGGTCTGGTTGACGTTGTTGATGAAGTTGGTCAGCAGGACCTGCACCGCCACCGTGACGATCGCCAGGATCTGCGGGTCGGTGTAGCCGGCGCCTCGCACAGCCGCCAGGTCGGCGTCGCTCACCTGACCGCGGCTCTCGACCACCTGCTGCGCGAATCGAGCGACCGCGGCGCGCTTGGGGTCGACCGAGCTCCCGGCCCGGGCCAGGTCGATGTCGTCGCTCGACATCCCGCCGAGTTCGGACGATACGTACGTGTGCATCGCCAGGCAGTAATCGCAACCGTTGGCTTGCGACACGGCGAGCGCGATGGTGTCCCGCGTCTTCGCGTCCAGAACCCGGCTCATGGTGCCCTGCAGCGTCACGACGGCGTCAAGAACGGTCGGGTTCGACGCGATGGTCTTGAACATGTTCGGGACGAAGCCGAGCTGTGCGCCGATGTTGTCGAGGATGCCTCGTGCGCCCGCGGTGACGTCGTCGGGAGAGGGTGTGTTCAGTCGTGACATAGCGGATCAACCTCCGGTAGGCGTGCGACTAGTCGCCGAGCCCGGTCAGGCCGAGCGTTTTTGGGCTTGGCGGCCCACTCCTCAGATTTAACACCCCCGGGACTGGGCCGTCAAGCCCACTCTGCGGTATCGTGTGGCGTATGGAAGTCACGACACGAGCTCGGGTGCCTCACAAGCTCACGGACAAGGGTCAGGCGACGCGTGCCCGGATCCTGGAGCATGCCGCGGAACTCATCTACACCA
>NZ_JBEYXD010000217.1:0-2844 GCF_040644975.1 Streptomyces sp. NPDC046900 | reverse complement strand
CCGCGCGGGCCAGTTTGATCTTCACACACCAGACAACTCGCGCGGCCTTCTCCATGTCCCCGTACGTGACCAAGATCAATCGCGGGGCAACCCGTAAGGGCCAGCTCAGGAGCGGTTTCCTCCCGGGCTGGCCCTTGGCCTTTTCAGGCGCCGTGCCACACGCGTGCCACTACGTGTCCGCAGGGGCCTCCTCGGAGGAGCCCGAGGCCGCTCCCCCACCGCCCCGGTATCAGGGAGTGCGGACGGGTCAGTGACCGCCCGCGTCGACGACCTCGACGTCCTCGATGTTCTGCTCGATCGCGTCGGTCGGCAGGGCCACGCGGATCGCCCAGTGGTAGATCGCCAGGGAGAACACGGCCACGACGGCGATGTCCGTCCACATCGGCAGGTTGCCCTGGCCGTTACCGAAGGTGCCCTGCCAGGAAATCACACCGATGCCGAGCAGGTAGACCGGCAGCCACTGGGCGGACTTCCAACTGATCCGCGGAGCGTTCGGCAGGCCCTTCTTAGTTGCGTAGAGGGCGTAGCCGCCAAGCAGGATGTAACCCAGGACGATCGCTTCGCCCAGCTTCTCCAGGGTCTGCCAGCCGCTCCAGTAGATGATCAGGCTCGCGACGATGAACGCCATCGGGGAGAGCACACCGCCGAATGGCAGCCGGTAGCTGCGCTCACGGTTCGGCAGGCGCCGGCGCAGCGCGCCGAAGGCCAGTGGAGCGCCCGCGTACATCAGCACGCTGGCGGAGGTGATGAAGCCGACCAGCTGCTGCCAGCTCGGAAACGGCAGGAAGCAGACCACGCCGGTGACGAAGGACATGATCAGGCCGTACACCGGGACCCCGCGTGAGTCCGTGCGCTCGAAGACGCGCGGCGCGTAGCCGTTCTTGCTCAGACCGTAGGAGATACGGGAGGTGGAGGTGGTGTAGATCAGACCGGTGCCGCCCGGGGAGACGATGGCGTCGAAGTACAGCACCACGCTCAGCCAGCCTAGACCGACAAGGGTGGCCAGACCCGCGAAGGGGCCGCTGATACCGACGAAGTCGAGCTTGTCCCAGCCCTTGGCGAAGCTGCTGCCGGGCAGCGCGCCGATGAAGACGACCTGCAGCAAAACGTAGATCAGCGTGCCGATGGCCACTGAGCCGAGCACCGCGCGAGGGATGTCGCGCTTGGGGTTGCGGCTCTCGCCCGCCAGCTGGATCGCCTGCTCGAAACCGAGGAGGGCGAAGACGATGCCGCTGGTGCTGATCGCGGCGAGCACGCCCTTGGAGCCGAACGGCGCGAAGCCGTGCGAGGTGAAGTTGCTGCTGTGGAAGTGGGTCGCGGCGAGCGCGAAGATGGCGAGCAGCGGCACGAAGATCTTCAGCCAGGTGGCAGCGCTGTTGGTCCGGGCCAGCACCGTGACACCGAGGAAGTTCACGGCGACGAAGACGCCCATGAGGATCACCGCGACGATGAAGCCGCTCGTCGTCAGGGTGCCGTTGTCATTGAGGAAGCTCTTGGCGAAGTGCCAGTGACCGGCGTAGCCGATCATGGCCTCGACCTCGATCGGCGCTACGGTTGCCGCCTGCAGCCAGGCGAACCAGCCAAAGGACATGCCTGCCAGGCCGCCGAAGGCGTAGTGCGGGTAACGGGCGGTACCGCCGGCGACGGGGAACATTCCGCCCAGCTCGGCATGAACGAACGCCAGCAGCACGATCGCGACCGCGCCGATGCCCCAGGAAATCAGAGCCGCCGGGCCGGCGGCGACGACGGCGTTCTTCGCGCCGTACAGCCAGCCGGATCCGATGATCGAGCCCGCGGACGCCCAGAGCAGTCCGATCAGTCCGACGTTCCGTCGGAGGGAGCCATGGTGCTGGCCGGTGCTTGGTGGGGCGAGCTGGTCGACAGATGCCATTGGGGCGGCCTCACGGTGTTAGCGGTGCGTTAAAGAGTTGCCACAGGCTAGGTTCAGAATGTCGCCATGCAATAGCCCAACAGGTGAATGGTAATTTTCATCACGTCCTATTCGTGATCGTCTGCGTAGCTCGGCGGCCACCGCTGGACGTGGTGGATCCCGTTCGGCGACACGCCGGCATACATCTGGCCCTGGCGGCGAAACCGTCATCAGGCTGCGGTCGAGGAAGACACCCATGCCCTTTCATCCGGGCGGGAGCGGGCGCCGAACGTACATTCGGGTACATGGATGAGGCGCCCCCACGCATTCCCCGCTGTTCCCCGTACGATCTGGCACGCGTCTGGCGCGACCTGTTCGTACCGAACTCTGGGCGGGCGCGTTTCTTCTGAGTGAGCGGCATGTACCTGCCCAATCCACTGATGCCGGGCCAACGCGACACAGGGCGTCCTGGGTGACCTCCACTCAGATCGGAACTCCATCCCACGTGATGGTGCCGGGGCCTAGGGGTGGCCGCGCGCCCTGGTCGGCAGGGACATAGCGTCAGCGCATGGACTTCCGTATCACCGCTGAGGAGGAAGCGCTCGTCTTCCGGCTCGCGGAACTCCTGGACGCCGGCACGCACCCGCTGGAGACGCAGCTCGTCGAGGAGCTGGGCCCGGACATTCGGCAGCAGCTCGAAGGGCTCAAGGCGAAGGGCTGGATCTTCGTCCGCGAGGCTGCAGACGGAATGATGGTCGTCGATCTCACCGGGCCGGCGTGGAAAGCCGTCCACAGCCGCCGCGACGTCGGCCGGTAACGGCCGTCGTGACGCTAGAGATTCGCCTACGCGATCCCATGAGGCCTGTGATCTTCGGCCGCGCCCGGTGTAGCGTCGCTGCCGGTAGTCGTGGTTCCGAAGTCCCGTTCGCCCGTGACACACGTCTCGGGCGTTCTTGCTGTTCAGCGCCTCTCCG
>NZ_JBEYXD010000216.1:0-3075 GCF_040644975.1 Streptomyces sp. NPDC046900 | reverse complement strand
GAGGCCCCGCTCGTATGCGCCGAGCACCCCGCGACCACCCAATCGGGACTCCCATTCGATCGGCAAACCCCAAGATCGGTACGACAACAGCTACTCAGCGCCTCACATCCCAGCGACCTCACCGGCTGGGTTGAGCGAGTGGCCGCCGTGAACCCACGACGACGGCCGTTGACCCGTGCAGAGGCCGGGGCTCAGACGCCTGGTTACCGAAAAGGACTCTGTGGAACGCCGTGTTCTCATCACGCTCCTTCATCTTGGCACCTGCGGCCGCGCTGGCAGCCGGTACGGCACTCGCAGTCCTCACCCGCCTTCTTGAGAGGAACGCCTCCACGGCAGGCCGTGCCGTGTATCTCGTCCTGAACGAGGCATGGCCCTGGTCGGCCCTGGCCTTCTGTGTCGGCCTCGCCTGGGCATCGAGGGTCGCGTCCGCCGCCCTGGCCGCAGCGTCCCTGGCAGCGGCTGTCACTGCCTACTACGCGGTGCACACGCACACCACCTGGGCCGGACTTTTGTCGGCCACGGTCGCATGGGGTGCAGTCGCTCTGGTAGCCGGGCCCATTCTGGGGCCGGCGGGGAACCTGGCACGCGAGCGTGGACTGCGCGGTCTCCCCTTTCGGCTGATGATCCCGCTGCCGGCCGTCGTGGAGACGTCGGCGCGGCTGCGAGCCGAGGTCTCCGTACAAGGGCCAGTGGGTGAGACAGCGTGGACCATTACATGCCTTGCAGCGGTAGCTGCCTGTGTCGTCCTGGTCGCACACACGGTGCTGATCAACCGGCGGCGCCGCAGCGAAAGGTAAAACCGAGCAGTCACGGAGCTTTGGCACCGGTGGTGTCCTGGGCGCCTCCGCGATGACAGCATCCTCTCCTGATCAGTCGTGTCGACGCTGGGTGAGGCTGTGGTTCAGGGAGACGAAGTGGTCAAGGCCCTTCTGACGGCGTTGGCGACCTTGGAGGATCTCAGCCAGGTGGGGCACGACTCGCACATGGCGTTGAGCACTCTGGAAGGCATCGCTTCTGAGCTGGGCGGAATGGACGCTGGTGAGCGCCGGCGGTTCCTCGAGACGCTGGAGCGTGTGGCCTCGCACGAGCCGGACCGAGCCACCTGGATCCGGGGTCTCCCAGACGCACTGGGCCTTGATCGTTCGTGATCAGCCGCTGAGCGTCGCCGGCGCTGCCGCGGTGTCGTTGCCGCATGGACCGCTGTCCCACCCGTGGCCCTCCTTCATCTGCCCGACCGGGATCTTCGCGGAACACGTTCGTGATCACCCGGCGGTAGACGATCTCCGCTGAGAACGGTCAATCCCTGCTGAGACCGGTCACGAGCCCTGGGCTGTCACCTGCGGCGGCCTGTGACGACGACCCCGATGACCTGGGACGACCTCTGTCGTTCGGCTGCCGCGTACCCTGTCCGAGTTGCTGGGGGCCGGCACAAAAATTCTTCGAACTCTCGCGTTGCACCTTCACCGGTGGTGGACACGTAGGGACGGAAGCAGCGAGAGGAAGCCATGGCCATCGACAGCGAGGACGAGTTCACCGATGTCTACCGCGCTCACTACGAGGACGTGCTGCGGTTCGTCCGCCGGCGTGCTCACCCAATGAACGTGGACGACATCGTCGGTGAGACGTTCCTCGCCGCCTGGCGTCGTCGCAGCGAGCTGCCCGAGGACCCACGTCCGTGGCTCTTCGGCACCGCGCGTAACGCGATGCTCAACGCCCACCGCGGGCAGCGCCGCCAGACCGCTGTCGCGGTGCGTGTCATGGAGAACGGTGGCGACGACAGCTACGACGGTCTGACCCAGGCCGAGGAGCGGATGGACCTGGTGGCCGCCTGGCGACGGTTGTCGGCCGCCGACCAGGAAGTACTGGCGCTCCATGTCTGGGAGGGCCTCACGGACCGGGACGCCGCCACCGTGCTCGGCTGCTCACGCGCGGCCTACACGATGCGGCTCTCCCGCTCCAAACGTCGTTTGGCCAAGCTGTTCGGCCCGACCGGCCGGACCGCCCTCGCTCCGGCTCCGGCGCACTGAAGGAAGAGACGTGAACGATCACGAGAAGAACCTCCCCCGGTTGCTGGCCGCTCTGGACGCTGCTCCCGTCCGCGAACTGACCGAAGCCGAAAGCAACCGTAAGGAACATCTGTTGCGTACCGTGATGAACAGTGCGGCGTCCACCTCGCAGCCCGTCTCCCCGCCTCGCCGTCGTCGCCCGTTGCTCTGGGTGGCGGCCGGAGCCCTCACCGCCGCCGCGGCCGTAGCCGTCGTGGGCCAGGCCTCGCACAGCGCGCCCGGCTCGGGTGTCCTGCCCGCGGCGGAACTCGCGAGCTGGACCGGCACCCCGAGTCGTCTGCCGGCTACCTCGCCCGAGGCCGCCGCCGCCGAGAAGTGGTGCGTCAAGGCTCTGGGCAGCGACTACTCCGGCACGTCGGTCTCGTACGCCAACCTGGACGTGCGCGGCTCGATCACCTCTGTGGTCGTCACCGACGGGAAGACCATCTCCTACTGCCTCACCGACAAGGCCGGCCACGGCATGGCCGAGGTGATCGACCCGGTCAAGACGCTCGCCGGAAACGCGATCGAGGTGGACTCGGCCGGCGGCCATGGCGAAGGGAGCACCGGCCTCAATTACCTCGTGGGCTCGGTGGGAACCGATGTCAAGGCCGTGACCCTGCACGACGGCGACCGCACCATCGAGGCCACCATCCAGAACGGCCGGTTCACCGCCTGGTGGCCGTCCGACGAACCGACCGGCAGCGCCGGCAAGGTCGACATCACCCTCAAGAACGGTTCCACCCGGACCGTCTCCGGCGACTCCATCTTCCCGAAGGACTGAGGAGCCGACACGGGCGGCCGCTCCGACCTCATGGAGCGGCCGCCCGGTCGAGCCCCGGAAGTCCTACCGCTCCGTCACCCGCATCGCCCAGTCCACCGGCCGCCGCGTCATCCGGCTCCAGTTTTCGAGGGTCGCGCTGAGCACACAGCGTGGCCCAACGTCGATCGTTTAGGCGGCTCGGCTGGGGTGTGAGTGTTCTGCCGATGTTGCGTCAGGTCGTGTGAGCTGAAGGATTGTCATGCCTGC
>NZ_JBEYXD010000215.1:0-3271 GCF_040644975.1 Streptomyces sp. NPDC046900 | reverse complement strand
GCCTGGACCACTTCGAAGGCCGCTCCTGGAACGGCTGGCACCACCACGCCACCCTGGTCACCGCCGCCCATGCCTTCCTCACCGAGCAGCGGCTGGCCCCAAAAGCCGATACAGCGAACTCGCCCTCTCCCAGATCCTCGACGCCATCCAGGACCTCCTGAACTGCTGGACCGGCACCTGCACCACCTGCCACCAGCTTCTTCCCAACAAGACGGCACCAAGATCAAGACAGACCTAACGGAGTCCTACTAGCTGAGGATTGTCCCGCAACTGATCATGGCACGAGGGGGATTGGTCAGGACTGGATCCTGGGGACCACTGGGGCCCTCCGCTGCCACGTCGCGTCGTTCTCGTGGACCGTCCGGTTTGATCACTTGGTCTACAAGGTGGCCCAGGGCGCGACGGGTGGCGAGTGGATCCGCCTGGGGATATGAGCGGCGGAGTCCCCTTGCTATGGTGCGCCGATGTCAGCGATCAAGAAGTTTCAAGTCACCTTTGACTGCGCAGAACCTGAGCGCCTCGCTCGCTTCTGGTGCGAGGTGTTGGGGTACGTCGTACCGCCACCACCGGAGGGGTTTGCCACGTGGGACGATTTCAATCGTTCGCAACCACCTGAGCAGCGGGATTCATGGTTCGCCTGCATAGATCCCTCAGGAGTGGGCCCGCGGCTGTACTTCCAGCGCGTCCCCGAAGGGAAGGCCGTCAAGAACCGGGTGCATCTTGACGTGCGGGTCGGCACCGGTCTCGTGGGTGAAGCGCGCCTCGCCGCACTCGAGGCCGAATGTGCGCGACTGGTCCCGCTCGGCGCGGTACACGTGCGAACGCTGTACGACGGCAATGATGCGTGCATCCCGATGCTGGACATCGAGGGCAACGAGTTCTGTATCGACTGACCATTCTCCGAGCCGGAGAGGTGGGGAGCCGCCCTAGCCGTTGAGGTCGGCCGACGACCAGACTTGGCCGTCGTCCGTCACCAGCTCGACACCGTCGATCTTGTCGGCGGCCCCATAGGCGATCCAGGTGACCTGCCCGGAGGCCGGCATCCACCAGGCGCCGACGTCACGGGTGGAGCCGTCCTTCAGCAGGAGCCGGCAAGTGTAGTGCGTGCCGGGGCGACCGGCCGTGATCTGCATGACCACGACGCGGTCGTCGCCGGCCCGGCTCGGTTCCACCGTGCCCACCGATGCTCCCGAGGCGGTGACCAGGGATGCTCCGTGAAGGCTCGGGACCACGTGGACCGTAGCGGCGTCCCGGCCGAGCACGGCGACGCCGACGCCTCCCAGGCAGATCCCGACGGCCGCGGCCGCGGCGATCAGCAGCGGTGTCCGGTAGGAGCGGCGACGGGCGGAGAAGCGGCGGAGCGGTGCCTGGTCCGGGCCGGGCGGGGTGGACCGCCGGTCCTCCGGCGCCGGGGAGGTACCGCGCGCGGCGGAGGACCGACGCGGCAGCATCCGATACCGCCGGCGCGGACCGGTGGGTCGGCCGAGCTCCAGGCGGTTGAGAACCCGTGCCTCGAATCCGGCCGGAGCGGCAAGCGAAGGGGCGGCCGGCAGTACCGCATCCACGGTCGCCGAGACGTCGCCGTAGGCCGAGTGGCAGCCAGGGCAGTCGGCGAGGTGACGCAGCAGTTCGGCCGGTTGGCCGGGGAGGGTGCCGAGCGCCAGGCCGATCAGTTCGTCCTCATCGAGGTGGCGTGCCATCGCGGCGTTCCTCCTTCAGCGAGTCGCGCAGCCTTCGCAGGCCGGTGCGGATGCGGGTCTTGGCGGTGCCGAGGGGGATGTTCTCGTGCCGGCCGACCTCGGCGGCGGTGCAGCCGCCGATCACGGCGAGTGCCACGGCGCGGGCCTGCTCGACCGGCAGGGCGCGCAGCCGGTGCAGGGCACGTTCGCTCTCCAGGGCGGTCAGGGCAAGGCGCTCGGGATCGTCGGACCCGGCGTCGAAGCGGAGGGTCACGTCGATGAGCCGTTCCAGGGTCTCGGCCGGAGCGGGCATGGCCCGACGGGCCCGGATAGCGTCGATGGCGGCGTTCCGGGTGATCGTCAGGAGCCAGGTGAGCACCGAGGCGCGCCGGGGATCGTAGCTGCCCGCCGCACGCCAGGCCCGTACGAACACCTCCTGGCTCACGTCCTCGGCGAGGGCCGGCTCCCGGGTCACCGACAACGCGAGGCCGTACACAGCGTCCTGGAAACGTCTGACGAAAGCGACGGAAGCCTGCTCGTCGCCCAGCGCGAAGCCAGCGACGAGTGTGACGTCGTCGACCCGGTTCGCGCGTGAGAACAGCACCACACCCATGTGTACGTACGAGCCGGGCGAAGGGATTGAACAAGCCGCCGAGAGGTTTCCGGTAGCGCGGCGCAATCCCTCGGACGGGCTCGCTCGTACAACCCCGTGACTGGCCCGTACGACATGCGAGAAGGGACGAAGAGAGCATGAATCGAGGAAGGATCACCGCGACCGGGTTCGCGCTCGTGGCAGCGCTCGCGCTGGCCGGCTGTGGCGGAGGGGGCGGTGACAACGGCAGCGGGGCGCGAAACGAGGCGCCGGCGCCGGCCATGGACACCTCCACCGTAAGGACGAGCGACTCGCCCCTGGGCACCGTGCTCGTGGACGGCGGCGGACGGACGCTGTACCTGTTCACCGAAGACGGGAAGAACACCGACTCCATGGACTGTGACGCGGCCTGCCTCAAGCTCTGGCCGCCCATGAAGGGCAAGCCGAAGGCAGGCGACGGCGTCGACGCCGCCCTGATAAGCACGACGCGCGGCAGCAGCCGGATGCAGGTGACGTACGCCGGCCACCCGCTGTACTACTACGCCGGCGACCGGGCTGCCGGCGACGTCAAGGGGCAGGGCATCGACGGCATTTGGTACGCCCTGGACGCACAAGGTGCCGCGATCAAGAAGGCGGCCCCAGCGGCCCCGTCCACGCAGGAAAACGGCAACAGCGGTTACGGCTACTGACCGTCCTTAGCGTTGTTGGCCAGTGTTGGCCAACTCGCCAAAATCCGGACATGAGGTGGTCCGGTGACCTCGCGAACGGTCTTCGAGGTCGGGGAACAGCGTGAGTTGGTCACCTTGGCGCAGTCGGGTCTGTCGCCTCCGTTTGGCGTGCCCGCTGTCCTGGGTGGCCTCACGGTCTCACGCGTCCGCGGGACGTGCACGGTCTGGCCGGTAGCTCTCTCGGCGACGGGTGAAAACGGACCGCTGATCGGCGGATGAACGGTGACCCACTTCGCGATCTTCTGATCATCCTGATCTTCTTCGAGGATCAG
>NZ_JBEYXD010000214.1:0-3327 GCF_040644975.1 Streptomyces sp. NPDC046900 | reverse complement strand
GACCACCGGTCTCCGCCTGGAGGTTCCCGCTTTCGTCGCCGTGGACCGGGGGCCGCCAGGCCGCTGGGTTCCGATCGGGCGCCCAGACGACGTGCGCCAGGATTGCCCACACTGCGGAAACGGGCTGTGTAGCCCATGGTTGGTCACTCGTCTTTGCTGCGGGAGATCCACAGAATCCGAACCATGTCGGCGGCCGCACGTTGGCGTGCGGGCTTTGATGAGTACACCGCGGTGACCGACAACACCACCCGGCGCCGAGGGCTCGTACCGACGAGCGGCGGGCGCGTCACCGGTCACCAGCAAGCCCCGACCAGCAGCCAGTTCCGGCACGTACTCGGAGTGGGGGCTTATAGGCGGACGACGATCAGGGCGATGTCGTCGTCTCCGCCGTCGCTTACGCCGAGGCGGGACAGCAGGGTGTCGGCCACGTGTTCAGGCTCGAGGCGGGCGTGGGCGGCGAGGACGTCGGTGAGCCGGTGCAGGCCGGCGTCGATGTCTTCGCCGCGGCGTTCGATGAGGCCGTCGGTGTAGAGCACGAGGGTTTCGCCGGGGCTGTAGGACAGGGCGGCCTGGGCATGGGACATGCTGGGGGCGGGCTCCCAGCGGCGGGTCGGTGGCCTGGTCGAGCGGGACGAAGGTGCCGTCGGGGCGGACGAGGATTGGTGGGGGGTGGCCGGCGCTGCTGTAGGTGATGTGGCGGCGGTGAGTGTCGATGACTGCTTTGACCGCGGTGGTGGCCAGTGCCCCTTCCACCGATCGTGCGTACAGACCCAGGACCTCCATGGCCTGGGCGGGTTCTTGCAGGGCGCGGACGGCGGCGGACAGGGCGCTGCGGAGCATGCCCATCACGGCGGCCGCCTCCAGGCCGTGGCCGACGACGTCGCCGACCGCGACGGTGAAGCGCCGTCGGGCAGGTCCACCACGTCGTACCAGTCGCCGCACACGTTGAGTCCTTTGGCGGCGGGCCGGTAGCGCACCGCGATGTTGTGGTGCCGAGCCAGGTCCGGAGCCTGCATCATGGCCTCTTGGAGGGTGACGGCGACCTTCCGTTCTTTGGCGTGGGCCTGCCGCAGTTGTTCATTCAACCGCTGGAGTTCCTGCGCTCGCACGTAGAGTTCGGCCTCCAGGGCCTGCCGCTCGCCGGGTGCCTGATCCGGCCGCAGGCGCTCGGCATGGGAGAGTACGAAATCGGTCACGTCCTCCATCCGGTGCAGGATCCACGCCACCTGTCCGTCCGGCCCGCGTACGGGGACGTTGGTCGGGGATCCCCACCGTTCCTCGAACAGCCCCAGGCGGTCGGCCACGGGGATGTCGAACTTCTGCACCACCAGCGTCTCCGGTTCCCCCGAGCACAGAACCCGGTGCAGTGAGGCTCGCCGGTTCCGCAACCCCTCGGCATCGGCGTCTGCCGGATTCTCAGGGAACGCGTCGAAGAGAAACCGCCCGACCAGGTCTTCCCGAGGGCGGCGGACCTCGTGGCAGAACGCCTCGTTGACATCGAGGATCACCAGATCGGGGCCCAGCACCAGATACGAACTGAGTGTGGCAGCGAACAACGCTCGATAGTCGATCGGCGGCGTGGTCACAGGCGCACTCCGCTCCCGTCTCCGGTGGCCCCTTCTGTAGTCCTACTATGCGCGTTACCGATTGCCACGCTGCTTTGCTGCGCCCGGAGTGTCGGAGAGCCGCTGGCCGGGACGATGCTGGGACATCCGAGGCAGGGTTTTCGTGCGACCTCCACCGCCGTCGGTCTGTGAGCCTTTAGGGCGGATCCCCTCCCAGCCTCCGCGTCCGATCCTGGGAGGATGGCAGGCCTGACCTGCGCGAAGTTCGTCACCACACCCGCCTACGCACCCCGGCTGCGAGCACGGCGCAAGGTCGAGCACGCCCTCGCCACCGACGCCGCCAACCACGGCTGGGACCGGGAGGTCGAACGCCACCGCTGCACCGCCGGCCGCATCGAGAAGCTGCTGACCGACCTCAGCCAACCCCTCGACGATCCCACCGACGTCCCCGAGGAATCCCGCCTTGGCCCGCCTGAATGAAGTCCGAGATGGCCAGCCGCGTTACGCCGGCCACCGGCGCTCATCCGGTCGTCGGGTAACCGATCTGGGCGATGTCCTTGGCCAGACCACCAAGTGTCACTTCCGGGTTCAACGCCGAGACGATCTCCTGGGTCAGCGGCGTGAGATCAAAAACCGCTTGGACCGCGGCCAGATCCAGCGTGAGCTCGTAGACCTCCTCGGCGAACTCCCGGTAGGCCTCGGCACTGCCCGCGATGAGCAGATCGAACAGCCACTCAGCACCGTCGGCGTCGTCCATGTCCTCGTCCGGCACATGAACTTCGCCGCACCTCCACCGGCTGTCGGAGCTCCCGCGCCAGAAGCAGACGGTCGCTCGGGGCAGTCCATTGTGGTCGGCGAAGGCGGGCTCGTCCACATAGGGACGGAAGACGTCCGGGACCGAGTCGAAGAGACCCAGGCCAGGGTGCCGGAGGCGCAACGTGATACGGAGACATCGGCGACTCGTGGTCGCACGCCTGGGCATACACCCCAGCGGCGGAAAACACGATGGCGTAGTCGTTGCCGGCGCCGTCCCTCATCGAGGCCATCTCCTCTCCCGGCAACCAGCCGGAATCGAAGGAGTAGTACCTCCACTGCCACTCAGGGCTCAGAACGGCGTCCAGCATCGCCAGGGCCCTGGATCGATCGCGGACAGTCGCGATGGCAGGCAGCTGCTTGATCACTTCATGCACCGACACGGAGCCATCCAAGCCGAGCCCACTGACACCCACCGCACTGGCCCCATGGTCGCCGCAACCTCACAACACGCCGAAGGATGATCAACTTGCGGCTTGCGGCCACCGAACGATCTTCAGGAGTCAACACACCACCCGATGATCATGCGGTGGCCGACCAACCGTGCGGAGGGTGAGGGGATCCCCCATCGTCGCCAAGGTGATGCGGCGAGAGTGGGCAAGGCGCTCTGGCTCGCATGGCCAGCTGAGGGGCGGCGGCCAGGGGAGCGACGATCGAGTAAGCGTCCGACGGCGCGATGTGCACCGTCCTGGTGCTGTGGCCCGCGGGCATGGGAATGGGGAATTGATGGGGCAGGGGATGCCGGCAGTGCGAGGTTCCGCAGGGACGGAGACCACGTTGGACGTGCTGCGGCGCTGGGCGTGGATCCGGCGGCGCACGTCCGCTCAGGACATTCAGGACTTCCGGAGCGGGCAGCTTCGACGGGGTGGTCGTCGGCGTACGCGTCACGGTCGACCGCGGGCCGGGGGTGCCGCCCACCCCCGTGTCGACGATGCCCCGCCCATCAGGA
>NZ_JBEYXD010000213.1:0-3334 GCF_040644975.1 Streptomyces sp. NPDC046900 | reverse complement strand
CCGGTCTACGGCTACCAGGTCACCAATGTCGAGGCGTCGATGTCCTCGCCGTCCTCGCTGCTGCACTGGACCCGGCGGATGATCGAGATCCGCAAACAGAACCCGGCCTTCGGGCTGGGCTCCTACACGGAGTTGCCCTCCTCCAACCCGGCCGTGCTGGCGTTCCTGCGGGAGTACAAGGACGACCTGGTGCTGTGCGTGCACAACTTCTCCCGGTTCGCCCAGCCCACCGAACTGGACCTGCGCCACTTCAACGGCCGCCATCCCGTGGAACTGATCGGCGGAGTCCGCTTCCCCGCCATCGGCGAACTCCCCTACCTGCTCACCCTCGCAGGCCACGGCTTCTACTGGTTCCGACTCCGGAAGAACGTCGCGTAGTGGTCCCGGGCGGGGCGGTTTTCACCGTCCCGCCCGGGGCACGCAGGCAGTAGTACCCCGACCGCCCCCCGGGGAAAGGACGCACGCCATGTCGGAAGCCGTCACCCACCCCACCGCTACCCAGCCCGGTCTCCTCGCGTCCCTCGACCCGCTCCTGCGGGAGTGGCTGCCACGGCAGCGCTGGTTCGCGGGCAAGGGACGGCCGGTCACCGGGTTCTCCCTGGTGGCGGCCACCGAACTGCTGCCCTCCGGCGGTCCGCTCGGCCTGCTTCACCTGCTCGTACGGGCCCATCAGCCGGACGTCCCCGCCCAGAGCGCCGTACCCCACCCCGGTGACTGCTACCAGCTGCTCATCGGCGTACGCGAGGCGCTCCCGCCCCGCCTGGCGCCCGCGTTGATCGGACATCCCGGCGAAGGGCCCCTGGCCGGGCGGACGGTGTACGAGGCGCTGTACGACCCCCGGGCCACCGCCGTCCTCCTGGAGGCGCTCCGCACCAGGGCCCGCATCGGCCGGCTCCGCTTCGAGGGGGACACCCGCCAGCGGATAGGGGAAGGACTCGTCCCGCGGCTGGTGACCGCCGAGCAGTCCAACTCCTCCGTCGTTTACGGAGATACGTTCATCCTCAAGGTTCTGCGACGTGTCGTGCCAGGCACCAACCCCGACCTCGAGCTGCCGCTGGCGCTGGCGCACGAGGGCTGCGCCCAAGTGCCCGCGCCCGCCGGCTGGCTGCTCGCCGACCTCGACGGCCACGACGACTCGTACGTCCTCGGCGTGCTGCAGCCGTTTGTCCGGGGTGCGACGGACGGCTGGGAACTGGCGCTGCACGAGCCGGCCAAGGGCACGGACTTCGCACCGGAGGCGCGGGCGCTCGGCCGGGCGACGGCCGAGGTGCACACGGCACTGGCCCGCGCGCTGCCCACGGTCACCCTGGGACATCAGCGGATACGGCTGCTCGCCGACGGCATGATCCAGCATCTGGAGGCGGCGGCCCAGGCGGTGCCCGTGCTGCGGCCGTACGTGCCCGGGCTGCGGTCCGCGTTCGAGGCGCTCGCCGACCTCGCCGCCGAGGGACACACGTGGACCGCCCAGCGCATCCACGGCGATCTTCACCTGGGCCAGTGCCTGCGCTCGCCGTCCGGAGACTGGTCGCTGATCGACTTCGAGGGCGAACCGTCGAAACCGCTGGCGGAGCGCCGGATGCCGCAGCCGGCGGTGCGGGACGTCGCGGGCATGCTCCGCTCCTTCGACTACGCCGCGCACTCGGCCGTGCCGCCGTCACCGCAGTGGGCCGCCGCGTGCCGGGCAGCGTACTGCTCCGGATACGCGGAGGTCACCGGGCGCGACCCGCGCACCGACCCCGTGCTGCTGCGCGCGTACGAGACGGACAAGGCGGTCTACGAGGTGCTGTACGAGGCCCGGCACCGCCCCGACTGGCTGCCCGTGCCGATGGCGGCGATACGCCGCCTGTCCGCCGGCGCCACCACATGACCCACCACTCCGTGCCGAGGAGGCCCCGTCCGTGACCCCCCGTCCTCCGTCCGACGACGACATCATGAACAAGAACGGCGACGGTCCGAAGAAGACCGGTGTGAAGAAGGCGACCGCCGCGAAGAAGACGGCGACCGCGGCGGAAAAGTCGACGGCCGGCAAGAAGAAGGCGGTGGCGAAGAAAGCGGCGGCCGTGACTCCGAGGGCGCCGGCAGGGCTGAAGAAGGCCGCGGCCGGGAAGGCGGCTGCCGACGCGGAGGAACTCACGGCCGGCACGACGGCGGCGAAGAAGGCTCCGGCCAAGAAATCCGCTGCGCAGAAGACCGCCGCGAAGAAGACCACGGCCAAGAAGACCGCTGCCAAGAAGACCGCCGCGAAGAAGGTTCCGGCGAAGAAGATCGCCGCCCAGAAGACCGCCGCCGAACCCGTTTCCCGGAAGACCGCCGCGAAGAAGGTGGCCGTACGCGCGACTGTCCCGGAGCAGATCGCCGCGGAGGCAGCCGAGATGGCCGCACAAGCGACCGAGGCGGCCGCGACCGGAACGGTCGCGGAACCGCTCGCCACCGAGACGGTGGAGGTGGCCGTCTCCCCGGCCGTCGATGCCGGCGACCGCGAGCGGCTGCTCGGCGGCACGCACCACGACCCGCACTCGGTGCTCGGCGCCCACCGGGTGCCCGGTGGCGTCGCCGTCCGGGCCTTCCGGCCGTACGCGCTGTCCGTCACGGTCGTCGCCGGGCCCCTGCGGGCCGAGCTGCACGACGACGGCGATGGGTTCTTCTCGGGGCTGCTGCCGCTGAGCGACGTCCCCGCCTACCGGCTCGTCGTCGCCTACGAGGGGGCGGTCCAGGACACGGAGGACGCGTACGGCTTCCTGCCCACCCTCGGCGAGTTCGACCTGCATCTGATCGGCGAGGGGCGTCACGAGGAGCTCTGGACGGCGCTCGGCGCGCACCCGATGACCCACGAGGGCGTGACCGGCACCCGGTTCTCGGTGTGGGCGCCGAACGCGAGGGGCGTGCGCGTGGCCGGGAGCTTCAACTTCTGGGACGGCAGCGGCCACCCGATGCGCTCGCTCGGCTCGAGCGGCGTCTGGGAACTGTTCGTGCCGGGCATCGGCGAGGGCGAACTGTACAAGTTCGAGATCACCCGCCCGGACGGCTCCAGGACCCTGCGTGCCGACCCGCTGGCGCGCCGCACCGAGGCACCGCCGAACACGTCCTCGATCGTCACCGCCTCCCACTACGTGTGGGGGGACGAGGAGTGGCTGGCACAGCGTGCGGACTCTGCGGTGCACGAGGCGCCGTTCTCGGTGTACGAGATGCATCTGGGGTCCTGGCGGCCGGGCCTGACCTACCGGCAGCTGGCCGAACAGCTGCCCGGTTACGTGAAGGACCTGGGCTTCACCCATGTCGAGCTGATGCCGATCGCCGAGCACCCCTTCGGCGGCTCCTGGGGCTACCAGGTCAC
>NZ_JBEYXD010000212.1:0-3357 GCF_040644975.1 Streptomyces sp. NPDC046900 | reverse complement strand
GGCCCGTCGACAACCACCCTACGAACCAAGCCCCGAGATCACCACGATCTGCTTGACGTCCGTTAGGAACTCATCAGTGCCCGCCATACGACGTGTGCGCGCTGCAACACCACCAGCCAGTACATGCTCCTGCACACCCACACACGCTCCTGCACATCCGAAAACGAACAGTTCCCCACCCCACTCAGGTAGTCCTCGAAGCCGACAACATCGAGGCCCTGACGAGGAACCCGACACCGACTGGGCCTCGGTCTGCCGCAGCACACCCCCGCACAGGAAGTCACCGGCACCGTCCCTCCGGCGGCGGCCTGATCCTGGCCCACTTCATCCGGGCGGTCAGATGACGGCCGGAGGCGTGATGCAGGCCGTCACGTCGACCGCGCAGACCCTCACCGACGCCGACCAGGCCGCCGCCCTGGAAGCGCTCGCACTACCCGCCCTGCTGCGCTTCCTCGCCTGGTCGGCAGCCCACCACGAGGCCGAAGCCGCCCGCTTGGAGGGGGACGCCCGCCGCCCATGTCGCGTGGCGCGCCGCTGTGGCCGCCTGGTGGACTGTCGCCCAGTGGTTCACCGCCTGCCCGCACCCGGTCCTGCTGCTGATGCTGGCCGATCTCCCCGACTCGCTGGCCCGCACCGTCGACGCCAAACAGTGGTGGACCCCACTCGTGTTACAAGTAACCGGCGGAGGAGGTCAGCGACTTGTCCCTGGTCAAGCCGAGTCCTCCACTGACATCACGGTGACGATCAGCAACTGACAATCACACGCAGACCATCACTACTGGTCAGGGCCGGATTTGAGCGGGACGAAGCGGGATGAACGGCACTAAAGCGCCACACGTCACCAGACGCGTTGGCCTAAATGTGACATGGCGCGGTTAGGACAGCATGGACCGGTTGCCACCGACTGTTTACCGATCAACGATCCGTTTCATGCACCTCAAAACCATGAAGCAGACCCTGCTCGTGCTGGGTCTGAGCACGGCCCTCGCCGGAGCCGCGGCCCTGCCCGCCACGGCCGGTACGGGCACCCCGAACACCGCCACCGCGACTCAGTGGCAGCCGATGGGCCCTAACGCCAGCGGCGGCCATCTCGCGTTCACCCCGGCAATGCCGTCCCGCGTCTATGTGCTGCCCGACCGGGGCATGCGTATCGACCGGAGCGACGACCACGGTCTGACGTGGCAGCCGCAGGCCAAGTTCGGAATTCCCGACGGTGTGGGAATGCGACTGGCGGCCGATCCCCACGACCCGGACGTCGTCTATGTGGCGGGGAGGGTCGTGGGTGGTGGTCAGGGCTTCCTGCTGCGCAGCGACGACGGCGCCCGGACGTTCCACACGATGGTGGACAGCCCCACCGAAATGTCCGATGTCGTGGTGTCGCCTTCGGGACAGTACGTCTACGCGGCCGGTGAGGCAGGGGTCTTCGTCAGTGCGGACCACGGCCTGCACTGGCAGCAGATCCCCGGCTCGCCGAACGGAGCGACCCGGCTTGTACTCGACGGCAACGACCTGTTCGTCGGCACCGGCAAGGGGATCTACCTCATCGAGGACGCACTCGGAAACGCCGGCCCGGCGCAGAAACTGCCGACGCCCCTTGATCTCTCGGTGGAAAACCTGTCGGCCCGCGGGCCGGTCCTGGTGGCCTCGAACATATTCCAGGGCGCGGTCTTCTCCACCGACCACGGCCGCACCTGGACCCAGCTGTCCGGGCCCTGGGGTGCCAAGGACGCAATGACCTACACCGGGCTGACCGCGACCGGCGAACTCCAGGCACAGACGGTCGGGACGGCGACCAGCGGGAAGACCATGAAGAACCTGTGGGTCAGCCGCGATCTCGGCCAGACGTGGACCCCTAAGCCGGCAGCCACCAAAGCGCTCGACGTCTACACCGACACCGGCAGCTTCCCGGACCGACCGCAAGAGCAGGTCATCGCGGCCCCAGCAGGGATCTACACGACTTCGGACTCGGTTCGCTTCCAGCGTATCGGCGCGCCTGACGCCGAGGTCGACTCGCTGACCGTCTCGGGCTCCGCGCTCATCGCCGGCACGGCCACCGCGGGCAGCTACCGTTCCACGGCACCCCTGAGCGCGAACCTCCAGCCCGGCTATCAGGATTGGGGGTGGACAGGGCAGAGTCCCTTCACCATCGGCAACCAAATCGAAGCGCTGGCCACCGTACCGGGCGCGAAGGCGAGCGTGCTGAGGACGCGTGGCGGCCTCTGCATGACCGACTGCTTCGCCTTGGAACGCTCAGCGGACGGCGGGGCCACCTGGCGGACACTGGCCCAGGTCCCCGGCGGGGCGTCGTTCTCGGTGGCTGTCGACCCCCGCGATACGTCGAAGATCTACGCCGCGTCCACGTTCCCCGCCATCGGCGTGTATGCCAGCCAGGACGGCGGGTCGACCTTCCAATTGCACCAGTTCCCGGGGCTGCAAAACGTGTCGTCGGTCGCTGTCGACCCCCGGGACGGTTCCTTGTGGATCGGCGATGTGACCGGCCTCTACCACAGCACGGACTCCGGCGCGACCGGGGTCAAGGTGTTCGACGGAGAGGTCTACCGGATTGCGATCGACCCCACCGATCCCCACCACATCGTGGCCGTCGGGAACAACATGATCAAGGTGAGCCATGACGGCGGCGCATCGTTTAACGACGCCACCGACATCCCCGAACTGACCTACGACGACGTCACCTTCGCCCCGGACGGGACGCTGTTCGCCGCATCGCGCGACCTGTACGGGCCCGGTCAGGGCGTGTTCCGCAGCGACGACGGTGGCATGCATTGGAGCAACAGTGTCTCCGCGCAGCTACTCGACCCTGACGTGCACTCGGTGCTGGTCTCCCCCGACGGCCACTGGCTGTTCGCAGGCACGGGGAGCGGCGTGTACCGGCTGGCGCTGAGCTGACCCACCTCGCAACAACGACACGCGTCGGGCGCCCCCCGTCCCTGCGGACGTGAGGCGCCCGACCCCTCGCTCGACCAACCAAACGTGTTCTCCAACCCGCCGGCTGCCGAGCACTGGGGACCATGCGGCGCCACCGTAGGCATTCACACATGCGTCGCCCCCGCTGCCAAGCGGGGGGCGACGTCGTTTTGTATAGGCCACCATTCATTGATCGCACGACGATGATCGCCTTGCCGGGGGTCACACTTACTCGCCCTCGGACGACTCCTCGCCTTCGGCCTCCGGTGCCTCCGCTTCCTGCTTCTCCGCTTCGGCTGTGGTCTCTTCGCCTTCGGTCGAAGTCGACTCGGGCTCCGCGGCCTCACCGGTCGCGGGGGCTTCCGCCTCCGCACCTTCCGCAGTCTCCGCTGCCTCGGCCGCCGACTCCTCACCCTCGGTCGAAGTCGACTC
>NZ_JBEYXD010000211.1:0-3620 GCF_040644975.1 Streptomyces sp. NPDC046900 | reverse complement strand
AAACCAGCGGGTGGCTGAGACTGCGGGTAAGACGACGTCGGGCGGAGTGCCGAGGAGTCATGCTCGCGACTCTCACCCCATGCTCCGGAGCTCAAAGTCACGGAACCCACCAGGAGAGCCACCACAGCCGTGATGAGCGCGATGAGCTTGTTGATCTTCCCTGCTCCGGTACGTGGATCTTCGCTGGACAGCTTACTGTCGTTCACTTTCTTGTTCTTTCTCTGCGCGATTCGAGGTTCAGTGCAGGCGCCGTGTACGCGGTGCTGACGTGCAAGGTTGCGGTTTGTCGATCAGGTGAAGATCGGCGCGGCCGACGCGGCGAACGAGGCCTCCATGGAGACCACCGCAGATGAAAATGCCTGCCGGAGCGTTCTGCCCCGGCGAGCCAGGTTGATCACTGGTGCCACGTCTAGAATCGAGCCGTGCCTTTCTATTCCTCTGAACCACCCCGGAGTTTCTGAAGGCCCCGGGCTGTGTCTCTGCCCAAGGAACCGACACCGGACAGAAACAGGCCGGCACACCCGGGCCAGACCGCGCACCACACGACAAACGCACCTTCGTTCTCCGGTGCGCCCATCATGCAGCGAAGAGGACTCTTTAGTCCACTCAGGTGATCGGCAAGCCTACAGCGATACACACCCAGACCGGAGCCGTACTCCTCGCCGCACCCGGCAATGAGCGGCGTGATCCCGACCTCGCAGGCCTGCCCGCACTACTCGTCGTGGTCGTAGCCGCGGTCGACGTACAGCGTGTCTGGTCGCCGGCGGGGTCGGCCATGACGGCCCCGCACTGGTGGGATCGCGTGGATGAGCGGCATCAACTGAGTCAGGACCAAGCGCACACGCTTGCCGAAGCTGCGGTATCTTAATGTGGACGGAATCGTCCACTTATCTCCTGGTCGACGGATCGCCCGAACTCATCGGGCCAACCACCTGCCGCAACTCGAGGACGGAGCACGCAGGAGCCATCAGCCGCGGATCCGACTGCGCCGATGCTGGAGTAAGACGGCACGACGGATCTGACACTGCTGAGCTTCAAAGCGTGGTGTCGGCAGGGGCTGACGGCCTGGGATCCCTGCGGTATGGCGATTGCATGAGGTATGCGCAAGGGGCGGGCTGACCGACGAGCGGCGGGCCTTCCGCGAGAAGTTGAGATGGAGGCGGCCGAGCGGGTCGCCCAGGGCGACGAGAACGCGGTCATCGCGCACCACCTGCGGGTCAGCGTCCGGTCGGTACAGCGCTGGCGCAAGACCTGGTCCCAGGACGGGCCGAGAGCCCTGGCCTCCAGGGGGCCGGCGTGCTTGCCCCTGCTCACGAGCTGTTCGCGGTGCTGGAGCAGGAGCTGGCCAAGGGGCCGGTGGCGCACGGCTGGCCGGACCAGACCTGGACCCTGTCACGGATCAAGACGCTCATCGAGCGCCGGTCCCGCGAGAGCTACACCGTGCAGGGCGTTGCCGCGCTGCTCAAGCGGCACGGCTGGAGCTGCCAGGTGCCGGCCCGGCGGGCGGTGGAGCGCGACGGGGCAGCGGTGGCCGGCTGGGTGAAGGAGACCTGGCCGCAGGTGGAAGGGCCGTGGCGGCGCTCGGTGCCTGGCTCGTCTTCGAGGACGAGGCGGGCTTCTCGATGACGCCGCCGACCGCCCGTACCTGGTCCCGTCGCGGCCGTGCTCCCGTCGTGCGGGTGCGGGGCCGCTCCCGCCGCCGCTTATCCGTCGCCGCCCTGACCTGCTACAAACCCGGCGAACGCTTACGGCTGATCTACCGGCCCTGCCCGGACGCCCGGCCAGATGGACGCAAGAGCTTCTCCTGGAAGGACTACCGCGACCTCATCCAGACCGTGCACCAGCAGCTCGGCGGCCCGATCGTGCTGGTCTGGCCAAGACCCTGCCCGGCCAGCCCAAGAAGTCCACGGTCACAGATCTCTGACCGCTGCTTTGCGGCTGGGGTCAGAGATAGGAGCTCGCACACGCCGTAGATTCGACCGCGACGAACAGGACGGCGGCTGCCGTGCCGGGAGCCTGGAGAAGGGCACTTCGGGAAAGTTGTAGAGAGTCGGGGCTCCCGTAGGACGGGAGTCCTGACAGCCGGGAGACCTACAGGGCCTGTAGCGGCCCGTCCTGAGGGCGCGTCAGCCGCCCGGTCCCCGCCAGCCCCGCCACTGTCCCGCGGAATTCGGCCAGGAGATTGCTTTCCTTGTCGACGAAGTGCTCCGCGGCGTCGCTTAATGCCAAGCTCCGCTGACCCATACACGTGGAAGCGGCTACCGAGCTTGGAGTACGTCGGCGTCGGGAGACGTAGCGAAGGTCTGCACGTAGTCGATGGCTGTCTGCAACGCATCTTTCAGTGGAGCGATGTCCCGCCCGACCTGGGCGAGGAGCGTGCCGCCCTGGAGGGCAGCAAGGAGCAGATTGGCCAGCTGCGTGGGATCTGCCTCGGCGCTGATGCGACCGAGTTGCTGCATGCGCTCGATTCCATCGCGGAAGATGTCCTTCCACTGGTCGAACGCGCTCGCGAGCTCGTCGTGGACGTCAAGGTCCGTCTTGATGATCTCGCTCGCCAGGGAGCCGAGGACGCAGCCTTCCTGACGGGCGCGCTCGTAGCCGACGTAGAAGTCCGTCCACGCCCGAAACGCGTCGAGGTTGTCGAAGCAGGCGAATGGCTCGCCGCGGTGGAACGTGAGGACGCGCTCGGCCTGCCAGGCGATCACGGCCAGGACGAGACTCTCCTTGGTGGGGAAGTAGTGGTTGAGCTGCGATCCGCTGACGCCGGAGGCGCGGCGGAGCTGTTCGTTGTTCGTCGCATGGACCCCCTTGGTGTAGATGAGCTCTGCGGCGTGCTCCATGATGCGGGCCCGCGTTGCCTGTCCCTTGTCGGTGAGCTTGTGGGGCTCCCGAGCTCCTGTGGTGGGTTTCATGCTTCGGACGATACCTAGATTGGGCTTGACAGCCCAGTCCTGAGCGGTGTTAGCTCCAGGAGTGGGCCGACAAGCCCAAAACAGCTCGGGTGTCACCCGCGCTGACGACGACCACTCACCGGAGGCTGATGCGCCATGTCACGTCTGAATGTTCCTTCTCTTGAAGAGGTTCCTGCGGGTGCGAAGGGTGTCCTGGACAAGGTCGGGGGGCAGTTCGGGTTCGTGCCGAACATGTTCGTGACGCTCGCGTCGAACCCGGCCGTTCTGGACGTGGTTATGGCGTTGCAGGGCTCTTTGAGTCGGGTTCTGGACGCGAAGACGCGGCACACGATTGCGCTCGCGGTCTCGCAGGCCAACGGTTGTGATTACTGCCTGGCGGTGCACTCGTACGTGTCGTCGGAGTTCGGCGGTATGTCGAGCGAGGATATCGACCTGGGCCGGGCGGGGAGTTCGGTCGACCCGAAGCGCGCCGCGGTTGCTCGCTTCGCGCAGCAGGTGGTGGAGAGTCGCGGTCAGGTGAGCGACGCCGACCTCGCGGCTGTGCGGGGCGCGGGGTACACCGACCCGCAGATCCTGGCGATCGTGACGGTCGCGGTGGCAGCGCAGCTCACCATTGCGCAGTTCCCCGCGCCCCCATCCGGGTGCGTCGACGTCTGCGGGTCCGTCGTGGGGTTTGCGCAGTTCCCCGCGCCCCCATCCGGGTGCGTC
>NZ_JBEYXD010000210.1:2394-3642 GCF_040644975.1 Streptomyces sp. NPDC046900 | reverse complement strand
CGGCATCTGCTTCAAGACCGGACCGCCCCGCTCGCTCGGTGTCGAGGTGGAATGGCTCGTCCACGAGCTGCGGAGACCGTGGCTTCCTGTATCACCCGAACGTCTACGAGCGGCCTATGCCGCACTGCGGTCTCTGCCCCTGAGTTCGGCGCTCACCGTCGAGCCCGGCGGCCAGCTGGAGCTGAGCTCAGCTCCGGCCGCCTCCTTGATGGAGTGCATAGGGGCCGTCTGCGCCGACCTCGAGGCGGTCCGCGCGCTGCTGCGTGAGGCCGATATCGGCCTCAGTGGCTACGGCCAGGATCCCTGGAACTCTCCACGCCGCTTCCTTCGTGAGCCGCGCTACGACGCCATGGAGCGGTACCTGGACCGCACCGGCCCCGAGGGGCGTTTCATGATGTGCTCCTCGGCCTCCGTTCAGGTGTGTCTGGACGCCGGATACGAGGAGCCGGGCCCTCTCGGGCACGGGCGGCGCTGGTGGCTGGCGCACCAGCTGGGCGCGGTGCTGGTTGCCGCGTTCGCGCATTCTCCGCTGTCACGCGGCCGGCCGACGGGCTGGCGCTCGACGCGGCAGTTCGTGTGGGCGGCCATGGAACCGGGGCGCAGCAGCGCTCCGTCCCTCGGTGGCGACCCCAGGGTCGCGTGGGCCCGGCATGTGATGGACGCGCCTGTGATGTGCGTCCGGGCCGAGAGTGGCCCCTGGCGTGTGCCGGAGGGTATGAGTTTCCGGGACTGGACCCGGTCCGCGGACCCGCCGGGCCGCGGTGACCTCGACTACCACCTCACGACGCTGTTTCCTCCGATACGGCCCCGCGGGCATCTTGAATTCCGCATGATCGACGCTCAGCCGGGCGACGACGGATGGATCGTGCCGCTGGCTGTGACGAGCGCGCTCTTCGACGATCCGCAGGCCGCCGAGACCGCCTACCGGACGGTGAAACCTCTGGCGGAGCGGGCTGGTTCACTTCCGGCTCCGTGCAATGCGCTGTGGGTCGCGGCCGCCCGTGACGGTCTGGGCGACCCCGAGCTGCACGAGGCCGCCGTCGCCTGTTTCGCGGCAGCGGCCGAGGCGCTGCCCCGGCTCGGCGCCACTGCCCGCGTGCGGCGTCTGGTCGCGGAGTTCACCGACCGCTACGTGGCCCGGGGCCGCTGCCCCGCCGACGATCTGCTGCTCCAGTTCCACGGGAAGGACATCCGCACATGACCGACGACCGGTCACCGACAGACCCGGACAAGCTCCGGGAGCGGTAC
>NZ_JBEYXD010000210.1:0-2299 GCF_040644975.1 Streptomyces sp. NPDC046900 | reverse complement strand
CGTACTGGACGCGCTGACCGCGGCCCGCGACCGTACGGCGCTCCTGACCACCTGTGTCGAGGAACCCGACCTCATGGCCCAGCATTCACCGCTGATGTCACCGCTGGTGTGGGACCTCGCGCACATAGGCAACCAGGAAGAGCTGTGGCTGCTGCGCACGGTCGCGGGACGCGAGGCCATGCGCCCGGAGATCGACGGGATCTACGACGCCTTCGAGCACCCGCGTGCCGCGCGGCCCACCCTCCCGCTGCTGGCGCCCGCGGAGGCCCGGCGGTATGCCGCCGAGGTGCGCGGCCGGGTCCTGGACGTGCTGGAGAGCACGCCGTTCCAGGGCCGGCGCCTGACCGAGGCGGGCTTCGCCTTCGGCATGATCGCCCAGCACGAACAGCAGCACGACGAGACGATGCTGATCACCCATCAGCTCCGCCGTGGGCCGGGGGCGCTCACCGCACCTGATCCGGAGCCGGTGGCGCCGTACGAGGGTCCCTGCGAAGTCCTCGTGCCCGGCGGAGCGTTCACGATGGGCACCTCGACCGAGCCTTGGGCACTGGACAACGAACGGCCCGCGCACGAGCGTGTGGTCCCCGGCTTCTACATCGATGCCACCCCGGTCACGAACGCCGCCTACCAGGCGTTCATCGAGGACGGAGGGTACGGCGAAGAGCGCTGGTGGACCCCTGAGGGGTGGGCGCACATCCGCACCAACGACCTCGAGGCCCCGCTGTACTGGCGGCGCGAGGGCGGGCAGTGGCTGCGGCGGCGCTTCGGGACCACCGAGGTGGTGCCGCCCGACGAGCCCGTCCTGCACGTGTGCTGGTACGAGGCGGACGCGTATGCGCGCTGGGCGGGGCGCCGGCTGCCCACCGAGACGGAGTGGGAGAAGGCGGCGCGCCACGACCCGGAGACCGGCCGGTCCCGCCGCTACCCGTGGGGGGACGCCGACCCGGGGCCCGAGCACGCCAACCTCGGCCAGCGTCATCTGCGTCCGGCGCCGGCCGGCAGCTACCCGGCGGGCGCCTCACCGCTCGGCGTACGGCAGTTGATCGGCGACGTGTGGGAGTGGACGGCGAGCGACTTCCTGCCGTACCCGGGGTTCACCGCATTCCCGTACAAGGAGTACTCGGAGGTCTTCTTCGGGCCCGAGTACAAGGTGCTGCGCGGCGGTTCGTTCGCCGTGGACCAGGTGGCCTGCCGCGGCACGTTCCGCAACTGGGACTATCCGATCCGGCGGCAGATCTTCTGCGGATTCCGAACGGCGAGGGATGCCTGATGTGCCGTCATCTGGCTTTTCTCGGCGCCGAGGAGCCCCTCGGCCGGATCCTCATGGAGCCTAAGCACAGCCTCTACCGGCAGTCGTGGGCGCCGCGCAGGCAGCGCTACGGAACGGTCAACGCCGACGGCTTCGGGGTCGGTTGGTACGCCGCCGGCGACCCGGTGCCGGCCCGGTACCGCCGGATGGGACCCATCTGGAGCGACCCGTCCTTCGCCGATCTGGCGCGGGTCGTGCGCTCCGGCGCGTTCCTGGCCGCCGTGCGCGACGCCACCGAAGGGTGTGCCGCAGGGGAGGCCGCCGCCGCCCCGTTCGCCGCGGGCCGGTGGCTGTTCAGCCACAACGGCGCCGTCACCGGCTGGCCCCGTTCGGTCGCGGACCTCACCCGCACCCTGCCGCCCGCCGAGTTGCTGTCGCTGGAGGCGCGCACCGACTCGGCGCTGGTCTGGGCACTCGTGCTGAACCGGCTGCGCACCGGCGACGAGGCGGGAGGGGCGCTGGCCGACACCGTGCTGGAGATCGGCGAGGCGGCCCCCGGCTCCCGGCTCAACCTGCTGCTCACCAACGGGGAGACGATCGCCGCCACCGCATGGGGGGACACGCTCTGGTACCTGGCCGAGCCCGGCCGCACCGTCGTGGCCTCCGAGCCCTACGACGACGACCCCCAATGGCAGGAGGTGCCCGACCGCACACTGCTCGCGGCCACGCGCACCGACGTCCTGCTCACCCCTCTCAAGGATCTCCGCGACGACATGGCATCCGTACCACGCGAGGAGCCGAGCACGTGAGCCCCTTCCATCTCACCCGCACCCTTCCCGAGGACGCCACGGACGCCGCGCTGCGCGCCGATGTGCTCCACGGCCTCACCCGCATGCCCAAGACACTGCCGCCGAAGTGGTTCTACGACGCTCACGGCAGCAACCTGTTCGAAAAGATCACCGAACTGCCCGAGTACTACCCCACGCGCGCCGAGCGGGAGATCCTGATCGGCCGCGCCGGGGAGATCGCGTCCGCGACCGGCGCGGCCAC
>NZ_JBEYXD010000209.1:0-3704 GCF_040644975.1 Streptomyces sp. NPDC046900 | reverse complement strand
GCGCTGAGCCGCTGTCGCACACGACGAGCCCTTCGAGGACCAGGCTCAGCGCGCCGGTACCGGTGACACGAACCCGGTCCGGGAAGACGGTCCTGGCAGACAGAACACCAGTGCCCACAAGCGTGACGTCGCCCGTTGCGGAGCGGAAGCCCCACCCGCTGGACAACTGAGCAACCAGGAATAGGCCCCGGCCATTCTCGTCGGCGATGCGAGCATCGCGCAGGCGCGGGCAACACTTTCCGCTGTCAAAGACTTCGCAGGTCAGGACTTGGTGCTGGATGAGCCGTAGCCGGATCGGGCTGGCGCCGTGGTGGATGGCGTTGGTGACCAGTTCACTGACGACCAGCTCCGCGGTGGACACGAGATGCTCCAGTCCCCATTCACTGAGCTGACAGGCGGTCACATGGCGCGCGGTGCAGACGACGGCCGGGTCAGTCGGCAGCTCCCAGGAGGCGATCTGTGCCGCGCTGAGTGCGCGGGTCCGGACAAGGAGCAAGGTGACGTCGTCGGACGGTGCCTGAGTCGGCACGGTTTCCATCACCGAGGAACACAAGTCATCCAAGGACTGCTCAGGCTGCGCCAGGGCGGTGCCCAGTCGGTGCAGGCCGACGTCGATGTCCTCGTCACGGGACTCGACCAAGCCGTCGGTGAAGAACGCAAGCCGGCTTCGCTCGGGCAGCTCCAATTCTATGGCGTCGAAGGGAACCAGCCCGAGACCGAGGCCGAGCGGCGCCCCAGTGGGCAGGTCGGGGAAGGTGACCTGCCCCTGCGGGTCGATGATCGCGGGCGGGACGTGCCCCCGTGCCATCGTGCACCGCCCCGTGACCGGGTCGTAGACGGCGTACAGACAGGTCGCGCCCACCACCGGGGCCTGGTCCGCGTCGCCGTCTTCCTCGGTCATCCGCCGGACGCTGTCATCGAGATGGCTCAGCAGCTCGTCGGGAGGCAGATCCAGGTCCGCGAGCGTGCGGACGGCGGTGCGGAGCCTGCCCATGGTCGATGCAGCATCAATGCCATGTCCGACCACATCCCCAACGACGAGGGCCACCCGGGCGCCGGACAGCCGGATCACGTCGAACCAGTCGCCAGCCACCCCCTGCGTCTATGTCGGCTGGCAGGTAGCGCGAGGCCGCCTCCACCGCGACGCCGCCCCTCAAACAATGCGGGAGCAGGCTGCACTGCAGCGCGAGGGCTGTCGTCGCGTCGGATACCTCGCGGGGCTTCGGCGGTTCAGCGAGTGCGGTTTGGTCGGTGGTCGCCATTCCGGTTCCCATCACGTGCGTAGGTGCGAGGGAAGCCGATCTTCAGGAGGTAGGGCAGCGTCGCGTGGTGACCTGCTACGAACAGCCAGTCGGCCCGTGATTCGCCTCGGTCGACGCGGATCGTTTCCTCCAGGCCCTGTGCTCGGGGAGGCGCTGCGGGCTTCCCTGTGCTTCGTTCCTGCTCATGCCCACAACGCTACGTACCCAGTGGCACCGGAGTATGGTCCATTTCTATGAAAGACTCCCAGACCAATTCTGCGGACAAAGCAAGATCGCGATCTACGGAGCTGGGACTCTGACCCACTCCCAAGCGTGGCGCCCCGAGCATGCGACGTGGCGCCCCGGCTTCGCGGTGCAACTGGTCTGACAGGCGGCGCCCAGGGACCCGCCTGGCCGTTCGACGCGAAGTGAAAATGGTCCACACGTGTGGGCGGACGCACGCATACGCTCCGATCATGACTGCAACAGCGCCCACGCCCGATGAACATCGGTGTCTTCCTCTCAGCCACTGACCTCGACGAGCACTACACCCTGACCACTCGCGAGTTTGCGGAACTCATCGGCAGGGCCGACCACGCCCTGGTGCGGGCGGATCCGATACCGGGCTGATCAAGATCGTCGCCGACGGAGTGCAGGCGCCGGGAGGGCGGCTCACGGCGATCTCGGTCGATCGACGTGAAGAACGTCCCAGGGCGTCCGAAGACGGACGAGCTGGACGCGGTCTGGCTGGCCAAGATCGCCGAACGCGGCGGGTCCGCGCCTCGTTCGTCCCACCGAAGCCGGTGCGACAGCTGCGGGACTACACCCGCACCCGCACCGTGTTCGTCCAGGAACGCACCCGGCACACTGTCCGGCGTCGTCTCGGACCTGTTCGGCATGTCCGGGCGGGCCATGCTCGACGCGCTGGTCGCCGGAGAACGCAACCCGCGCACCCTGGCCGACCTCGGCAAGGGCAACCTGGTCAAGAAGAAGCCGGCCCTCATCGAGGCCCTGACCGGGCAGTTCGAAGACCACCACGCCCGGCTGCTGCCGGTGCTGCTGTCCACCGTCGACCACCTCACCGCACGGATCGACGAACTCGACCGGCTGATCGCCCGGACGCTGGAGGAGATCACCACCCCGCCAGGCAGCACAGGCACCGGGGAGGAGGCCACCTCGGTCAGTGCGCGGACTCTGGCCGAAAAGCTGGACGCTGTGCCCGGGATCGGGCCGACCATCGCGCAGATCATCCTCGCCGAGATCGGCGCGGACATGAGCCGTTTCCCCACCCCTGAACACCTGGTGTCCTGGGCCAAGTTGTGCCCCCGCACGATCCAGTCCGGAGCGAAGAACCCCTCGGGGCCGGCCGGGCAGGGAAACCCCTGGCTCAAGGGCGCGCTCGGTGAGGCCGCCAACGCCGCCGCCCGCACCGGCACCTTCCTCGGCGCCCGCTACCGGCGCATCGTCAAACGCCGCTGCCATGCCAACGCTCTGGTCGGCGTCGCCCGCTCGATCCTCGTCATCGCCTGACGCCTGATCAACGATCCAGATGCCGACTCCCAGGAGCTCGGTGTCGACTGGCACCGCCGTCACCTCGACCCCGCCAGCAAAACCCGCGACCTCGTCCGCCAGCTCCAGGCCCTCGGCCACCAAGTCTCGCACAGACCGGTATCGGCCTGACCGTCCCGTCTCACCGCCATCCGGTCCGCAAGCGGCCCGGATGCTGCCGACGGCCCTCCCGCACATCGATTTTCCGATGAGCTTCAGAGTCAAGCTCAGGCTATGTAGGCTCGTTGAAGTATCACGATTAGGCCGCTGGCGAGCAAGAGAGCGACTGCTCCCAGAACGGTGATTTTTGTGTGGTCGCTCATTTTCAAGCTCGTGTTCCGTGTCGGAAATTTATGGCAGTCTGCACGGGTCTGCTGTGTGATTTGCAGTCCTTCGCCCGTTCCGTCGCCGGATCGCGCCGGTGGAGATCCTCATCACCACCGGCGCGACCCTATCTACGGAAATGCTCCCCGCCGTCTGTAGATCGTCGTTGCTCATCCCTTGACGGTGAAAGCTACTTCTGCAGGAAGGAGCGCAGCAGAGCCGTCACTTCCCTCGGCCTCTCCTCGTTCACGAAGTGGCCGGTCTTGGCCAGGACTCGTCCCTGGACGTTCACGGCGTACTCGTGCCACTGGTTGGGGACTCCGGAACCGAAGGAATACTGACCACCGATCGCGAGGATGGGCATCTTCAGCTTGCCCTGGGCCAGGAACTCCTTGTTCTGCTGAACATCTGTGCGGAGCCCACGGTAGACGTTCATCCAGGCCGTCGCACGGCCGGGCTCCTTCAGGAAGTGGGAGTAGTAGTCGAAGTCCGACGCCGTGAACGGCGACTTGTCGCGGTTCACGTACTCAAGCATCATGTCGTGGACGATGACGCGCTCGTGACCGGCGATGAGCTTTTCAGCGAGAGGCA
>NZ_JBEYXD010000208.1:0-3728 GCF_040644975.1 Streptomyces sp. NPDC046900 | reverse complement strand
TCCATCGCCGTTGTCGCCCTTGGTCGACCTCGCACGGCCCAGCGAGCCCGGCGCTGAGCGGGCCAAAGCTCGCCCGGTGAATCACCCAGCGATGAGCACCCGGCCCAGCCGCTCGTTCGTCTGCCCGGGTGTCGGCGACGGCTGAACGTCTTTTCCCGGACCCCAACGCACAACCGGCCACCAGAAGTTGCGGCGGCCTGCTCAAGATCAGTCCTAGCGCATGCCCACCCGTGAGCCCGCCACTCGGGCCGAGCCGGGCAGTGCGCAGCGTCACCGTGTCCATGCACACACCCGCCGCAGGGAAACCGACGCCCATTGCGCAGGCCTCCACCCCCGACCACAAGCCCCACCACGGCAGGTCACAGCACCGCGCAGCCCGCCGAGCTGGACTACGCAGCTCCTGGGCGCCTGCGCATCACGTGCGCAACCGGGCCGCGCCATGCCGAGGCTGCACACACGCGGTCAGCGATGACGCATCGCGGCCACGGGCGCCCTCCGCGATTCAGGGCGCTGACTGAAGCGCTCCGGGTCCGATGGAGGCTCGATTCCCCGAGAGGATCAAGTCATGGCCCGTCCGGCCCCCTACCCTGCCGAGCTTCGTGAGCGTGCCGTGCGCATGGTCGCGGAGTTCCACCCCAACTACCCAACGAAGTGGGCCGCGATGAAGGCGCTCGCCGCGAAGCTGGGTATCGGTTCCGCCGCGACCGTACGAACGTGGGTCCGCAAGGCTGAAGCGGATGCCGGCCAACGCCCAGGGGTCACCTCGCAGAAGGCCGCACTCGATGACCACCGTGAAGGACTCAGCATCCCGCGAGGAGTCTGCTGCCTGGCGGTGGATGTCTGTGCGGCCTCCTCCCACGCCCGGACGGTCGACGTGGTGATCCTCGCGGCCGAACAGCAGCGCCGTTACGGCGAGCTTCGCCTTCGGATCGAACACGCGGAGCAGAAGCGAGCTCCACTCACCGCACTCGCGTCCGTCGAACTCGCGGACCTCCTTGGGGACAGCACGGCAACGCTGCCATCAGCGTGGTAGCCCCAACGGCATTTCTCCCCTCGGCGACCAGAGTGCCCACGCCCACGGGGGTGTAGAAGGCGGGGATGCCCGCGCCGCCGGCCCGCAGACGCTCGGCCAGGGTGCACTGCGGGACTAGCTCCAACGCCGTGTAGATAGAGCCTCGGGCGGCTGCGTCAAGTCGCTGAAATGGGGCGGAGCTCCTGCTAGAACCGTGTCGACCAAGATCACTGTTCGCTAGGAGCTCCGTGGGTGCTCAGTCTGTCATCTCTCGTGAGGTTGCGGTTGCCGCTGGGGCGTTCGCGCCTGGCCATCTCGGCGAGTTGACCAGGGTTGTTCCGTTCGAGATGGTCGACGAGGCGCTGGTGCAGACCGGCAGGGTGCAGGCCCGAGTGAGGGATCTGCCGTCTCGGGTGGTGGTGTATCTGCTGCTGGCCGGGTGCCTGTTCCCGGGGCAGGGCTGGCGGCAGGTGTGGCAGCGGCTTACGGCCGGGCCTGGACGGTCTGCCGGTCGCGGACCCGACCGGTGGCGCTTTGGCGCAGGCCCGCAGGCGGGTGGGGGCCGAGCCACTGCGCTGGCTGTTCGACCTGCTGCGCGGCCCGGCCGCTGGAATCGGCACCACCGGCGTGTGGTGGCGGGGGCTGCTGGTCTGCGCGATCGACGGCACGACGATGGCGGTGCCCGACAGTCCCGCGAGCCTGACCGTATACACCAAGCACCGCTGCAACAACGGCGGTTCGGGGTATCCGGCGCTGCGGCTGCTGATGCTGGTGTCCTGCGGCACCCGCACGCTCCTGGACTCGGTGTTCGGGCCGACCACGGACGGGGAGACCACCTATGCGCCGCGCCTGCTGCGCAGCCTGGGCAAGGGCATGATCGTGCTGCTGGACCGCAACTTCGCCGCGCAAAGCCTGGTGACCGCCGTCGCCACCACCGGCGCGCAGGTGCTGGTTCGGGTCAAGAGCGGCCGCCACCTGCCGGTCCTTCGCCGCAACCGTGACGGCTCCTACCTGTCCAGGCTCGGCGCCGTGGCGGTGCGCGTCATCGACTGCGAGATCACCATCGCCAGGGCCACCGGCCGCCGCACCGGCCTTTACCGGCTCGTGACGACCCTGACCGACCACCAGACCCATCCCGCCGCCGAACTGATCACGCTGTACCACCAGCGGTGGGAGATCGAGACGGCCTACCTGGAGATCAAGTCCACCATCCTGGGCGGCCGAGTCCTGCGCGCCCGTACCCCCGCCGGTCTCGACCAGGAGGTCTACGCGCTGCTGGTCACCTACCAGGTCCTGCGTCTGGCCATGGCCGAGGCCCCCGGCATCCGCCCCCACGTCGACCCCGACCGGGCCAGCTTCACCATCGCCCTGCACACCGCCCGCGACCTGGTCATCCAGGTCGCGGGCGTCATCACGGACACCGTCATCGACCTCGTCGGCACCATCGGCCGCCGCATACCGGCCGACCTCATGCCCGACCGCCGCATCCGCGCCCGACCCCGCGTCGTCAAACGCGCGATCTCCAAGTACAACGCCAAAGGCACCGTCGACCGGACCAGCTACAAGGCCACCATCAGCATCGACATCCTGACCCCACCAGACCCATGACCGACGTTGCGACTGAGCGCTCCAGCTTGCCGGTGAGCGCTGGGGTCGGGTGGACAGGCGGTCGTTGAAGCCAGCCGTCCAGGAATTTCGGGAGTCAGAAGGAGAAGTGCTTGGCCACCGCCCAGCCCCGCTCCGCCGACCTTCCGTAGAAGGCGCGCAGGTCCGCGTGATCCTGAGCCAGGCGCTCCAGCAGCTCCTCGTCCGGCTCGGACGACGGAAGTTGCGCCCATGCCTGCCACAGGTCCGTGAACGACACCCCGTGAAGGTATGTTGCCGTGCGCGCCACGTCCGGCGGATCGAGCGCCACATGGCCCGGGCCGCCGCCGGGGTCCGGTGTGTGTCGACCCCCGAAGACGGGCAGCTCCCGGTCGCCGCCCGGCTCCGACCGGGGGCAGTACAGCTCGTTCAGCTGGAAGAAGCCGTACTCCAGCCATGCTGCTTCGCCTGCTCCAACCCGTCGGCGCAGCTCGTCGAAGTCCACATCGAACAGGTACTCGAAGCCAGCTGTGTTCTCGGGCAGCCTTGAGGGTTCGAGCGCTTGAAGGTAGATCCACATACTCACACCCGGCAAACTACCCGGCACCGCCGACATCGGCCCCGTAACGCTCAACTGGTCGGCTGAGGCACTCAGTCGGAGGCGTCCGCACCGCTAACTACACGGCGTTGGGACTAGCTCCAGCTCGCCAGACAGGTGCTGGCGGGCGAACTCCTTGTTCTCGCCCACGTACGAGCCATGGACCCGGAACGATGCGCCCGGCCGCGAGCAGAATGCCCCATCCGCCGCCGTCCACCCCGCTGTTGTTCAAGACCACCCTCAGAGCGCCGATGCCCTGCCGGAACAACGCTTCGATCAGTACGTTGGGCACACCGCTGAGCCCGAACCCTCCCACGGCCGGCGAGGAACCGCGGGCGATGTCAGCCACCACCTCGCCGGCCGAACGCACAGCCTTGTTCATCCGCTCACCCTCGCGTCGTCCGCCCGATGAAAGAGCCTTCGACATTGCCCGCCGCGTGATGCGTGTCCCCGGACCACAGCGCAGGCCCTGCCGACACCCGCCCCTCGACCCCCGTCACCGTGCTCATCACCTTCGAAGGCCGGCCGTCGCGC
>NZ_JBEYXD010000207.1:0-3795 GCF_040644975.1 Streptomyces sp. NPDC046900 | reverse complement strand
GCTTCCATCTCCACGCCCACGCCTCCCCGCCACGGTGGGAAACGATCCCGGAAACTCAATCCGATTCAGGATCGCTTAGCTGATCAGAGACGCTGTCCTTCGGCTGCTTCAACTTGCCGGCCCACGTCTGCGCGTGGTCCAGCACGAGGAACAGTTCCTCCGAGAGGGGGAACTGCTCGTATGCCGGGATCCCCCGCCCAACTCGTGCAGCTCCCGCAGCCGGTTCACGATCCGACCGGTCTTGATCTCCCACAGACGGATCGGCGGGCGCTTCGGCCGGGGCTTTGCGGCCGCGTTCGAGGTCTTCCTCACCACGCTCGAAGTCTTCGCCGCCAGCCGGTTCCCCATCTGGGAACCGGCTATGACCACCCAGACCGATGGCAACGGCGTACCGCGGTGCACCGGGAAACTCCACACTCCTTCAGGGGGATGCCCACCCCTCGGTAGCCGCGTTTCGGCAGGTCAGCGAATTGCGTCGGTTGGCCTCAGCAATGGTCTCCGGCTACCGCGTTGAGCTTGGAACCAGGGCGGGATCGCGTCATCTTGATCAGGAGCCGCAGGGAGGGTGGGGCGTCCTTCGTCATCCACCGCGCCCTCCCTGCCGCATACACGAGACGGGCACCGTCCAGCCACACCGCTGGGAGCCGGTGTGGCTGGACGGACGACCCTTTCAGCCTCATCCGGGATGCTTAAGGCTCGGACCGCCCGTCCACCCGAACATCTTGCTGGCCGTTCGATCCCGGTCGGTCACGGAACACCAGCCGCGAACCTCCGGACACCCGAAAAGCTCAATTGAGCTCAGAACAGCTCCCCCATCCCATCTCGGGCTGGCCTGCAAGCCGAACGACACCGCACTTTCCCTTTCTCGCGGCGGGTGTCACTGCGTGCGGACGCCGCGCGTAGGGACCTATCCGGCCATCGACGGCGTGTAGGACGAGGGGGCTGGTGCGAGTTGTACGCCGGGGGCCAGGCCGAGGGCGATGAGCGCGTCGGGCAGTCCGCGTCCGGTGCGGGCGGCGTCCAGTGTGCCGGGGGCGGCGAGCGGGCGGCAGCTGGCGGCGATGATCTCGAAGAGGTGCTGTAGGCGGCGGGGTCCGCGGGGCAGCAGTTGGCCGTGGAAGTCCTCGTGGTGGGCGAGGATGAGGGCAGCGAGGCCCGCGATGTGGGCCGAGGCCGTGGTGGTGCCGTCGAGGGCCGTGTAGCCGCCCTGCGGCGCGCAGGAGAGGACCGCGACGCCGGGGGCGGCGGCGTCGACGCCGGCGTAGCAGCTGAAGGGGGCGGCGAACAGTCCTTCGGGTGTCAGTTGCGGGCCGTAGTGGGTGGCTTGGGCGGTGTCGGGCGGGTAGGTGCCGAAGGCTCCGAGGGCGCCGACGGCGAAGACGGTGGGCAGACAGGCGGGGAAGGAGATGGGTCCGCCGGTGTCGCCCGTGGGGGCGATGCAGGCGATGCCCGCCGCGTTCGCGTCGGCGAGTTTGCGGGAGACGAGTGCCGAGGGGTAGGGGGTTGCCACGGCGATGTGGGCGATGTCGGCCTCGTGCTGGATGCAGTGGTCCAGGGCGGCGATCAGGTCGCTGAAGTGCCCGTCGGGCAGCACCTGGCAGACGTCGATCTCGGCGTCGACGGCGATGCCGATGATGCCCTTGCCGGTGTCTGCGCCCGCGATGATGCCCGCCGTGTGGGTGCCGCTGCCGAGCGGGTCGTGGGCCCAGCCCTCGGTGGTGCCGCGGACGAGGTCGATGCCGGAGCGCACGCCTTGTTTCAGGTCGGGGTGGTCGATGCTGACGCCGGAGCCGATGAGCGCGATTTTGATGCCGAAGCCACGGAAGGTGGGGGGCAGCCGGTCCAGGCGCATGGCTTGCTGGCCCCAGCTGTAGTGCTGCCGTTCCTCCAGCCCCGGGTACACCTTGGCCAGCGGTGTGAGGGTGACGAGGTTGTGCTGGGTCGCTGAGAGTTCGGGGCGGTGGATCCATCGGTCGGTGTAGTCGCCTCTGGGGCGGATGTACAGGGACTGGACGGACTGCTCGGTGTCCGCCGTCAGGGGGATGGTGACCGTCCCGTCGGCGGCGGTGGTGCCTTGGCTCGGCCAGGTCGCTCCGATCAGGAACACCGCCGCGCCGGCCAGTGGTTCGCCGTCCGGGCCGCAGATGCCAAGCGAGATCTTAGTGGGCTGTTCCTGCGGCAGGACCAGGCCTGGATCGGGCAGCGGCAGCATGCCCGTGCCCGGGGTGGCGGCGGGTCCGGTTGCGGACAGCGGCAGGTCCGGCTCGATGTGGACGTGCAGTGTCCGCATCGCCGGCAGGTGGGCCTCGGCCGCCTCGACGACGGCGATCTGCGGACAGGAGGGTCGCACCCCGGCCGCCTGCAGTTTCTCTGACGGCTGGAGTCGGCGGATCACCCTGACCTCGGGCATGTGTTCCAGTCGGTCGCACACTGCGTCCATGCTCAGTTCGCGTACTCCCGGCGGGAGCAGATGCTGCGGCAGCGGTGTCACCATGTACCGTTGCCGGCGCGGCTGCACCGTGACCGGTGATGGCGTGCTGTTTTCGCGTGGTTCCGTTTTCCTCCCCTCGGATCCCGCCCCGCCCGTCCCCGCGTCCTCCAACTCGCTCTCGCGGTTGTTTCCGGGCCTTTCCTTGGCCATCACGTCCACCTTCACCACGCCTGTGTTGTCCGTCCTGCTCGTGCTTCCTGGTCCAGCGACCGGGCGGTCCCGCTTGCTCGGTGATGCGGTGTGCCCGGGCAACGGCTCCCGGGCACACCGCACAGCGCACCCGCCCCGGGGTCAGCCGATACCGAAGGGCTGACCCACCTGGCCGAAGCCGAAGCCGGGCTGCTGGTACTGCGGGAACTGCTGACCGAACGACTGCTGCCCGTACCCGCCGCCCCACGACTGCTGGCCCTGCTGGCTCTGCTGGCTCTGCTGGAGCAGGGTCACGATCGCGGTCGGCAGCGCCTGCTGCACGGACTGCTCCACAGCGCTGCGCACGCCCTGAAGCAGCGTGTGGTGCAGCGCCATGGCCAGGTAGGGGTGGGCCTGGTGGGCCAGGCCCTGCTGCTGGAGTTGCTGCTGGACCTGTTGGATCTGCTGCAGGGTCTGCTGCATGCGCTGCGCGACTTGCTGGCTGGCCTGCTGACATGCCTGCTGGATGGTCTGCTGGACGATCTGTCCGATCTGCTGCTGCGGGCCACCCATCTGCTGGCTGCCGAACTGCTGGCCGAACTGCTGTAGGGGCGGGGTACCGGTCATCACCGACATGAATGCTCCACTCGACGCCACAGAAAAGCCTACATAGGGGATTATGTTGGCTTTTCGGAATGAATCCGACGCGCTGAAGCTAAGGCGACGTGGCCTTGCCCGCAATCGGGCGAGCCGTCCAGCAGATGGAATCCCCCCGATCGGATCCGGTGACGACCCCAAGTCGCTGAACACCCTTGTTGGACGCCGGACGCCGGACGACGGTTCCGGCCCGACGTGCCAAGGCCCGGCCGCCGGTTGCCGCGAGAGCGGCCGAGGGCCTCCCCTGGCGCACCGTCTCCTCCAGCATGAGCCGCAGGTTCACCTACGCGCGCAGGTGAACTGATCTTCGAGGCGCCCCCTGGCGTGGATCCTGCTGGACGACTACATCGTCCAGCTGCGGTCTCCGCAGGCCAAAGCCCTCGACGACCGCTTCACGGCGCCCTCGGTGCCGCCAGAGCGCCGGTGCAGGGTCAGTCCGGCGATCACGGCTTCGAGGTCGGAGGTCAGCCCGCTGGCGAAGCCGGTGATCCCGGGCAGCTGCGCGGCGCGGGCGGTGT
>NZ_JBEYXD010000206.1:0-3867 GCF_040644975.1 Streptomyces sp. NPDC046900 | reverse complement strand
CACCTGACTGTTGACTGAACTACCGTGCTTGTCTTCGCAGTTCACGGCATGGGGTCGTGTCGTTGTGGCTACCGTCTGGGCGCATGGCTGAGGCTCGTGAAGGTTCAGGTGAGCTCGCGGGGTTGGTGGTGCCGCCAGTGGGGACGGTGGTGGAGACCGCCAATCCGTGGGAGCCGTACCAGCTGCTGGATGCCTCCGGGGCGGTGGTTGGTCCCGTCGCTGAGTACCTGAAGGACTTGCAGGCGATCGGGCGGCCGGCGACGACGCAGCGCTCGTACGCGCTGGCGTTGCTGAGGTGGTTCCGGTTCCTGTGGGCGGTCGAAGTGCCGTGGGGGCAGGCCACCCGGGTGGAGGCGAGGGACTTCTGCCGGTGGCTGCGGGTGACCGAGAAGCCGAAGGGGGACGGTGCGGTCCCGCAGGAACGCGTGAATCCGGTGACCGGCAAGAGTGGTCCTGGCCGCCAGTACGCGCCGCGGACACGGGCGCACAGTGAGACAGTGCTCCGCGGCTTCTACGCCTTCCATTTGGAGATGGGGAGCGGTCCGCTGGTCAACCCGTTCCCGTTAGTCAGAGGCCGGGACGGGGAACGAGCGGGGGCTCACCGGGCTCCGACGGCACCGGTGCGGTTCGAACGCAGCGGCCTCTACCGGCCAAAGATCGCCCAACGGGCTCCGCGGCGGATCCCTGACGACCGGTTCGATGAGCTGTTCTCCCGGCTGTCCTCGCACCGGGACCGTGCGCTGGTGGCGTTGTGGGTGTCCACGGGGGCCCGGGCGTCGGAGTTGCTGGGGGTGCGGTGCGGGGAAGTGGACATGGGCCGACAGCTGGTGACGGTGGTACGCAAGGGCAGCCGGGCCCTGCAGTCGCTTCCCGCGTCTCCGGACGCGTTGGTGTGGTTGCGCCTCTACCAGGTGCAAATGGACGGGCTGGTCGAGCCGGGTGCAGACGGTCCGTTGTGGTGGACGTTGCGCCGTCCGTTCCGCCCGTTGTCCTATCCGGCGGCTTACCGGATGTTCCAGCGGGTCAATGCCATGATCGGGGCAAACTGGAGCCTGCATGATCTGAGGCACACCGCCGCCTACCGGATGACGAGAGACCCGGGGATGCCACTGACCGACGTCCAATGGGTCCTGGGACACGCCCAGTTGGCCACCACACAGCTCTACCTCTCGCCCGTTCCGGAGGATGTGATCGCCTCGGTGCTGGCCCACCACCGCAGGGCAGCCGACCGCGCCGCCGAGCCGCCGGCCCCGACCGCCCCCGGCTACCGGAGCGAGTCGCTCGACGTCCTCTTCGGCCGGTGACCGGCGTGACGAGCCGGGCACCGGCACCGGTTGTCGGCACAACGGACACCGCCCCGCCGCCGGACCGATCGCCCCGGGGTCGGGACTCGCAGGATCTGCGTCGCCGGTTCCCACCACGACCGTCACCGATGTGCTGGCCGACCACGACCTGGAGTCGCGCGATGCTGCTGGCCCGCTTGGCCGCGCCGCCGCTGACCATAGGCACGCCAGCGAACCAGCGGCGCCGCCGACGCGCCGTCGTCCTGTTCCTGGACTGGCTGGAGCAACAGCCAGGAGAAACCTGGCAGGAACGCTGGCAATCCAGCGGGATCGCCGACGACCCGCGCGCCGACTGGCGCCCGGCTGCGGCACAGTGGCTGCAGGACTCCGGCCGCACCGGCACGATCGGGCACGAGGGCCTCGTCACGGCGGTCACCTCCGGTCTTGGCCAGCTCATCTACGCCGACATCCTGCGTCCGCCGATGGCCTGGCTCGTGACCAGCCCGATCCGCTTCCCCCTGGGCCGGGAGATCCCCCGCCTGCGCGACCCGCGCGGGTTCGCCGCACTTGCCGAGCAGGCCACCGCGGCCGGTCTGAGCTTCGACCAGCGCCGCCACGCGGTCGAGCAGGTCTCCGTGATCCTCACTGCCAAGGGCGGCACCGTCGCCGACATCACCGTCGGAGACTGCCTGGAGCTGATCGAACTGCGCGACCGACGCAAGGCCGAGGGGGCTGGTCATCCCGGATGGGGCTTCTACCAACTCCTGCACGTAATCGGGCACTTCCCGCCCGACGCGCCGACCACTCTGCGCATGCTCGACCGGCGCTTCGGCCACCAGCTCAGCGTCGAGGAACTGGTGGACCAGTACGCCCTGGCCTGCCGGCCAGTGCGCGACCTGCTGGTCGCCTACCTCGCCGAGCACCGGCCCCGCCTCGACTACGCCTCGCTCAAGCAACTCGCCTACCACCTGGTGAAACTGTTCTGGAAGGACCTGGAGAACCACCACCCCGGGATCGACTCACTGCGGCTACCTCCGGACATCGCTACCGCTTGGAAGAGCCGCACCGCCGTGAAGAGCGTCACCGTCCGCACCGCCGACGGCCGCCGGGTGGAGACGACCGAACCCCGCACCGACGCCGCCACCTTGCTGACCACGGTCCGAGCGTTCTACCTCGACCTGTCCCACTGGGCCAGCGAGGAACCCGAGCGTTGGGCGGCTTGGGCGGTCCCATGCCCGGTCCGCCGCACCGACATCGGTACGACCAAGGACACCGCCCGCCGCAAGTCGCGGATGGATCAACGCACCCGTGAGCGACTGCCCCACCTGCCCGCTCTGCGTCGCCACGTCGACGACGCCCGCGTCCAGGCGACCGCCCTGCTCAAGGCGGCCGACCGCACGCCGCCCGGCGAGACGTTCAGCCACGGCGCCACCTCGCTGCGACGAACCCGGATGGCCACCGGAAGCTCCCGCATCTGGGCCGAGGACCCCACCACCGGCACACGGCGCGACCTCACGCGCGAGGACGACACCGCGTTCTGGACCTGGGCCGCAGTGGAAGTCCTTCAGGCCACCGGGATCCGCATCGAGGAACTCACCGAACTGTCCCACCACAGCCTGGTCCAATACCGGCTGCCCTCCACCGGCGAACTCGTGCCGCTGCTGCACATCACCCCGTCCAAGAACGACCTCGAACGGCTACTGGTGATCTCACCCGAGCTCGCCGATGTCCTAGCCGCGATCATCCACCGTGTCCGCGATGCGACTGGCGCGGTCCCCCTCGTCGTCCCCTACGACGTCCACGAGCACGAGTTCACCCCGGCCATGCCCGTCCTCTTCCAGCACCGCCACGGCGCCGATGCCCGCCCCCTCAGCGCGACAACCCTCCGCCGTTGGATCACCGACGCAGCCAACAGCATGGGACTGACGGACGCCTCGGGCTCGCTGCTGGACTTCAAGCCCCACGACTTCCGCAGGATCTTCGCCACCGAAGCAATCATGAACGGGATGCCGCCACACATCTGTCAGCTGATCATGGGGCACGCGAACATCAACACGACCATGGGCTACAAGGCCGTCTACCCCGAAGAAGCCATCACCGGCCACCGAGCCTACCTCGCCCGCCGCCGTGACCTGCGGCCCTCCACCGAATACCGGTCCCCTACAGATAAGGAGTGGGAGGAGTTCCTCGGTCACTTCGAGCACCGCAAGGTCTCCCTGGGCAGCTGCGGACGCGCCTACGGCACCGGCTGCATCCACGAACACGCCTGCATCCGCTGCCCACTTCTGCGGACCGACCCCGCCCAGCTGCCCCGGCTCCTCGAGATCCGCGACAACCTCATTGCCCGGATCGACGAAGCCCGCGAGCACGGCTGGCTCGGAGAGGTCGACGGCCTCAACGTCAGCGTCTCCGCCGCCAACAACAAGATCGCCCAACTCGAGGAGTCAGCACGCCGGACCACCGACCTCGGCATGCCCCGCTTCCACGACATCGCACCACACACCATCTCCCCAACGACCGGACCACACCTCTCGCCGGACGCCTGAGCGGGCATCGCGCTGGTTCAGATAATGATCGCCGACCG
>NZ_JBEYXD010000205.1:0-4253 GCF_040644975.1 Streptomyces sp. NPDC046900 | reverse complement strand
GACCAGCCCGCACGAGGTGCAGGTGTGGATGCGCTCGGAGAGGGTTTTGGCGATGCGTTCTCCACAGAAGCAGGTCTGGGACGACTTTGTGGTGAAGGTGGAGGCCCGCAGCATCCGACCGCCGGTCTTCTCGCACTCCCGGGCTATGGCGGTGATGAGTCGGCCGGGTGTGGCGGCTCGGAGGGCTTTGCCCCACACCCGGTACCAGGCGCGGATGTCGCAGTCCTCGACGACGAAGTTCGCGCCGTGGCCGGCGGTGATACACCCGGCTATGCGCCGGGCGCGGTGGTCTTTCGCCGCGGCCGCCTCGCCGCTGCTTCGGCGAGGCGGGCACGGTTGAGGCGGTAGCCTGCCGACAGCGTCTCGCGCCGGTACGCCTGTTGAGGCACGCCGGCCTTGTTCGCTGACCGGGCGCCGCGGGAGTTTCGATGGTCCGCTCAGGCAGGCCGCCGGCCTGGCGCCGTTCGGCCCGGGCCTGCTGCCGCTTCGACGGTTCGTACTGGCCGGGGTTTGAGGCCCGGCGGGAACGGTCGAGCGCGTGTTTGCGCCCTCCCTCCTTCCGTCGAGCTTTCGCCAGGGCTGCGAGCTCGTCGTCAGTGAGCTCGACCCGCATCGCCTCGATATCGCCGTGAGCAGGGTCGAACGTGGAGGGGAAGGAGACGATAGACAGGTTCGAGATGTTGCCGTCGACTCCGCCGATCCGGTCGAGTTCAGCTGCGGCAGCGCGCCAGGCCTTCGTGGTGGGTGATGCGTAGCCGCCGGCCAGGACCATCAGGTGGGCCTCGTGCCCTCGCGCAGCAGCAACGCCGGGACCCATATGCTCCCTTCATGCGCCTGCGTCTCGCGCACTGCACGACCACCCAACTTCGCGCGCGGACGGGCTTGACCGACCCGCAGATGCAGTATCTGATACGGCAGTTGAGGGAGCTCGCACCGGACACGGGCCGCGGCCGGCCCTGGGCACTACCAATCGCCGACCCAGTCCTGCTGATCGTCCTTGCCTACCGGACCAACCTCACCCTGCAGCAACTGCGATCGAGCCCGCGCCTCCAGCGCCGAGTTCAGCAACTTGACGTCCGCAGACCAATCCAGGGCGGCAGGTCCGTCGATGGCGAGGGTGATCGGCCTATCGGGAAGTGTGGCGACCAGGGCGCTCCACCCCGGGGTGACTACTCCGCCAAGTGCTGGGTAACGAAGGTTTGGTTGGTAGGCCACCTTGTAGACGTCCAGCTCCTCCGTGAACGGGCGCCCGTTGCTGACCCCGGGCAGCACCAGTGCCGTGTCGCGCGCTCCGTCCTGGAGCTTCTCGCCGCTGATGGGCATGACGAAGGTCAGGCGCGGCGGCCGTAGGTGCGCGGATCCACGGGCTGCTCGGACTTGGGAAGCCCGCCGACCACGAGACGGTAGGAGTCGATCACGAGCTCCTTCACCAGCTTCTCGTCGACGGTGCCCCCGCCTTCCACCGTGATCCAGTGCCTCTTGTTCATGTGATAGCCGGGGGTAATGTCTGCGTACTCCTCACGCAGCGCTGCGGCGTCGTCCGGATCAGCTTTCAGGATCACGACGGGGCGCCCCGGCATGTCGGTCATGAGCATGAAGACCTTGCCGCGCACCTTGTAGAGCTCCCAGTCGGGGCCGAAACGACGCTCCAGGTCGGTGGCGGGCAGTTCCACAGTGCAGTCGCCCGCGATTTTCTGCAGCTCCTGTCCGTCCAAGGTGATCAACTCCTCTATCGATCTGGGTGCCCTGACCGCCCGGCCAAGGCCCAAGGTGGCGTCTCCCGCATGGCCGCCACGAACGGCGGCGCCCGCACGCCGGCAACAGTGACGGAAGCCGACGGGGTACAGAGACAGTTACGCGGGCGGCGCGACGCAGGCGGCCAAATCCGCGCTGGCCATGACCGAAGCGTATGCGCGCGTCCGCCCACACGTGTGGACCATTTTCTGAGCAAAAGGCCGGGCCACTTCGCGTCGAACGGCCAGGCGGGCCCCTGGGCGCCGCCTGTCAGGCCAGTTGCACCGCGAAGCCGGAGCGCCACGTCGCATGCTCGGGGCGCCATGCTCGGAGTGTGGGTCAGTATCTCCGACGGGACGCCTGTCGGGGCCGGGGTGCGGCCGCTGGAAGGCCTCCGGGGCCAGCGCAGCAGGGCGCGCCGGGCCGTGTGACGAGACACGCCCACCGCCAGCATCGCCAGCAGGCGTGCCCCGGCCCGGCCCGCTAACTCCTTGCCCACAGCCTTGACCTGACTGGTCAGGCGAGCTGTGCGTCGTTGGTATCGCTCCAGCACTCCAGGCACCTGCTCGCGGAATGTGTGACGGCAACCGCGCGTGGGACACACCAAACGCCGCACTCACACACGGACGACCAATGGGTCGACCGGCGGCCGTCGACACACTGGCCCGGATCAGGCCCCGGCCGCTGGTGACGTTCCGGCATGGCCCGCACGCCTCACTGATGCGGGGCGCTGGAGCGGTTCGACGAGGAGTCCCACACGAACCCGTCCTCGCTGCTGACGAAGCGGCCGTAGTCCCGTGGCCGGCCAGGGGGCGCTGAGAACCCTTCAGAGGCGGTAGCGCTGTTGCTGGACGAGACTGGCCGCGTCGCCTGGTCTACGACGACCGATGCCGCCAAGAGGCCGCGACGCTAGACGAGCGGTACGCCGTGAACGTCGAGGCGCCGCGAGACTGACATCGCGCAGGCCGTGACGACCGGCGGCGCCTGCCGCCGGCCCGGTTGCCCGGGCTGGGCCGACAGCGAGGATCGAGGTGTCCGCGGTCTGCGTACTTCAGCCGTTCCCAATGCCGTTGGTGTTTAGATGAAGGTGAACAGCTGGTCGGCGTCGAAGCGTGAGATCGGGGTGGTGTACACCTTCTCCGGGTCGGGGTAGCCGAGGGCCAGCAGCACCGTTGTGCTGTGTCCGGTCTCGCGGATCTTGAACGCCTTGTCGACACTGGTCGGGTCGAATCCCTCCAGCGGTGTGGCCTCGACGCCGAGCTCGGCGGCCGCCATCATGGTCAGGCCCACCGCCATGTAGGTCTGCTTCTCCATCCAGTGGTTCAGGTCCTTGTAGCCGTAGTTGCGCAGGTTGAGGAAGTCGCGGGTCATCGACTCCCACAGCTGCTGCTTTGACGGGTCAGGGAACCGGCCGTCGGCCCTCTCCTTGCTGAACACCGCCTCGAGGTGGCTGTCGGGCACAACTGCCCGGGTGGTGAGGATGATGGTGTGCGAGGCGTTCAGGATCTTCTCGGCGTTGTCCTGGAATCGTTCGCCCAGGTTGTTGGCGAGCCGCTCTTTGCCTTCGGGCGTGGCGAGGACGTAGAAGTGGTTGGGCTGTACGTTCACCGATGACGGCGTGGAGCGCAGGAACCTCAGCAGCTGCTGAAGGGTATCCTCCGGAATGGTCTTGCTGGGGTCGAAGTACCTGGTGAGGTGCTTGCTCATGAGCTTGTCGAGATTCATGTCAATCTGTCTTTCTTCTTGCGATCAGTAGGTGAGGTGCGGTGGTTCGCAGGGCTTGGAACTAGTTCGTGCCGCGGGCGAGTAGTTCGCTGATGCGCTCGAAGCTGATTCCTGTGGTCGCCGACGCGAGGTCGCCCGCGACGAGCGCCTTGGTGGCCTGTTGGAGTGCCTCCATGGCGTGGGCATAGAGGAACGGACCCAAGCTGATGCGCTTGACCCCGGCCTTCTGCAGCTCAGCGACGGTCAGCACCTTGTCCGCCGGCGAGATGAGGACGTTGACCGGTGTCGGCGCGACCGCGGTGACGATCGCGACGAGTGCGTCGAGGTCGGGTGGGAACGGCGCGTAGAGCACATCCGCGCCGGCCTCGGCGAAGGCCGTCAGACGCCGGATGGTGTCGTCGAGATCGGGCCGCCCCTGGATGAAGTTGTCGGTGCGGCCGGTGACGACGATGCGCCCCTTGGAAGCGTCGACGGCGCTGCGAACGCGGTTGACTGCGTCGTCGAAGTCGCGGATCGGCCGTTCGGGATTGCCCGAGGTGTCTTCGATCCCGATCCCGGCCAGGCCACAGGCCACGGCGGCTTCCACGGTCGCTGCGACGTCTTCCGGCGTGTCGCCGTAGCCGTCCTCGAAGTCTCCGTTGACGGGCAGCCCGGTGAGCTGACCGATCAGCCGCGCATGCTCGAGGTGCTCTTCGCGGGTGACTTCGTGCCGCCCGTCGGACCGGCCGAGCGTGGCAGCGAGCGCCGCCGACGATGTCGCGATCGCCTCGAAGCCGGCATCGGCCAGCATCAGC
>NZ_JBEYXD010000204.1:0-4335 GCF_040644975.1 Streptomyces sp. NPDC046900 | reverse complement strand
CCCCATGCCTCCTGGCTGATGGAGCGGTTGATTTTCCGGATGTCGATTTGAGTTATGGCTGGTCACCGGCTATCTGGAGGCGTCATGGACGTCATCCACGTCATGGGCGTCGGCGGTTGAGCTGGGCCATGAGCTCGCGGTTGGTCTCACGACAGGCGGCCAGGTCCTCCTGTGCCGTGGCCAGCTGCCGCTGCAAGGCGGCGGCCTCACGGACGAGCTCCGCGTTGCGGATGGTCAGCTCGCGTGCGGCGGTGTCTTCGGATTCAAGTTGTGCGCGGGCGGCCCGTTCCACCAGCTTGGTCTTGAGTTTGGCGTTCTCGGTCCGCAGGCGTTTGATCTCCTCGCGTGCCAGCAGGAGGTCGGTGCGCAAGGCGTCCCCGTCGCCGGTGGGAGCGTCCTGGCGCGGGACTGTGGGAGCTGATCGACGGGCTTCTTCAACGGCCGCCCGCAGGGCGGTGTCGCCGTAGAGGAACTGCCGGGACACGCCGGCGTGCCGAGCGACCATCTCGAAGGTGACGCGGGTGCCGTTGCCGGCGAGGTGCTGGAGGGTGTCGAGGACGCTTTGACGCTTGCGGGCGGCGGCTTCGGTGCGGGCCCGCTGCAGGGCTTGGCGACGCCGGGCAGCCGCGAGGTCGGTGCTCATGCGGGCCCCCGGCCGATCGTCGCACCGAGGAACACGGGCTGGCTGCGGCGGGCCTGCCGCAGCAGCGTGGCCGCGTCGTCGATGGTCCGGCGTTCGTCATCAGACAGGCGGGCCAGTTGCTCCTCCATGTCGGCGATCATCTCCCGGTATCGGTCGATCTCCTGCTGGTGCGGCAGGGCCCACTCGGCCGCGCCCATCGCCAGCCCGGTCTCGCGGGCTTTGAGGAGCTCGTCGAGCCTGGCGCGAAGTTCGGGCAAGTAGGAGGGGTTGGTCTCGAAGTGGCCGCAGCCGGCGCACTGGTATCGGATCGGGCATTGCTGCCCACCCGCCTTGACGTTGCTGGGCTCCTTGCAGAGTCCGTAAGGGACGGCGATGGCCCGCAGAGCGGTGGTGACCACGGGGTCTGAGCTGGTGGCGGGGCATGGGCGGAGCCCGTCACGGCCGATGGTGATCTGCTCGACCGCCTGGACCGCCTTGCGCAGACGCGGTCGGGAGACCTCGTAGTAGCCCTGCGTGGTCGTCGGAGAGCCGTGGTCCATGAGCTTTTGGGTGACATCGAGCGGGGCGCCGGAGTCGGCCAGCCGTTGCGCGTATGCATGCCGGAAGGCGTGCGGATGGACCCGTAGCTCGGGGAAGGCCCGCAGTTCGCCGTCGTCGTCGAAAACCTGGTCGGCGAGGCCGGGGATCTGCTCGACCCAGATATGGAGCCACTTGCGGATGGTGCTGCCGGGCATGTGGCGGCGCCCGTGTCGGTTTTGCACCTGGGCGGGGAAGAGCGCGACCTCTGCTGCCGAGGTGGCAGGGAAGAGTGCTGCGACCTGCTGGGCGGTCTGCTCCAGGCTGGTGGCCAGCGCTTCGAAGATGGGGATGCGACGCTCCAGGCGTCGGGACTTGGCGTTGTCGTAGATCAGCCAGGGGCTGCCGTCGTTGTCCCGCCAGAGGCAGTCGAGTCGCAGGGCCGCGATCTCACTGACTCTGCGGCCGGTGTCCCGGAGGAGTTCGTAAGCCAGACGCTGGAGCTGCGGGCCGAGGTCGGCGGCAGGGCCGCGGACGGGGTGGCTGCCCAGGAGGTGGAGGTGGTTGTCCAGTTCGGTGATCACCGCTTCGGGGATCGAGCGGCGGCCGACATCGCGTTCGGTGACGGCGACTTTGACGCCTTCGCCTTTGAGGACGGCGAAGCCGGGAGGCACGTCATTGAGCAGACCCAGCGTCGCCGCGTCCTGCAGGAAGGACCGGACGTGGTGGACGCAGGCCTGCAGCGTGGTCCCGGAATAGGGCTTGCCGTTGGGCTGCCGGCGGTTGCGAACCAGGTGGAAGAACCGTTCGATGTCGTCGCGGCCGACGTCGGCAGGGGCGCGGCCACCGGTCGGGCCAGCCGCGATCGCGTCCGAGAGCAGAACCACGTCGGCGAGAACCTTCTTCGGCCAGTAGGTGGCGGTGGTGGGCAGCTTCGCGTAGGCCCAGGATTTGGCGGCCTCGCGCAGCCAGTCCTGGTGGATGCCGGTGAAGTCCAGCGTCCGCCCGCGGGCGCGTCCGGCGTCGGTATGGTCGAAGACCATCAAATCCCACACGTCCTTGCGCCGCTCTTCCTCCGGAGAGGTGAGGTGCCAGCGCAATCTTCGCTGGGTCCAGAGCAGGAAGTCGCGCGCAGGGCTGGACAGCGGCGGGTTCTCGGTCTCGGGAGCGAGGCAGCTCGTGATGCCGCCATCCCGCAGCCATTCAATGACTGCGCGCACCCCGCCGACACCCAAAGTGCGTTCGTGGCGCTGAGCCTGCTGGAGACCGAACAGCACCTCGTTCTGGGCCCGTTCACTCAATCCCGCGAAGGCCAGGGCGCCCGATCGCATCGGGGCAACCGCAGCGGTCCACCATTCCAGCGCGGCGGTGGGCCGGGACTTGAAGTAGTAGGCGGCCCTGTTGACGTGGTGGCCGCACAAGCCCAGGCCGCGCCAGCGATGTCCTCGGGACCGCCGGGGGCAGTGCGCGATGGAACACGGTGCCGGTTCCGGCAGCGGGTCAGCCTCCTGCTCAAGTCGCTCGCGGGTCCACGGTCCCACCCGAAGCTGCTCGGCATGGTTATGACACAGTCCGTCCGCCTCGGCCGGGCGCTGGCAGCGATTCACGCCACGGCCTACCCGGCAAAGCCGTTCCACTTCCGCTCGCACCTGGCGCGACCAGGGCTTCAGCTCTGGTCTTCCGTCCTGTTCCCAGGCCCGCTGATGCGCCTGGCAGAGCTGGGTGCCCCGGTTGCGGGGCTGGTAGTCGCAGCCATTGGCGCGGCAGCAGAAGCTGATGATCCACGGGTCGTCCCGGTCCAGCAGCAAGATCTGATGCTCGGCGTCCCAGGCGCCGGGGCGCCAATCGGGATCGAGCAGGGACGTCACCGGATCGACGCCTCGCCGCGGAACCGGCGGCAAGAGCTGGGGCGGGGGCGTACTCATCGCGCTCCTGCCTCCCGGCGGCTGTGCCCGACCGCGTCGACGGCCGCCCGCAAGTCTGACCAGTCCGCGTGGGTATAGATCGCTGTACTCGTCGGGGAGACGTGTCCAAGCAGGGCCTGGACCACGTCCCGGTCCACTCCCGCGCGCACCAGTCGGGTGGCGAAGGTGTGCCGGCAGGTGTGCGGGGTGACCTTGACCCCGGCCTCCCGGGAGAGCCGCTCGAAGAGCTCCTCGACCGTGTCCGGCCGCAGAGGCAACCCCAACGGCGCCCGGTAGAGGTTGACGAAGACGAACGCGCTCTCCTCGGTCTCCGCCAGCACTGCCCACCGTTCCTGCTGATAGTCGGCATACAGTCTGGCCAGTTGTGGGCTGACCGGGATCGTCCGGGGGATCAGCGACTTTGCCAGTGCCCCATTGCTGTTTCGGTCCCTGCGCACCACGTGCACATGCGGGCCGGTGAACCGGCAGCCCAGCGGCACCGAGCTGGGCAGGAAGTGCATGTCCTGTCGGTGCAGGCCGCATGCCTCTCCCACGCGCAGGCCAGTACCGAAGAGCAACTCGACCAGGAAGCGGTCCCGGATGTTGCGCGTGCCTTTCACGACCGCCTCCTGCTGACCGGTATCAAGGAACTTCGGAGGCTTGATGGGGGCCTTCATCCGCAACATGGAGCGTCGCACGACCCGGTTCCCGGACTCGCCAGGGTCGAAGCCCTGCGGGAGGTCGCGCAGGAAGCGCGGCTCCGAAAGCCGGTCCGCGACCTCGGTCGGCACCTTGCCGTGCAAGGCACAGAATCGCAGGAATCCACCGATCGCAGTCAGTCCGAGATTCACATAGCCCGGTGACCGCGGGGTGATGTCCGTTCCGTTCCGCCCACCACGGTGCAACCAGCGGACGAGATCGGCCAGTTGATCCAGACTTGGGCGGCGCCAGTCGATCGACGATGTCTCGGCCCACGTCAGGTAAGCAGCGACTCGAGACCCGTACGTCCGGGCCGTACCCGGCGACCGGCCCGCGCCGTGCTGGAGCCACTTCAGATACGCACACGCCTCGGGATGGGGATCGAAGTCACCGTCCAGGACCACGACAACAGACTCACCGGAGGGCACTCGAGCTTGACGAGCGAGAAAGGACACCCGCCGGAAGTTACACAGACGACGTGCCTGACAGACCCAAGAAAAGCCGTCCACCACATAGATTCACTCCATCGTGGTGGACGTCGTGGACACCAGTACAACCACCCTGATAAAGGTT
>NZ_JBEYXD010000203.1:0-4364 GCF_040644975.1 Streptomyces sp. NPDC046900 | reverse complement strand
CGGCAGACCCGCACACCCGGCAGCCCCCAACGGCCACCGGGCACCCACCCCTGCCCACACCCGCCCTGACCTGCTGCTATTTACGCGTCAGAGGATATTTCATCATCGCCGGAGATGACCGGATGACCGCCAGTGCGCCCGCCTGTACCGGCAGCAAGCACGACCGGAACACTCGGATCTTCGACGAATGCATGGATGCACTTGAACCCTGGAGGGCACCGGCCGCACGCCCACCATCGGCGCGATCTCGGCCCGCGCCGCGCCACTGAGCACCGTCGTCACAGACTCCGGCGCCGACTGCGCATCCAAGCCGGGTCGGCAACTCGACGTCCGGCGCCATCGACTGCGCAAGCCGCGCCTGCGCAGTCGTCGCGTCGCCCGCACTGCTGCGCGACCAGACGCCGAGGAACAGCTGCGCATAGCCGCCCGGGTCGGCGGCGGACGCGGTGCGCACGGCGGTGGGCTTGCTCGCGGGGGCCGCCATGACCGTGGTCGGGGTAGAGGCGACAGCGACACACAGGGCGACAGGGCCGGCCGCGATCGCGGTCAGAACAGCCAGGCGTGAGGTGGTGGCTCCGTCGTCCCCTTCCACGTTGCGACGATCAGTTGAATTTGCCGAGGGTCCCGTTGTCGATGTGGACGGTGCGGGTGGCTAGACGCCGGAGGGCGGGTCGGTGGGTGGTCATGATGACGGTGCGGCCGTGGACGAGTCGGGTGAGTGCGCGGATGACGAGTTGCTCGGCTGTGTGGTCCAGTCCGGTGGTGGGTTCGTCGAGCAGGACGACGGGTGCGTTGAGGAGCAGGGCGCGGGCGATGCCGATGCGTTGGCGTTGGCCGCCGGACAGTCCGGTGCCGTGGTCTCCGATGGTGGTGTTGAGGCCGTCGGGCAGTTCGGAGGCGAACTGTGTGACCAGTGCCGCTTCGGCGGCCGAGGCGACTTCTTCGGGGTCGGCCTCGGGCCGTGCGTAGCGGAGGTTGTCGGCCAGGGTGCCGGAGAACAGGAAGGTGTCCTGCAGCACGACGGCGACTTGCCGGCGCAGCCAGGGGCGGGGGAGTTGGGCGATGGGTAGCCCGTCGAGCAGCAGTTGGCCCTCTGTGAGGGAATACAGTCCGGCGACGAGGGCGAGCACGGTGGTTTTGCCGGCGCCGTTGGGGCCCAGCAGCATGACGCGTTCGCCGGGGTGGATGATGAGGTTGAGGCGGTGGAGTACGGGGCCGCGGCCGTAGTCGAGGCTGCCGTCGTACAGGTCGATGCGGCCGGTGGCGCGGTGGGGCAGCGGACGTGAGGGGGTCGGCGAGACAAGTGGCTGGTCGAGGATGGCGGCGACGCGTTCGGCGGAGGCGGCTCCTTGGGTGAAGGTCAGTGCCAGACGGGACAGTGAGCGCATCGGTTTGACCATGTCGCGCATGTAGCTTGCCACGACGACCAGGAGTCCGACGCTCCACCAGTGGCTGAGGACGCCGAAGCCGCCGACCCAGAGGAGCACCGCGGTGCCGACCGCCGTGGCGGCCTCCAGCAGCGGCGTGAACCGGGCGCGGAGTTCGACCGACTGCAGTCCTGCGTTCAGTGCGCTGGTGTTGTCGGTGGCGAAGCGGGCGTCGTGAAGGTCATGGCGGCCGAAGGCGTGGACGGTGCGGATGCCCTGCAATGACTCGGCGACGTAGCCGGCGAGGCGGCCTTCGGCGGCGCGCTGGTGGCGTGCGGCCTGGCGGGTCAGCCGCGTGTAGCGGGCGGCGGTGATGAACACCAGGGGGGCGCAGCTGATGGCGATCAGGCCCAGCCGCCAGTCGACCGTGAGCAGGACGGCGGCGAAGCCGGCGGTGGACAGGAGTCCGGGCAGCAGGGTGGAGAACAGGTCCACCAGCCCGTCTTCGATCCGGTCGGTGTCGGTGGAGATGCGGCTGGTGAGTTCACCGACGGCCTGCCGGTCGTGGAAGGCCATGGGCAGCCGCTGCAGGTGGGCGAAGACGTCCGTGCGGATGGTCGCGGTGATCCGTTCGCCTGCGCTGTTCATGACGCGGTCGCCGAGGTAGTCGAATGTGCCGGAGGCCAGTGTGATGACCAGTACGGCGACCGCCGCCGCGGTCAGCATGGCGAGGGCGGAGTCACCAAGGGGGGATACCAGCCTTGCCAGCGCCCCATGGGAGTGGCCGCCGCGCAGGACGTCGTCGATGACCAGGGCCAGTGGCCAGGGCTGGGCGAGGTCGGCCACCAGTTCGGCCACGCGGAAGCCCACCCCGAGCAGGAGCATGCGCAGGTGCACTCGCCCGTAGCTGCGGAACCGCCACAGTTGTCGCAGGAGTCCGAAGTCCGCCGGGTGACCACTCATCTGTGCGCCTGGTCGACGGCCCGGCGGCGGGCGGCCTCGGTCAGTTCGGTGTTGCTCGCGTTCGGCCGGATACCGTGTTCCGCCATGGCGGCCAGCACCGTCGGAGCGAGCTGGGTGTCGGCGTGCGCCATGGCGGCGAGAAGCCGGGAGAAGTCCCGACGGCTGTGCAGCGCTTCGTGGGTGCGGGTGAAGGGTGTTGCGTCCCCGAGCAGCTCCAGGCCGCGCACAAGCAGCGCGTCGAAGCGGACGGGATCGGCACCGAAGGCGGCAACGCGCTCGCGGGAGGTCCAGCAGGCCGAGGCCCATAGGGTGCCATCGGCGTGCGGGTCCCCGTCGTTGCCGCCGCGGAAGTACGCCATCGTCCAGTGGCCATCCAGCTTGCGACGCCGCTGGTCCCGCTCCGCGATGGTGCGGCGGTGCCAGCCGTAGATGTCGGGGGTGCCCAGCAGCGCGGCGGTGAACACGTCCGCGGTGCCTTCGTCCAGCGCGATCTTCTTGTTGGTCTGCTCGCGCGGCGGGCGCAGCCTGTTGAGGCGGAAATCCGCGGTGTGCCGACACAGATGGTGTCCCACCTCGTGGTAGATGATCGCCGCGTTGTGTGCCGGGGCGTGGAAATACTGTGTGCCCTTCGCCGGGGTGAGGAAACGGGCGCCTCCCCCGAGATGGATCTCCCCGTCCGGCACGACGGGTTTGCTCTCCAGCGCCATCGCCCGCCCCGGCAGCCGGTAGTGGCCGCCACCCCAGCGGCGGGGCTGGTCGTGCATCCCGATTCTCACCACCAGGTGCGGAAGCGGTCGCTGAAGCAGTCCGGCGAAGTACCTCAGGGCGCGCTGGAGATGGAAGGCCGTATTGACCAGTCCGAACGCGCGGGCCTGCCGGTCAGCCTCCGCCCCGGCCAGCGGACCGCCGCCTCCGGCTGGATCGAAGGCCAGTGCACGGTTGTTGAACAGCTGGCCCCCTCGCACGTCTTGGACACTCGCCTCGGGCAGTACCAGCTCTGCGGGTCCGCAGCGCACCACCTCGATGTCAACGTCCCCGATCCGCCCGGGGCCCGGGTTTCCGTCCGGGAGATAGACCATGGCCCGTGTCATAGGCCCGGCTCTTGTGTTCGGCAGCCGCCCGCCGGTTCACCGGGTTCCTCCGAGGATGCCCCGGCCTTCAGGCCGGGGAGGAATCGGCCTCCTGTGGAGCAGGACAGAAATAGGGGTTTCGTCTCCAGGGCGAAGGACCGTCCACCCGCGTCGAGGTGAGCGAGCCCGTGGTGATCAAGAGGTCTCAAGTGTCAGTCCTCCCGGGTAGGTTCGGTTGCATGACGACAGACGCGACGACGGAGGGGGCCGGGCATGCCCGGTACTCCTTTCGTGTGCGCCTGTCGGCTACCGCGCGGCGCGCACTTGAAGCGGAGTGGGACCGCTGCCGGTGGCTCTGGAATGAATGCGTGGCCAAGTCGAAGCAGGTCCACCGGCAGAGCAAGGAGTCCGGTGAGAAGCTGACGTGTGGTCCGGCGCAGTTGGACAGGATGCTGACCGAGGCCCGCGGGGTGACACCGTGGCTGGGTGCTGGTGCCTCGGTGCCGCAGCAGCAGGTGATTCGGGACTTCGCCAAGTCGCGGGCGAAGGCGTTGAAGGACGTCAAGGACGGGCTTGCGCAGCACCGCCGGGCCGGGATGCCCCGCTTCAAGCGCAAGCGGGACAGCCGCCCGAGCCTGAACTACACGAAGCGGGGTTTCCGTCTGAAGGACGGTCGTCTGCACCTTGCGGGCCAGATCGTGGTGAGCGTGGTGTGGTCGCGGGCTCTTCCGGCTGAGCCGTCGAGTGTGCGCGTGTACCAGGACACGCTCGGGCACTGGTACGCCTCCTTCGTCGCCCCGGCCCGGGTCGAACCGCTTGTGGAGACCGGCCGCGTCCTGGGCGTCGACTGGGGTGTGAAGGAGACGGCCACCACCACGGATGACGCCTACGATCTCCCGCATGCCGAGCACGGCAAGCGGTCCGCTCAGCGGCTCGCGAAGTACCAGCGGATGATGGCCCGGCG
>NZ_JBEYXD010000202.1:0-4446 GCF_040644975.1 Streptomyces sp. NPDC046900 | reverse complement strand
GCCCCTGATGGGGCGCCGCGGCACGGACGAGCACCGCAAGCTCGCGCAGGCGATCGCCAAGCGCGACCTCGAGGCCGCGACGTCGGTGATGCGGACCCACATCAACCGGACGGCCAGGCGGGTCAAGAGCCTCGGCTAGCTCGATCTTTAACCTCCGGCGTCGAATGGTGCGTCGAACTTGATCACTCGGTCTGGTCTCTGCCGTACATGAAGGCGCCCTTCGTCTGAAGATGTGCTCCGACCAAGGAACACACATCTTCAGTACGAAGGCCGTGAGGGTGAGTCCGAAGACGACCGGCGCATCGACGATGCGCAGCCCGGTTCCGCCGCATCGGTCGCCGAGCCCGCTCGGCAACATCCCCGACGGCGGCGGGCACAAGGTCCTGGGCCGCCAGACCGGCCGCAGGACCCGTTCAGGCGCTGCCTACAGCTACATCCATGCCGCCGTCGACGATGACTCCCGCCTGGCCTACAGCGAGATCGTCATCGACGAGAAGAAGAAGGAGACCGCCACCGCCTCTGGCCCCGCGCCCACGCGTTCTTCACCGACTGCGGCATCACCGTCGAGCGGGTCCTGACCGACATTCAACGGCGCGTGCTACAAGTCGCACACCTGGCGCGATGCGCTCACCTCAGCAGGCATCACGCACAAACGCACCCGGCCCTACCAGCCGCAGACCAATGAGAAGGTCGAATGGTTCAACCGCCACCTGCTCGACGAGTGGGCCTACGCCCACCCCTACCGCCCAGAGGCCGAACGACGCGACGCCTTCCCCAGCTGGCTGCACACCTGCAATCACCACCGCGGACACACCGCGCTCAAGGGACAGCTACCTGCCAGCCGCGTCCCTAAGCTCTCAGGGCAATACAGCTAGGCCTGGGTGGGGGGTACATCGACGACGAGGCCGTCGAGGTCGTCGTCGATCTTGATCTGGCAGCCGAGCCGGCTGGTGGCGCGTCGGTCTTCGGCGCCGAGGTCGAGTAGGTCGTCCTCGAGGTCGCCGGGACCTCCGACGCGGTCGGCGAAGCCACTGCGCACCCAGACGTGGCATGTGGCGCAGGAGTTGTTGCCCCCGCACTCGCCGACGATTCCTGGCACGCCGCTGCGGACCGCGGCGGACATCACCGTCTCTCCGACTGCGGCATCGACGACGCGCTCGTCGCCCTCGGTGCTGACGTAGACCACCTTCGGCACGTACGACTCCTTCCCTATGGTCTAACCGATATACCTTACTCTTGCGCCGGGCAGGTCAAGCGCGCGTGGGAGTTGTTGCTACGGGTGTTCTGCCTGGACCTCGGCGACGGAATATCGGCTGACCCGGCTACTACGCAGGTAATGGAGACCCGCATAGATGATCGGTACGAAGCTTCCCAGCGACAGCGCGGCGATCGGACCCAGGAAACCTGCGATCCAGCCGATGTTGATGTCGCCGAGCGCGGGCCCGCCACGCGAGGCCATCTGGTAGATCGCGGATACTCGGCCTCGCATCGTGTCCGGCGTTTCCAGCTGCACCGCCGCCTGGCGTATCGTCGTCGCCAGTGCGTCGAAGGCGCCGATCAGCAGGCCGGATGCGAGTGCGAGCGGCAGCCAGGGCGACTGGGCCAGCGCCAAGGTGGCGACGCCGTAGCCGGCCGAGGCGAGCAGCACCACCTTGCCCAGCGTGGTGCTTCGGGCCATCACGCGGTAGACGGGATAGGTGGCGATCAGGGCGCCGGCGCTCGGGGCCGCGGAGAGCAGGCCGTAGCCCGTGGGACCGGCGTGCAGCACCGTCAGCGCGAGTGCGGGCAGCACCACGCGGTACGCACCGAAGAGCGTTGCTGACAGGTCCAGGCTCATCATGAGCCAGACCACCGGCCGCCCTTTGACGAACGCCGCTCCATCGGCGATGCTCCGCCACACTGACAGGTGCCGTGCCTCGGGAACGAGCCGGGGAATTCGGATGAGCCCGAGTACGACGACGAGCACCGCGTAAGTCGCCGCGTCGACGGCGTACATGAGGCCAGGGCCGTGCGTCGCGATGAGCAGACCGGCCAAGGCCGGGCCGAGCAGGACGGCGAGTTCGCGGGACGGGTTGAGCAGAGCGAACGCCTGCGGCAGTTCCTTGCGTGGAACCATGGCCGGAATCAACGCCTGCCGGGCCGGCTGATCGAAGGTGCCGGCTGCGGTGGTGAGCAGCACGCACACCAGCACCTCCGGGGTCGTCGCCTTGCCGGCCTCGGTCAGTACCGCCAGGGCGCCGGCGACGACCAGGGCGAGCAGTTGTGTCGCCTGAAGGAGTCGGCGCCGGTCGAGGCGGTCTGCGTAGGCGCCGCCGAGCGGGCTCAGAATCAGCAGGGATACGGCCTGTGCCATGCCGACCAGGCCGGTGATCGTTGTCGATCCGCTGATGACGTACACCTGGTAGAGGTTGGCCGCAACGGTCCCTCGCGTCCCGATCTGTGAGAAGACCACACCAAACCAGTAGAGGTTGAAGTCGCGATGGTGCAGGGCCGGTGGCAGTTTCATCGATACTCCTTGAGCGTGGAGGCTCCTGCCTTCGGGCAGGGTGGAAACGTGGTACGGCGCGCCGCACGGATCGCTGTGGCATGTTCGACGGCGAGTGATCGCGTTGTTCGAGTACACGCGGGCCATACGCCTGCGGAGCCGAGTAAGACCGCCAGGAGACCGGTGGCGGTCGGCGGTGAAGCCAGGAACCTCAGCCTGTGAGGGCTGGAATCCTGTCTGCTGTGCCACAAGGCAGCAGATCCGCGCCGGTGATCTCCATCACGCGCCGATGCATGAGATCGACCGGTGCCGGCGTCTTGATCCCGTCCCGGCGCAGCTGGTCGCCGTACAGGTTCCCGGCCTCGGCGAAAGCGTCGAGGCTCGACAACGTACTCGTCCTGCGGGACACCGCGTGTCCACGCGACGGTATATCCGCGATTGACGCCGGCCATTCGGCCCTCGAGATTCTTCGGGCCCCGGATCCCGGTCTCCGGGGCGCGCACGACGGCGCCGTCTTGGAATCCGCGCACCAGGAAGATGGGTAGTGTCGTGGATGGCTTGCCATGGGCCTTGGCGCATTCCCCCTGGGGCCGGGGCACTGTCCGTAGCCGCGTGCTCGGCATGTTCTCTCCATTCGCTGACGTCTGCCCGGCAAATCCCGTCGTCCAGGAGGCATGGCCGGTGTGTCAACGGGTCCATTGGGCGGGATGCCGGGCAAGGGAGCACTGTCGGCCCGAGCGGTTGCTGGTCCATCATTTTGTCATACCATTAGTTCGCGCGGTACGGGCGGGATGCTCCGTGGAGTGAGTGGCAGTCGTCCGTAGCACCGGCCACAATGAGCACGGACACACGAGGGATAGGAATCGCAGTGGCTGCAATGAAGACAATGCCTGACGGCCCGGAGATGTTCAGCCGAGTGAACGTCGACCGCGTCTCGCAGGTCATCGTCGACCAGATCAAGCTCCTCATTCGTGACGGGCGGCTGCAGCCGGGCGATCGTCTGCCGAGTGAGCGCGAGCTGTGCCAGCGGTTCGGTGTCAGCCGCGTGACGGTACGCGAGGCGCTCCGGGTGCTCGAGGCCAGCGGTCTTGTGACGGTCCGGGTCGGTGCGCACGGCGGCGCGTTCCTCACGACGCCGTCCGCCGAGCGGCTCGGGGAAGGGCTCGCGGACCTTTTGTCGCTCGCCCCGCTGACGGCCGCGAACGTCACCGAGGCCCGGATGATCGTCGAGCTGGGCATTCTGCCCCTCGTCGTGGAGCGGGCAACCGAGGAGGACGTTGCCGCGCTGCTGGAGATCGTCGAGGAAGGCGCACAGGCCCTCAGGGAGGACCGGTACGAGATGGGCATGTCCGCCGCCTTCCACATCCGCGTCGCCGCCTGCACCCACAACCCGGCCATCGAGATGCTCGTGCAGAGCTTCCACGGCCCCATGCTGATGTCCCTGGAAGCGGGAGGCACGGCTACCTGGCACGGCCCGACGCCCTTGAGTGCACCCAAGTACTGGCGGCCGGCTCTTACGCAGCCGGTCGAGGACTTCGCGTCCCGGTCTCGTCCGCGACCAGGGCCACCTCCTGGCCGGCGAGTCCAGTGGAGATCGAAGTCGCGGTTGCGTAGTACGTCGGCCAGCTTCGCGGGTACCCTTGCCACCCCTTCGCCGCTCGGAGGGCGGTGCGTCGACCGGACAGGTGGTCAACTGGCCGACGCTTTGTCATACCATTAGGTCGCAGGGTGCGGATGAGACGGTCCATGGAGTGAGTGGCAGTCGTCCGTAGTACCGGCCACAATAAGCACGCACACACGAGGGATGGGGATCGCCGTGGCTGAGGTGAAGACAGGGGCTGACGGCCCGGAGATGTTCAGCCGAGTGAACGTCGACCGCGTCTCGCAGGTCATCGTCGACCAGATCAAGCTCCTCATTCGTGACGGGCGGCTGCAGCCGGGCGATCGTCTGCCGAGTGAGC
>NZ_JBEYXD010000201.1:0-4480 GCF_040644975.1 Streptomyces sp. NPDC046900 | reverse complement strand
CTGCGCCAGCGGGAAGTCGACGGCGATCCGCATCTCGCGGTCGGGGTCCTCCTCGGTCCAGGGGCCCCGGTCCTCCTCGCCGAGGAAGACCACCTAGAACCAGTAGTACTCCACCCAGCGGAGGTGATTGACCACTCCGCTCAGGGTCATCAGCGGTGAGCCCGGCAAAAGCGCCTTGCACGCGTTCTGTGCCAAGACGCCCTCGCACTTGGCGCGGGCGGTGTCACGTGCGTAGTCCAGGAACGTGGTGAGCTGGGTGCGCTCGTCCCACGCGGGCGGCGTGTCATCGATTCTGGTCATCGCGCGAAGCGTGGCCGATCACCGCGCCCGATGTCGAGGCAATTACCGACAGGCCCGCCCTGCTCCACCCACCTCCTTGTCCGGCAGGTCGCTCCAGCAACTTGGCGCCGGCAATGCCGCCCGGCATCATCCACCGGCCCCCCCGTGCTGTCAGTCCTTCCTCGAGCCGGTTCGGTGGGTCTTGGCACAGGACGGGGCTCGCAGGTTCTCGGCCCGGCGTTGTCCTACCCGGGGTGTAGCGTCCGGGCCAAGGTCAGGTTCATGCTCTGCAGTTGACGAAGGAGCCGGGGATGACGAGGACGACAGGCGGACCACTGGTGGTGGTCTCCCGGCGCATCGACGCCCCGGCAGCAGACCTCTTCCGGATCCTGGCCGATCCCGGACGGCACCCGGACATCGACGGCTCGGGCATGCTACGCGGTGGCATCTGCGGCGCCGTCATCTCGGGCCTCGGGGACGTCTTCGTGATGCGGATGTACCACGAGCGCTACGGTGACTACGAGATGAACAACCACGTCGTCGAGTACCAGCCCGGCCGCCGCATCGGCTGGGAGCCGCGACCCGGTCGCGGGCACCCGGACGCCTCCACACCCAAGGCCGCGTGGGGCCACCGGTGGATCTTCGACCTGGTCCCGGACGGGGCCGGGGCGACGGTCGTGACCGACATCTTCGACGGTACGCGCATGCCCGTGGACAAACGCGCGGAAGTCGACAGCGGGCGCGCCTGGTGGCAGACCCACATGGCCGGCACCCTCACACGCCTCGCCGAACTGTGCGCCGCCCGGTGAACGCCGAACTCGCCGCCCTCAAGGGCGCCCTGGACCGCCAGCGCGAGCACGCCCTCGGGATCCTCCAAGGGCTCTCGCAGGAGGACCTGCGGCGGCCGATGCTGCCCAGCGGCTGGAACTGCCTGGCCTTGCTGCGCCACCTCACCCTGGATGTCGAACGCTTCTGGTTCCCGGGGGTCATCGCGGGCGAGCCGGATGTGACCGGACAGTTCACGGCGGGTGCGCAGGCACACTGGCACCTCCCCGAGACGATGAGCGCCCAGGAGGTCTTCGCCGACTACCGGGAGGCCATCGCGCGGGCCGATGCCGTGCTCGCCGCCGCCACGCCCGAACAGGAAACCGCCGCCTGGCCCGTTCAGATCTGGCCGACCTGGCGGCTGCCCGACGTACGGCACATCCTGATCCACGTACTCACCGAAGTCGCCTGCCACAGCGGCCACTTGGACGCGACACGCGAACTGATCGACGGCACCACCTGGCTCGGCGGGAACCCCTACACCGGCTGATCGAAGTGACCGGATCAGGCTCGCCGGGATCTTCAGCCCGCAGCGGCCAAGGGGGCATCCGCCCCAACGGACGCCCTACTCGCCGCGGATACGGGGCGCGTTCGCAGCGCCGGGCGGCGAGAACGTCGAGGTGGCGGACGCCGGGGTTGCACCGGCTCAGGCAGGCATGCAAGGCGCGGGCCTGCGGGCACCCGGTCGCCGCCGACCCAACGGCCGGCCCGAGCGACATCCCGCGACCCGCAGCCCAAGCCGACCAGAGACGCTCCGGAGGCGTTCGTCCACGTGCCGCGCAGCCTGCTGACCCGTTACACGCCCCGCAGCGAAGCCCCCGAGGTGCAGCCGTTCGCGTCGATCTCCGACCTCCTGCGCGACTTCCGGCACGCTGCATGGCGGCTAAAGACCCGCCGCGGTCACGCCTGCGACCGCAAGGCTACGGCTGCGGCTGCCTAAGGACGACCTCTGACTGTTCGACTCGCGGGTCCTTGCCCGGTTCGTGTTCGAGGACGACACCACCCTCGGCGTGTACGTCACCGAGGACCCGGCCGCCTGCCGGGCGCGGGACGCCGCCCGGCATCACGCCGTCCCCATCGTCAAGTTCGCCCAGCGGGTGCGTTTCACCGGGTGAGCACCGGCGTGGTACGCGCGGACGCCCTGCTGTCCCATCGGGGGCGCCCGCGCGCGTCATCGTGCCGCGTTGCCCGCGGGCGCGGTCGCGGAGGCGCGCTCTCAGCGGCCGTAGTGGTGGAAGCCGGCATATGTCCACTCGGTCCAGGTGCCGTGGTGCAGGCGGTAGAAGCGGTGACCGTCATACCGGTACCAGCCGTCATAGCGGTACCAGCCGTCGTGACCGTGGTCGTAGTAGCCGTAGCGGTCGTAGGAACCGTAGTGGCCGTAGCGGTCGTCGTTACTGTAAGAGTTCCCCCGGTCACCATGGGTGTAAGCCGCGATGTGGGGGGCGCCGGCGGGAAGGGTCGCCGCGGATGCGCTGCCTCCGGCCGCGAACAGGGCCCCACCTGCGACACCGAGGGTGGCAGCCGCAACAGCGGCACGCTTCACAAGCTTGCTAATCATGGTTATCACCCTTCATTTACCTTGCTTGCGTAATCCAGCAAGGCTTGTTGCCTTTGATTCGATATCAGTGACCCTACGAGGGTGTAGTTGGGATTTCAACTTCTTGCAGGGTGGGCTATGTCATGGACCCCCACACCGCAGACACGGAATAACCCCGACCACCCCAACCCGGGCAGCGGCTCTCCCCTCCATCACCGAGGGCTCATCACAGCAGGCCCACGACGTGAAGGCGACCCGCACGTCCCGGCCGTACCCGGCGCCGGATACGACGACGCCGCACCGCCCACCCTGTCCTTTGGCCCGCCGGCGCAAGATCCTCGACCCGGCCGGCGGTACGACCGCGTTCGGCCAAATTCGCACAGCACGGGATCCGGCGGATCCACCGCCGGCCCTCAACACCACCCCATCTGGTGGCGGACCGGCCGCCGGCAGCGGACCACCCGGTGGCGCCGCCGCCGCCACTCAGACACAACCCGCCACAGGCGAACCGGCGCCATCACGCAGGCCCCACCACTCCCCTCACAGCCCCGACCACCACCGCCCCGACCACCCCGGCCCCCACCACACGCCCGACCACGGCAGGCCACCGCGCTGCGCAATCCGCGCGGCCGAACATGGCGCAGCCAAGACCTGCGCGCGCAGGCCCCGGCGTCCTTGCACACACACCCGGCGCACCACCGCGAGGCTGCGCACGTCTGCCTGCGCGGCCGCTGCGCAGGCCGGGCCAGAAACCATCCCGACCAGCTTTGACGCCGGCCGGGCACGCGCAGTTCGGAGACGTCAGCCCGTTCATGCGGGCCGGTGCCCTGACCACGGCCCCCACCACGGCAGGTCACGGCATCGCGCAGTCCGCCCGCCGGGCAGCCCCCGAGCGCCTGCGCATCGCGGGGCGCATCGCGACGGCTTTATCCCTTCCTGAAAGGGGCGGGGAAAGGTTGAGACATCGGAACGCGTCAGGGCCGCACCCGAACCTCGGGTGCGGCCCCCATGTCCAGGCTCATCCGGGCCACCGGCGTGACGTTGGCGGAAGCCGAGGCGATCATCGACGAGGACGGCCACGGGGAGGCGGACGGTAATCCCGACGGCCTGGCTCGGGTATACGTGAGCCCCGAAGTCGACGGGTGGACGCTGGTCATCGGCTGGTGGTGCGATCCGTGCGACGGTGAGCGCAGCGACGAGGTGCTGCGTCTGTGCACCGAACTGAGCGCGCGATACGGCAGGGCGCAGGCGTACTACTACGGTGCGCAGGGCGACGGTTCGGCCTGGCTCATCGCTGAGGGGAGTGCCGTGCTGCGGCGGTACTGCGCAACCGGGCAAGCCGAAGACACTCTCTTCACGCTGGGTGAACCACTGCCACTGGAAAAGGGCCCGACGGGAGCAGTTGGGGCTGTCGCCGGCCTGAGACCAGGCGGCCGGAGACGACGAGGCCGCGAGCGAATGGAAATCGGCCGCGTTCCATCTCGCTCCCGAGATGACAGCTGTCCTGGGCGCCAGCCCCCTCACGCTGACAGCACAAACGCGGGTGCGCGGCACCGGCGTCCTCGCCCTCACCCCGCACCCCGCAAGCGCCGAGGCTGGACCCGTCACCTGAGGGCCGCCGAGATCAGGGCGTTATGGAACACCGGCGAGACGGACCGTGTGGCCGTCGGTGTTCCAAAACCCGCGCCAGGGCATCGAAGCAGTCTTTGCGCATGGCCAACCCCCCAGACAGGGACCCGCCCTAGTAGGACTCCGTTAGGTCTGTCTTGATCTTGGTGCCGTCTTGTTGGGAAGAGGCTGGTGGCAGGTGGTGCAGGTGCCGGTCCAGCAGTTCAG
>NZ_JBEYXD010000200.1:0-4583 GCF_040644975.1 Streptomyces sp. NPDC046900 | reverse complement strand
GGACCCTAGACAAGTCCCATCGTCGCAGGTCAGAGGTACTCCTCGCTTATTTGATCAGTCATCGGACAGCCCACCTCGTGAAAGCGCGAGGCTAGATACGCCGTCAGTTCACTGGGGTCTATGTCCCTGGGTGGCGCTGAATGAGGTCATCCCGCAGACCGCGGCGGCGTCCCTCGCTATGAGTGCTCAGTACGGCCTACGGCGCCATCGACAGGGATCTCCCAGCAGGGGGCGACTTCTGCGCGGCCGACTCACGCGCCTGGCGATCCTTCCCGGTCTGCGGGGGCGGGTCCCTTCGAGACCGGGAGGTGGCCGTGCAAGAGGAGGCTGACGAGTTGGTCCACCACCGCCTCGCCCGGCGGTATGTGGTTCACCGCGGCCAGGTACACGACGGTTCCGGAGTAAATGTCGACCATCAGTGAGGTATCGGTGTCCGGCGGCAACCGGCCTTCGAGGCGGGCCCGCTCCAGCAGGTTCTCGACCGACGCGCGGCGGGGTTCGATGAGTTCGGCGAAGGCTCCGGTGCCGGTGGGATCCTCGATCACGTCGGCGAGAAGCGCCGGGAGGATCAGGCAAGTGGGCATGGCGGAGACGAGCTCGATAGTGAGACGGACGGCCGTACGGAGGTCGGCTTCGAGGTCGCCGGTCTCGTGGATGGGAGGCAGGGGGACTTCCCCGCTGAGGGCCTCGATCACGAGTGCGGCCTTGTTCGGCCACCACCGATAGATGGTGGCCTTGCTGACTCCGGCGCGCCGGGCGATGCCTTCGAAGGTTAGCCGCTGGTATCCGACCTCGCCGAGGAGGTCTTTCGTGGCTCGGAGCACGGCTTCGTGAGATTCCCGGCGACGCCGACGCGAGTCAGGCGCGATGTGGTCGGGTTGGGCGTACTCAGGAGCCACAGTGCTCTGGCGGTCGTCTTGCCTCCTGGGAGTGTCCACCGCATGTCTCCCTTGTGAGAGCCACTGGAACCCATTGATTTTGCCGGAAAAGTGGCCCTATATTGGCGAAACGGTGCGTTTCGTACTGTATGCTCCGTCTTGTACTCAATAGTAAGATCCGCAAGCCTGCTTGGAAAATGCTGGGACGTGGTTCAGCAGGTCCGGCGGGTGGATCACCACGCGTCAGACCCGCGCGCAGGATCTGGCGCCTATGGGCGTTCCCCCTGAGCGCCCGAGATCCCTGTTGCGACCCCCCGGAAGGGGGACATCATGCGCGCAACTACGAGCAGGATGCGGCGGATAGCCGCTGTGATCTGCACGGCACCCATCTTTGCCATCGCGGCCGGAGCCGGCGCTGCCAGCGCGGCCGTCTCCCCCCCGTCGTCCCATGTCGCTTCGGACTACAGCACGAGCCTGGGAGATCGCCTCTCCCACGGTGACGGCTGGGGCTGGGGTTGGGGAGACGGTGGCGGCTGGGGTTGGGGCAACGGTGGCGGCTGGGGTTGGGGAAACGGTGGCGGCTGGGGTTGAGGAGACTACGGCCACTCCGGTGACGGCTGGGGTTGGGGAGACCGCGGCCACTCCGGTGACGGCTGGGGTTGGGGAGACCGCGGCCACTCCGGTGACGGCTGGGGTTGGGGAGACCGCGGCGGTGGCGGGCACGGCTACTGACGCTCCAGCGCGGTGAGCTCGCGATCAACGTCCGGCAGTTTCGTGAGTGCCGAATCCGGATGCCCGGACACCTCGGGCATCCGGACCCGTCTGAAGCGACAGGCGTCTCATCCGACTGATCGTCGGGGCGGTGGGTAGCGGTGAGGATCGTGTGCGTCGGTGCGGGGCCTGCGGGACTGTACTTCGCGATCTCGGCCAAGTTGCGCGATGCCGGGCACGAGATCACCGTGTATGACCGTGACCCGCCCGCGGCCACCTACGGCTGGGGCGTCGTGTACTGGGACGACCTGTTGGACGTCCTCTATGGCAACGATCCGGAAAGCGCGCAGGAGGTCACCGCCAGGTCCGTGCTGTGGCAGGACCAGGAGGTGCGTGTGCACGGCTCGGGCGGCGAGCAGACGGCGCACTTCGGGGGTTACGGATACAGCATCAGCCGATCTGCATTGCTCGACGTCCTGGCCCGGCGTGCCTCGCAGCTCGGCGTCGACGTCCAGTATGGCCACCGCGTTGCAGATCACTCGACGCTTCCCGAAGCGGACCTTCTCGTTGCCGCCGACGGAGCGACCAGCGGGATCCGGGGACAGAGCGCAGCGTTCGGAACCCGCATTGAAATCGGTCTCAATCCCTACATCTGGCTCGGCACGGACCAGGCGTTCCGCAGCTTCGTGTTCAGCTTCGAGCAGACGTCCGCCGGATGGATCTGGTTTCACGCCTACCCTTCGGTCGCGGGAATCAGCACCTGCATCGTCGAATGCTCACCGCAGACCTGGCACAGTCTGGGACTCGACGTGCTCGGCCGCGACCAGGGAGTGCGACTGCTGGAGGACACGTTCAAGCGCGCGCTCGACGGCCACCGCTTGATCAGTCGATCACGGGGCGCACCGGCGCACTGGCAGCGCTTCGCGCACGTGACCAACAAGACCTGGTACCACGGCACGACGGTGCTCGTCGGCGACGCTGCCCACACCACCCACTTCACGCTGGGGTCGGGCACCAGACTGGCGATCATCGACGCGATCGTCCTCGCACACAGCCTGCAGAAATACCTTGACGTGCAGGACGCCCTGCGGGAGTACGACCGCCATCGCCGCGCGGAACTCCATCCGGTGCAGGCGGCCTCGCGTACGAGCATGGCGTGGTTCGAGCACTTGGACCAGTACATCGACCGCGACGCTGTGGCGTTCGCGCACGCCATGTCGGTACGCCACGGCGGCCAGAGCCCCTGGCACCACCAACTGCACCTTGCCACCCAGATCGCTGCCGTACGCACGGCACGGCGCGCCTTTGCCACTGGCCGACGTTGGTACCTCGCCCGCCGGCGAGGAGAAGGAAAAGACGACCAGTCACGTCAAACTGGCCGACTACCCTGCCCGTCCGGACTTGATCAGCAGGGAAGCCGTGACGGGTAGACAGTGGAGGTATGGGCCTTCGACGCCGCATTGCAGATCTCCTGCCGACGCGGTCCTGCGCGACGACGTAGCCATGATGGTGAGTCAATCCTTGCTCATGCGGTAATAACTTCGCTGTTCAGGAGGCTAGTACCAATGCCGTGTAGTTAGTGGTGGATGTCTGGGTGTCAAGGGGTGCGGGTAGTCAGGATGCCCATGCTGATCGTGGCCTTGTAGGTGGTTCGGTCGACGATGCCCTTGGCGTTGTATCTCGAGATGGCGCGTTTGACGACGCGTGGGCGGGTGCGGATGCGCTGGTCGGACATGAGGTCGGCCAGGACCCGACGGCCGATGGTGCCGACGAGGTCGACAGTCGTTTTGATGACGCTCGCAGCCTGTATGAGCAGGTCGCGGGAGGTGTTCAGGGCGATGGAGAAGCTGGCACGGTCGGGGTCGGCACCTGGCTGGGTAGCGGTGGCATCCGCCATGCCCAGTCGTAGGACCTGGTAGGTGACCAGCAGCGCGAAGACTTCCTGGGCGACGCCGGCAGGGGTCCGGGCGCGAAGGACCCTGCCGCCGAGAATGGTGGACTTGATCTCCAGGTAGGAGGTCTCGACCTCCCATCGTTCGTGGTAAAGCCTGATCAGCTCGGCTGCGGGGTGAGCGTGGGGGTCAGTCAGGGTCGTGACGAGCCGGTAGGAGCCGGTGCGGCGCCCCTGAGAGGTGCCTACGGTGATCTCGCAGTCGACGACGCGAACCGGGACGCCTCCCAGTCTGGACAGGCAGGAGCCGTCGGGGAAACGTTTCAGAACCGGCAGTCTGCGGTTCTCTTTCACACGGACGAGGACATGAGCGCCCGTACGCGTGATCGCCTCAACCAGGGCCTGGACGGCAAAGTTGCGGTCCAGCAGCACGATCATGCCTTCGCACAGGCTGCGGACCAGACGCGGGGCATAAGACGTTTCTCCGTTCGTGGTCGGCCCGAATACCGCATCCAGGACAGTACGGGTGCCACAGGACACCAGGACCAGCAGACGGAGCGAGGGGTACCCCGCCCCGCCGTTGTTGCTGCGGTGCTTGATGAACTCGCTCTGGTTCGCCGGGCTGTCGGGCACCGCCATCAGCGTGCCGTCGATCGCGCAGACGAGCAGGCCCCGCCACCGCGTGCCCGCTATGCCGATTCCCGCGGCCGGTCCGCGCAGCAGGTCGAACAGGCCACGCAGCGGCCGGGCCCCGACCCGCCTACGGGCCTGCGCCAGTGCGCCGGCCGTCGGACTCGCTATCGCCAGTCCTTCCAGGCCGGCCGTCAGCCGCCGCCATACCTGCTTCCAGCCGATCCCGGGAAACAGGGACCCGGCCAGCAGCAGGTACACCACCACACGCGAAGGCAAGTCCCGTATCCGCTGCTGGGTCCCGCCGGACTCGGCTAGTACTGCAATCACAGTTAAGGGGTGTGTCCGCGGCGTTTGTAGTGACTGTCGCGGGCGCGATTCTGGCTGAGTCTTCGCCAGCGTGACCAGCTCAGATGATGGTGGATCGTGAGGTGGACGGGGTGGAGGAGGTGGCCGATGAGGCGGCGTATCTC
>NZ_JBEYXD010000199.1:0-4658 GCF_040644975.1 Streptomyces sp. NPDC046900 | reverse complement strand
GTCGCCCGAACACGATTGACTTCATGTGCGTCCACCCCCTCACCATTCCCCTGAACAAGGTCGACACACAGACCTAACGGAGTCCTACTAGTGCTGTGACCGGGAAGGTTCGCCGGGGCGATAGCTTCGCCTCGATAGTCTGCACGGCGTGATCAACTCATACGCGAGCTCCGACGATGCTGCAGTCGCTATAGCCGGGGCGCGGGCCGGCGCGGACGTGGTCCGCAACATGTACGGCCAGCGGCTCAATCGCATCGACAAGGGTGCCGGGGACTTTGCCACCGCCGCCGATGTGGAGGCCGAGAAAACGATCCTCGGCGTCATCAGTGCCGCACGGCCCGATGACGCGGTGCTCGGCGAGGAAGGCGGGCAGCAGGGCGCCGCCGACGCTGTGCGCCAATGGTTGGTGGATCCCCTGTGCGGCACGCTGAACTACGCCGTCGGCAACATGCTGGTGGCCGTCAACGTGGCGCTGCGCGATGAGGCCGCGGCGGTGGCCGACCCGTTCAGCGGCGAGGTCTTCTTCACCGACGGAAAGACCGCCTGGGTGCGGCATGACGGGGCCGACGACGCACTACTGACGCCCACGCCCGCTACCCGATTGGTGGACGTCAACCTGGATCCGCCGTTCCCGAGTGCGCCCGGATTCCGGGCCGTGGATCTGCTGGCCCACCCTGAATTCGTCGAACGTTTCCGGCCGCGCGTCGTATCCACGACGCTGGCGCTGGCCTGGGTCGCTGCCGGCAAGCGCGCCGCGTATGTCACCGATGGCGGCGACCTCTCCAGGAGCGTGCACTTCGCGGCCGGCATCGCTTTGTGCCGGGCTGCCGGCTGCGTTGTCACCGGGATCGACGGTGCCCCGATCGGCGAGGCGGGTCGTGGGCTTGTGGTCGCCGCCGACGATGAGACCCACGGGCTGCTGATGTCGATGATGCGCAGCCGAAGCTGATGGTGTCACGCATGGGTTTCGCCGGGCTGGGTCAGGCTGCGACGTGGAGGGGCCTGCCGCCCCAGCGGATGCCCTTCTCCCTGCGGATCCGGGCACGTTCACGGCTTTGAGCTGCGAGGACATCTGGGTGGCGGGCGTTGGCGTTGCGCCAGTGCAGGTAGGCGTGGAGGGCCCGCGTCTGCGTGGTGTGGTTGCGGTGGTTGGAGTTGGCGACGGTGAACTGCCGCAGTGGTCCGAAGTGGGCCTCGAGCGAGTTGGCCCAAGACGCATAGTCGGGGTGAAGCACAGGTTGACTTTGTTCTTCTTCGCCCAGCGACGGATTATGACGCCTTTGTGGGCGGACAGGTTGTCCAGGCTGACGTAGATCGGGGCGCCGTCCGGGCGGGCGGTCCGGATCGACTTCAGCGGGGCCAGCGTGTTCGCGGCGCTCTTCTTGCGGCGGTTGACGCCCCAGAGGGTGTCGTCGCCGATCGAGTAGCAGCCGTGGAAGCAGCGAACCCCGTGGGTGCGGTGGTACGTCGCGGGATGCCGTTCGGGCCGGCCTTGCTCGGCCCAGCATGACCCGGCGGTGGGCCGGATGCCGAGTGGCCCGAACTCGTCGAACGCGCATACACGGTCCGGGAAACGCTCCAGCACCTCCTCGATGCGGTCCAGCTTGGCGTCGCGCTCCGGGTCGGGTGACTCCTTCCATGTCTTGGTCCGCTGGAAGGTGACGCCGCGGCGGGCGAGCAGGCACCGTGACGCCTCGCGGCCGATCCGGATGACACGGCCGTGCACTTTCCGGAGGTAGGTGGTGAGTTTGCGATCGACCAGCGGGTGCACGGTTGGCCGAGTTCGGTGGGGCGGGTGGTGGCCGTCTGCACGACGAACTCCTCGTCGTCAGGGCTGAGCAGGCGGGGACGGCCTCCCGCCCACCGAGGTCCAGGCATGCCAGGCCGATCTCGTTGAACCGGTGGATCACATCCCGGACGGTGTCCTCGTCGGCCTGCACCAACTGCGCAATCACCGGCCCCCGGTTGCCGCCGGCCGAAGCCAGCAGCATCATCGCGCGCCGGTAGCGCACCGAACACGTGCCGCCCCGGCGCACGATCTGCTGCAGCTTCTGCCCCTCCTGGTCGGTCAACCTGCTCACACGGGCAAGCTCAGCCACCACGCCCCCAGCAGTCGGAGCGGACGTCACCGTGCATGCAACCGCCCGGACGACCGCCCCGGCGAACCTTCCCGGTCAGAGCTCTGCTCGCCGAGCGGCGGCGGTTTCCAGGCAGTTTGACCTGCATCAGTGGTGTTCGACGTAGACGCTGAATTCGGTGGCGTGGTGGGCCATGCGGGTTTTCCATGGGGTGTGGTCGGTGCGGGCGATCGCGCCCCCCGGCCACACGACATCGCTGGCCCAAGGATGGGCCACGGCACCCCGCACCGTCCCCGGTACTGCGACCAGAATGGCCGCCGTGAGCAGACGGTCCATCTCCGGCCGGGCAGCTGCCGGGGGCGCGCCGTCGGCGCGGCATCTGCTCCCGCTCGCGGAGCCTGGGATTCCGGCGCGTGTGCGTGGACCGCGGCACAGCGGGAGGCCTACGCCACTGGCCTCGGGGACGACAGGCGCTGATCGCGATGTCCGCCGCCTCAAACTGCTCCTAGGCCGACCAAGATCCTGGCACCTGGCTGCCGTCGGCTGAAGGCTACCGCTGCGGGTATGTGACCGATTGGGTGGCCGACAATACCCGCTGGCACCTGAGCATTGAGGCGGGTTGGGCACTCGGCGAGACCCAGGCAGCCCTCGGCCCGCTCATCACAGAGCAGGTGGAGCTCATCCAGCTCACAGGCCAGGAGCCGAAGCTCCCGGATTGCCTACCCACTGGCCCGTCCGGGACCTGCCAGTGGCACGCACTCGGCAGCCACCTGCGGCGTCAAGACGTGGATAGGCGGTGACCAGGATGCAGCAACCGAACCAGGGCCGCGCCGGCACGGCTGAGCACGATGCGCACTGCAAGAGCACCCTGTGCTGCCGGTGCCAGCTTCGCGCCTGGGATACCCACGTCGGCAGCGAACGCCTGGCTCCGTATGCGCGAGGTGCTGGCATTCCACATCGGCTCCGCTCCCACCTGCGCGAGTACTACCCAGGCGCCCTGCAGGCGTTCACGGCGCCGGCACACTGGGCCTCGACTGCAAACACGCCCGCGCGGTTCCGGCTGCGGCACCCACTCCGGCGTCGGCGGCCCGGTTCACCCGCGGGCGCTTGACTGGGTCATTGAAACTCCAGCCCAAAGCCGCTACGCCGACCTAGTGGGCGTGTGGCTCAGGTCACTTGCATCGAACCGATTACTTCATCCTTCCTCTCCGGTCATATCGAGCGCACATCCACTCAACACGCGACGATGGGACACTGACGATATGACTGAAACCGTGAAGGGTCCTGCCAGCTACTTTCCTTCGATTGAAAAGAAGTACGGCCGCCCCATAGCGGAGTGGAAGGACCTCATACGTTCGTCGGCCCTGACGAAGCACATGGAACTCGTCTCCTGGCTCAAGTCCGAACACGGACTCGGCCACGGCCACGCCAACGCCCTTGTCGCCCACACCCTCGCCGAGGACAGCGGGAAGTGAACCGTCTCCTCTCCGTGCCCTGAGGGAACATCGTCATGGCCCAGCACGGCCGTGACCCGCATACGGCGTCTTCCAAACCAGCTACGGCCCCGGGAATGGGTTCGCGGGGCCGTAGCTGGGCCATTGAAGGGTGCTCAACAACGACCAACGCTGACAACCAACGACGGCTGAGCCACAGGCCGCAGCGTTGACCGATTGCGTAGCCGCAGGTCAGATACCCGGCCCTTCACTTCTTCGGCTGTAGATCGCGATCTTGCTAGTGGGGTGCGACTGGGCACGACAGCTGTCACCAGCCCTACACTCCGGCCATGCCGATCCAGCCCCGGTCCGCAAGCTCCGCTGAGGAGCAACTGTCGATCATCGATGCCTTGATCGCTCTGCCGTTCCCCGAATAGGAAGGCCAGTCGAAGACGCAACACGGATGGGGCGGGCCCGGGTACCACATCGGTGTTCTCCGGCGGAGCCGGGACTTCTGGGACGCTCCTGGCCCGGAGACGTTTACGGCGGCCGAGGAGGAGTTGGAGGCAGACCTCACCGTGCTGGTCAGGATGTTGGCTGGGCGTTGGGGCAGTCCGACCGTGGTCGATCTGTGGCCCTATCTCGGGCTCGACAACCCGGACTACCCAGACATCGAGGAGGCGCCCGAGCCCCTGGGCTCCCTGTGCATGCTTGCTGGGAGCATGCAGATGTGGCGGGTGTCGTCTACTGGTCGCTGGCTCGGGCTCACCATCGGCCAAGTCGATCGAGAGCTCCCCTTCGAACTGCTCGCCGCCGTCGGCGAGGCCTCCACGCTTCCGAAGTGAGCCGCGGGACTCTGCCGAATGAGACAGCCCTTGTGAAGACCGCGTGCGGCGGCTGACACCAGCGGCTGACACCACCAAGCACGGACAGCAGCGGTCGACGCCAGACCCCAGTGAACGATCGGCCGAGGCACGGGGGCGATTCGTCGATGTAGGCAGACTCCTGTGATCGACTTCCCAATGACGTTGTCAAGCTGTCGCCGTGACCGGAGGTATGGCCTGGTAACACCGTCCGTCACGTAGGAGGGCCCACAGAACGTTGACGCGTCGGCGGGCGAGGGCCAGCACAGCCTGGGTGTGCCGTT
>NZ_JBEYXD010000198.1:0-4817 GCF_040644975.1 Streptomyces sp. NPDC046900 | reverse complement strand
CTCGTCCACGAGGCACTCGCCCACATCAAAGATCACAGCGCGAATCATGCTGGCAGCCTAACGATGCCACTCTCTCATCGGGCAACGAGTGCGGGACTCGCAGTAGCCGGCAGAACTACCGGCTGATCGATGCGCAAGCCTGCCCACGCGGCCGCTTGGCCAGCTTGTGTCTCAAAGCCGAGCACGTGGGCCGGATCGTCCAGCCGATCAGCCGGGACTGGGCTCGTGAAGCCCGCTTAGTTGCTGAAAAGGCAGGCGATCGTATCCGCGACAGCTTGGGCCCGGCGTGGGCGGTCCGGCCCTCACGCCTGGGAGCCGGCTTGCATCGCCCGAGGAGGCGGCGGCAGGGCCGACGCGTACGGGAAATGGGACGCAGCGGTGCTCGCTCATCAGAAGTGCCGAGGCCGTCGTCGCACAGGTATCGGTGCCTGAGTTTCGGGCGTATGCGCGTCTGGTTCAGCCAGGAAGGAAGTCCGTGGGACCTCGGGCTGCCGGTCGAGCGTCGACTTTGTCACTCTTTAAGAGCTCGAGATTTGCTCGTGCACAAGCTAAATTTTGTCGTGGCCGGTCGAGCCCCATGGGTGGGCCGGCCCGAGAGCCTCGAAGGCCTCTCATGCTCGGGGCCGGGCACCAAGAGGCAGTCGCGTGAGCGCCGCTGCATGGCTGAGTCGCTTTCGGCCTTGACCGCCAAAACACCGCCAACCGCTCAGGGCCTAAGGAGCCGTGGGCAACTCAAGGAGGAAAGATCATGAGCCACCTCATACGGCGTATCGCGATCATGGGTGTTTCAGCCGCGGTCGTCGGCGGGGCCCTTCTTGCCACCGAAGGTTCCGCCTCGGCCCTCGCGCTTCCGCACAGTGGCCCCCCAAGGGCCACTGTCGCCGTCGCCAATACCGACGCGCACTACTCCCCGTGGATCGCCGACCAGCTGGCGCTCTTCGTGGACGGTAACGGCACCCACCCCCGCTACCTCGACAGTTACCGGCACCACCACGAGCACCTTCGCCACGCAGCGAGCGCCGTGAGTGCTGATGGCCGCAGCGGTGCCAACGCCGCCGCCCGCCCGGCAGGTGTCCATGTCGGCGGAATTCACCGCCAACCTGTCAAGTAGCGTCCATCTTCTCGATCAGGTCGGTCCGAGAGATGAAGTCGCTGTCCCGAAGGGCGGCGCGGGTCAGCGCCGAGAAGACGAGCTCGACCTGGTTGAGCCAGGAGGCGTGAGGCGGGGTGGCGGGCGCATGTCTGGAGCTTCGCGCTCTACCTCGCCAGCCGAGACGGCTGCGCCGACAACGTGCTGCCCAGCGGCCTTCCCGCCGGCAGCCCTGAGGACTGCCTGGACTGCGCCTGCGGCCTCTACCTCGACAGCTCAGCGGCCTAGTTCAACATCCAGAAGTGATAGCAAGTGCGAGTAGCTCAGTTCACCGATGCAAAGCATGTGTATGATGATCGGCATCCACTTGTCAGGCGTGCAGGCGTCACTTCTCGAAAGGAAGGCCGAAGATGGGTCACTCACAGGCGGAGAAGGCGGCATCCCGCGAGCGCGTGCTGCGCATCGCGGCCCGCAAGGTCCGCGTGGAGGGCGTGACCCGTCCGGGCATCGCGGACCTGATGAAGGAGGCGGGACTCACGCACGGCGGCTTCTACAAGCACTTCGCCTCCCGCGACGACCTGATCGCCCAGGCCGCGGCCCTGGCCCTGGCGGAGGGCTCGGCGAAGATGGAGCGGGCCGCGCGGAAGAACACGCAGCAGCCGCTGGCCGGGCTCATAGACGCCTACCTTGCCAAGCAGCACCGTGATGCGCCCGGCACCGGATGTGCCCTGGTCACCCTCGGCGCCGCCACCGGGCGCAGCAGCGACCAGAGCTTCAAAGCCACCTACGAGAAGCACGTCCGCACATTCCTGGACCTGATCGCCGGCCTGGGTGACGACGAGGAGGAGGCGCAGGCCGAGGCGATGCTCACCCTCAGCGCCCTGGTCGGCGCGATGCTCATCTCCAGGGCCGTAGCCGACCCGGAATTCTCCGACGAAATTCTGGAGGCGGTCGCCGAACGGCTGAAGCGACACGGGCTGGGAGCCGCGTGGCCTGCTGCCTGATCCCGAATTCGCCGGCTTGGTTTGTGAGTGACGGTTTCGGGGGCTGTCGGCCGATGCCTGCGTCGGAGGCCGGTGCCTTTCCGATCTTGAACGGTTCCGTCGAACGGGAGTTGCGATCGGGTGAGGGTGGCTGGGGCCCATGCCCTGATACCGAAGTTGTCGCGACAGCCGGCGACGTGCTGTGCATCATCCACCTCACCGCCGTGATGCAGGATGTGGGTGTTCGGTTCTCTTTTGGGCGGGCGGCGTATGTCCGCCCTGCTGGAAGGTCCACGGCCCGCTGAGGGCGGCGCTGACAGTGGCTACCTCGCGGCGGATTGGTCCCTGGAAGTCCTGTGCAGTGATGTGGACGCGCACGTTGCGCAACAGTGTGTCGCTCCACTCGGCCGCCCATCGCCGGCATCGATGGCCCAGCCTCTCAGTCGGGTCGCCTGGCCCACGGTGCCCAGCACCAGGGGGACCTGGCCATTTTGCTGCCGCTCCACCGGGCCGTGGCCGAGCGCGTCCCGGTGGACCTGGCGGTTGTGCTTGGCGCACTCGTCGTTCCTGTTGCGGCCGGTGGAGTCGGTCCGCATGCTCCGGGAGGAACTCGTCGGCCGCCTGCGGGATTTGTGGTCCTCTCCCGCGTGGGGCTGCACGTGAACTCGCGTCGCTTCGCATGGGCCGCCGCACGGCCCGGGCCGCGTCTGATGGCTTTCGGGATCCCGAGGGTGATCTGCGGACTTCGGCCGTGACCGATCTTTGTTCCGACGTGGCGGTTGCCTGGTTTCGAGGGGGTGGCCCAGCCGTGGGCGCCGGCTCCTGTGAGGACAGGTGCCGCACCGTAGCCCTTGAATACGCAAACTTCGTCAAGCTGATAGGAGAATGTTGGTGAGCAGTGGTGACTCCCGCGGGCAAACCGCGACAGACACCCTGATCGGCCGCAGCAGGGACCTGAAGCGGATCCATGACCTGCTGGGTCTTGGAGCCGAAGGCGGAGCGTTGCTGCTGTCGGGCCAGGCGGGGGTCGGGAAGTCGGCAGTCCTGGACGCGGTCGCTGAGGCCGCCTCGGCGACCGGGGCCCGGGTGCTGCGCGCCACTGGAACACAGTTCGAGGCGGATTGCAGCTACTCGGGCCTCAATCAGGTCGTCCTTCCGCTTCAGGAGGCAATGGACTGCCTCGAGGACACCTACCGCGACGCCCTCTGTGTCGCGCTGGGTTTCGAAAGCGGACCACCGCCGCAGAGGCTGGTCGTCTCCAACGCCACGTTGGTCCTGCTGCAGAAGGCCGCCGCCGACCAGCCGCTGCTGGTGGTCATCGACGACCTTCCCTGGATCGACCGGCCAAGTGCCGCCGTACTGGACTTTGTGGCGCGGAGAATGACCGGCAGCAAGGTGAGTCTGCTTGCCGCGGCGCGCTCGGAATCACCGGCCTTGCATGAGAGCGGCGGACTGCAGGAGTACGGGCTTGAGCCTTTGGACAAGGAGGCGGCGGACCACCTGCTGACCACCCGGTTCCCGCGCCTTGTCGGCGGGGTGCGCCAGCGTCTGATGACCGCCGCACAGGGCAACCCCCTGGCGCTGCTGGAGCTGCCCACCGCGCTGCGCGCGGCGCAGCTTGCCGCGTTGGAGGAGCTGCCCGCCGTACTGCCGCTCCCTCGACGCCTGGGAGAACTCTTCGGCTCCCGGATCGCCAGCCTGCCCGACGGGTCGCAGCGACTGCTGCTGCTGGCAGCGCTGGAGGGGACCGGCGACCTCGGCGTCCTGCAAGCGGCCGCGCGCCAGACCGGCCCCGGGGAAGTCCTGGACGATCTCGCACCTGCCGAACGGGCTCACCTGGTGCATATCGACCTGGGTACCCGGCGACTGACCTTCCGCCACCCGCTGGTTCGCTCCGCCGCCGTGGAGACCTCGGCGAGCGGCGCGCGGCACGCGGCACACCGCGCGCTCGCCCACGCCCTGGCGGAGCAGCCCGAGCGCCAGGCCTGGCATCTGGGCGAGGCGACGCTGGAACCGGACGAGCACGTGGCCGCGCTCCTGGAACACGCCGCGCGCCTGACCCTGCAACGCGGTGACGCCGTGGGGAGCGTGCGGACGCTGACGAGGTCCGCGGCCCTGACCCCGCACGGCCCCGCCCGCGGCCGGCGGCTGGCCGAAGCCGCCTACATCGGCGCCGAGTCCACCGGCTCGCTGCGCAGTGCACAGGCACTCCTCGACGACGCCCGGCAGGCCGACCCCGCTGTGCAGGTCTCCCTGCACTCCGCCGCCGCAGCGGCCGTCCTGCTTCTCAACGGCGACAGCGACCTCGACACGGCACACCGGCTGCTGGTCGGCGCCATCGAGGACACCCCCCACGGGTACGACGCGCAGGACGCAGCACTCGTCGACGCCCTCCATCTCCTGCTGCTGCTCTGCTTCTACGGTGGGCGGCAGGAACTGTGGCATCCCTTCTACGCCGCACTGGAGCGGCTCAGGCCAAAAGTTCCACCGGCCCTGTCCGCGGCGGCCAAGACGTTCTCCGACCCGGCGCGCACGGGCGCCGCGGCACGCGAGGAGCTCGACCGGCTCCTGGCACAACTGCCGCAGCAGACCGATCCCGTCGAGATAGCAAGGACCGGTACAGCCGCTGTCTACCTCGATCGGCTCGGTGACGTTCGCGAGGCCGCCTGGCGGGTGGTGCGGCAGGGCCGCGCCGGCGGTTCGGCCCGCCGGCATCTGGCCGGACTGATGCACCTGTGCCTGGA
>NZ_JBEYXD010000197.1:0-4893 GCF_040644975.1 Streptomyces sp. NPDC046900 | reverse complement strand
AACGATCACAGAGCGTGTGAACTCCATGATCGCTACGCCCTGCACTCTGTCCCGCAGCGGAAGCCCCTCACCATGCCTATCCGCGCGGCCTCTAACGCGTCCACGGACTCGAAACCACGATCCGGGAACTGCTCACCCCGCTGGCACCCGCATTGCTGGAGATCACAGGGATCAGCCACGTCTCTGCGGCGGTCCTCCTCGCCGAGATCGGCGACATCAACCGCTTCACCAGCTCAGCAAAACTCGCCCGCTACACCGGAACCGCACCGATCCCGGTCCACTCCTCCGACAAGGAACGCTACCGACTGCACCGAGGCGGCAACCGGCGCCTCAACAGCGTGCTCTACACGACGTCCATCGTCCAGCAGCGATTCCACCCGGGCGCGCAAGCGCTCCTGGCCCGACACGAGCCGACCAAGGGAGCCCGCGGAGCCCGACGCGTACTCAAACGCCATCTGATCGACGTCATCCACCGCGCCATGACCCGAGACCGAGCCTCCTGGCAACACCACATCACCAGCATCAGCTCGCCGCTTGACATAGAAGCGTCAACGGCCTGCTGCGGCACTACTTCCCCAAAGGCACCGACCTGTCCGTCCACACGCGTGAGCACCGGGACGCGGTCGCCACCAACTCAACGGCCGCCCACGCAAAACGCTCGGCTGGGAAATCCCAGCCGAGCGGCTGCATAAACTGATCACGGCCTGATCAACACGACCGTTTGTTGCAACGGCCCCTAGAAGGCGCCCGATACGGTCAGGGGCCGTCGCGCTGTGAGGTGCCCCCTCGACACCGTAATTCCCCACGGTTCCCCGTGCGATCGAGCACGGATGGGGCACGGGCATCTTCTGATCCGTAGCTCTACAGAGAACGGTCATTGAAGGTCATACAGATTGCCGGAAAGCCCATGAGGGCCGGTGTGGATCGCTGCTGGTTGCTGGGGTTGCTGTACTTCGCTGCTGTACCGCCATCGCCGGCTGACGGCCCGTCCGGGGACACATCTCGGCGGGCCCCCGCCGCGCACGCGGTGGATCTGTCGATCTTCGTGTATGCGGCTGACGGGGTTATTTGCCACCCGGGAAGCGTTCCGTCCACCAGGTCCGCCAGCGGGAGTCGAGGTCGGCCAGGTGGGTGTCGTCGAGGTGATAGGTGCTCAGGATTGCCATGGCCGCCCCCTTCGGCTTGCTGGGTGTCGGGTCCTTGCTGGACACGATGAGCAGACCGTTGCCCCAGGCGTCGACGGTGATGCCGAGTTGGTGGTCGGAGCGGTACCACATCTCGCCTTTGACGTTCTCGCCGAGCAGATTCATCTGGAACGGCGTGCCCGCGGCGATGTGTGCGAGATTGAGTGCGTTGATGAGGTGTACAGCGTTGTCGTTGCCGCCCACGAAACTGAGTGTGCGGCGGACGGCGCCGGGTTGGCGCTCGACGGCGAACCGCAGCTGGTGCATGAAGGTGATCCAGCCTTCGGTGACGTCCTCGTAGTAGGCGTCCCAGTCCGGGTTGTCACCGCGTGGGGCGCGGGTGAGCGTGACCCTGGTGCCCTCGCCGTGCGGTTCGAGCCTGAATTCGTCACCGCCGTGCAGTCTCAACGTGCGTGTGGAGGCGTCCTCCGCGGTCTCGTTGAAGAAGATCAGGTCGATCTCGCCGTCCAGGCCGTCGTAGTCCCAGCCGAGCCAGTGGCGGATCTTGTCCTTGTCCCGCAACGCGTCCCACACCGCGTCCACGGGCGCCGCGATGGTGACCTCGATCCGCGGCCGTGTGTCGTCACTCATCCGATTCTCCTTGTGTCACGGCGGGAGCCGGGTGTCCGAGGGCGACCATCCGGTACGGGCGGCCGTCGGCGCAGTCGTAGCGCTCGACCACCTGCCGCACCGCGGCCGCCAGCTCTTCGGTGAAGGCGTGCACGTCGCCTGGTTGAGCGAACCGCACCTCGGTCTCCAGCGTGAAGGTGAGCAGGCGCTTGTCCGCCCGCGCGGCCCCGGCCTGCATACGCGCGACGTCCCGCACGGTGGTGGCAGCCACGCCGACCAGGTGCTCGGCCGCGTACTGGTCGTGGATCTTGGTGAACTCCCCGGTCACAACGGTCGGGTCCACGACGAGCGCGCCCGGCCGAGTGCGCAGGATCCGCTCGACGAAGCCGCGCCGCGGCCGTTCCTCGACCAGCTCGACCAGCCCGGCCTTCTCCAACGCCTTCAAGTGGTAGTTCAGCCGCTGTCTGGACAGCTCCAGCTCGGTGGCGAGCTGGCTGGCCGAGCTGGGTGTGCGCAGGCGCTTGAGCAGGTCGCGGCGCACCGGCGACAGGGCGATGCGCACCCTGTCCGGCGATTCGACGTAGGTGATGGCCACATCCCCATCCTTTCAATGGAAAAATTTTTTTGTCAATTTGATGACCCCACAGGCACCGGCGTGGGCACTTCGACCAGGGTGATATCGGTGACCGCCTCGATCCGGTGCACGGGACGGCACACTCTCGGCGAGGTCGTCTACTGCAGGTTTGGGCGGTTCGGGCCGGTCGCGCGGCCAGCTCCTGCTGGGCTGTCGGAGTGAGTGACCGCAAGCCCTCCAAGAGCGACCCGTCCCATGAGCGGTGGGCGCCGATCGAACCGGTGATCTCGGCGTGGAAGGCCGACCACCCGTCGCCCCCCGGGCATCAGGGCCGCTACGAGCTGCGGGAGATCATCAACGCGATCCTGTACCAGGGCAGGACCGGCTGTCAGTGGGACTATCTCCCGCACGACCTGCCGCCGAAGTCGGCCGTCTACTAGTACTTCGCGGCCTGGCCCGACGACGGCACGGACATGAAGATCAACGACCTGCTGCGCTGGCAGGTTCGGGAGAAGGCCGGGCGGTCGGAGGACCCGAGCCTGGTCGTGATCGACACGCAGTCCGTCCACGCGGCGGTCGACGTCCCCGCTGCCGCGACCGGGAGGGACGCGGCCAAGAAGGTGCCGGGTCGCGAGCGCGGACTGGCGGTCGACGTCCTCGGCCTGGTCATCGCCGTGACCGTGCTGGCCGCAAGCGCCCACGACAACGCGTTCGGCATCGCACTGCTCTCGACGACGAGATCGAGAACCTGGCGGTGACCCGCAAGACGCTCCTCGCCCTACCGCCGACCGCCCCTGAACCGACCGACCCGCCGCCGCCCGCCCTGCCGGCTCACCCGGCCTACCAGCAGATCCTCACCGTCTTCGCCGACGCCACCGGGCCGATGCGCGCCCGCGACCTGTGCGACCGCCTCGAACTCGCCGTCACGCCGAAGAACATCGAGAGCACTCGGCACAAGCTCAGCCGTGCTGCTGGGTCACTTCGGGCCTGCCCGGCGGTTCGATGTTGACGCGGCCGGGCGCGATGTGCGTGATTCGGGCGCCGAGATGGGCCATCAGGCCCTGGCCCTCGAAACTCTTGCGGATGCGTGCCTGTATCTCGGGGCTCGCCTGTTGCTGCTGCGTCTGGTCTTCCACGTGGCTCTCCTCCGGCGGGCATGTGCTTGGGGGTGAGGCGGATCGTCAGCGAGCCAGGCGTTCCACCAGCAGGAATCCGCCGTTGAGGTTGGCGGGCTCTTTGACCAGTGTGAACGGCAGTGGCGTTGTCAAAGGGCTACGCCGACCCGTACGCCGACAACGACGAACAGCCATGGTCACCAGAGATCCTCTGTGCGCCGTGTCAGGGGGTGAGGGCGTACTCCACGCGCGGCGGCACCTCGGCGTAGGCAGTGCGGGTGATCAGTCCGTCGCGATGCAACCGCCGCAGGGTGAGGGTCAGCATGCGCTGGGAGATACCGGGGATGCCGCGCAGCAGGTCGGTGTAGCGCAGCGGGCGGAGGATGGCGAGTTCCTCGACACGGAGATCGCCGAAGTGATCCTGAGTGATCTGGACGCTCTCGTCAGCAGCGCCCGACGTCAAGGCCAAGACGTTTACTGTTGGGTCGCATAGGAGTTCACGCTCGGAGCCAGATCGCGACGGACGCCGCGGTGGCGGTGCCGAGGAAGACGTTGCCGCGCTTGTCGTAGCGCGTGGCGACTACTCGGGACTGTTTCAGACGGTTGATCGCCCGTTCGACGGTGTTGCGTTTCTTGTAGCGGTCCTCGTCGAACCCGGTTGGACCCGACCCGCCGACACGCCCTCCCAGGTGATCTCGCTTCCCACCGACATGCCCTCGACCCGTGCGTCGGCGACGCACCGACCGAGCCTCGTTCGACGCTTTCGCCGGGCATGAAGCCCGACCACGGCCCCGACCACCAGAGTGTTTCGCGTTCGTGACCGTGGTCGGGGCTTCGTGGTCGGGGATCGGGTCGGGGACCACGGGTTTCCTCAAAGAATGCCCACCACCAGCCCTACACCGAGCATCCCGGCCGCCTGCTTGGCCCTCAGCCCCGCCGAACCGCTGCGTCACCAGGTCCTGGCCGCGCTCGCCCAGCACCGCATCGCCACCACCAGCCAGTTGCGTCGCATGCTGCGGCCGGACGGCACGCGGCAGCTGCTGTCCCGAGTCCTGAACAAGCTGCGCTCCGACGGCTTCGTCAACTACACGGTGCTGCCGGATGCAAGCCGGTCACGTACCAACGCCTGGTACCTCACGCAGGAAGGCTCGCGTCTGACCCGGGACCTGCCTGTCCTGCGGGGGCGGCCGCCCTACCCCATCACGTCGACTACGGCAGCGTCGCTGAAGACCCCGCACACGCTCGCCGCCGTACGCGCCCACCTTGCTTTCGCCGAGGACGCCCGACGGCTCGGACACGAGCACGGCCCCTGGGACTGGACGCCCGAAGTGTCCCACTCGATCGGCGAGGGCGAACGGCTCGTCGCCGACGCCCTCATGTACTACACCGTCGCCGAGGGCGAACACCGGCGAAAGCTGCGCGCGTTCGTAGAAGTCGACCGCAGCACCAT
>NZ_JBEYXD010000196.1:0-4906 GCF_040644975.1 Streptomyces sp. NPDC046900 | reverse complement strand
CGCAGATCCTGGCGATCGTCACGGTGGCGGTGCAGGTCCTGCTGACCAACTTCATCAACAACGTCAACCAGACCGACATCGACATCCCCGCCGCCGGCTCGGTCGGTACACCGGGATGAGCGTCGGCGTCCTCGTCGAGGCGTCGTACCCAGCCGCTCGATCCGTCACTGTCTCCAACGATCGCTCGGGAAAGGTTCGGTATGCCGGGCTCCGAACTCTATGAGAGATTCATGGCACTGCACACCCGCGACGGCGGCCTCGTCATGCCGAACGCATGGGGCGGCCTCTCGGCGCTGATGCTGGCCGATGCCGGCTTCGAGGCGATCGCGACATCGTCGGCGGCGCTCGCTGCCACGCTCGGCCGGTCCGACGGGCGGCACGAAGTCATCCGTGGCGAGCACCTTGGTCGGCGTGCTTCCCAAGTCCGCGCGGCCCGTGGATCCGCGCACCTACGGCCGCCGCGCCTGACCTCCGTCATGCCCATCAGCGGCGAGAAGCTCCAGGACAGAGCGCGCGACACGGCACTGGCGATCGGCCACCGACCGGCGCAAGCACCCGAACCGCCACGCACACCAGGCCCATGACCTGCGAATTCACGATGCACGCGGCTCATTGGCCTGCAGCCTCATCTGCTGGAGGCGGCTGGAGAAGCACTGTTCATGATCGTGTTACGAGCTCATACGAGGAAGGGGACGATCCCGATGAAAGCCATTGTGGTTACCGACCAGGCCGCGGGAACGGCCGGGATGACGCTGACGGAGCGGCCTGAGCCGCCCGCAGCGATCAACGACGTCATCGTTCAGATTCATGCATCGGGTTTCGTCCCGACTGAGATGGAGTGGCCGTCGACCTGGACCGATCGCGCCGGCCGTGACAGGACTCCGTCGATCCCCGGCCACGAGCTGGCCGGAGTGGTCAGCGCCGTCGGCTACGGCACGACGGGGCTGTCGGTCGGGCAGCGGGTGTTCGGCCTCGCCGACTGGCACCGCGACGGCACCCTCGCGCAGTACGTGGCGATCGAAGCACGCAACCTCGCGCCGCTGCCCGGCGACGTCGACTTCACGGTAGGCGCGTCCCTGCCCATCTCAGGTCTGACCGCGTGGCAGGGGCTGTTCCAGCACGGCCGCCTTCAGGCCGGCCAGACCGTCCTCGCTCATGGCGCTGCCGGGGCAGTCGGGACGATGGTGACCCAGCTCGCACGTGAGGCCGGGGCATACGTCATCGGCACCGGACGCGCCGCCGACCGTGAGAAGGCACTCGACTTCGGCGCGCATGAGTTCGTCGACCTCGAGAACGACGCGCTGAAAGACGTCGGGGGTGTCGATCTGGTCTTCGACGTCATCGGTGGTGACGTTCAGAGGCGGTCCGCTGCCCTGATCAAGGCCGGAGGAACGCTGGTGTCCGTCGTCGGCCCGGTCGAGGCGCGGCCCACTGACGGCCTGGCGGTGGACTTCGTTGTCGAGGCCGATCGCGCCGAACTGGGTGAGATCGTGCAGCGGGTGCGGGACGGACGGCTGCGGACAAACATCGGTGACGTCGCGAGCCTCGATGACGCCGTTGGTGCCCTCAACCCGACCACGCGACGCAGCGGGAAGACAGTCATCCGCGTACGCTCGTAGGGAGTGGATGGCCACAGTCCGACTGGCGGGTCATCCTCACGGTGCACGAGATGAAGCGGCTCGGCCGCGACGCCGCCGAACTCACCGCGCTCGCCGACCACCGAGCGGAAGCTCGCCGAAGGCTTCACCGAGCCGGAAGACGTGGCCGAGGCCCGTCGCGAGATCCGGCTGTCCATGGCCCTGGCGAAAGCCGTGTATGACCGGCGTACCGAGCTCGGGCTCACCCAGACCGAACTGGCCGACCGCGCGGGCCTCACCCAGGCGAAGATCTCCCGGATCGAAGGCTCCGACACCGTCCCTACGCTGCCGCTCCTGGCCAAGCTGGCCAAGGCTTTGGACGCGGCCCTGAACATCGCCCTCGACAATGACGACACCCAGGTGACCTTCACCGCGCACCGCACCGACACAGCCTGAGCGTCCTGAGCACCTTCCCACTCTGTGGGTGCCGAGTATTGCCTCCGCGCAGGTCAAGCCGCATGTGCGTATTCGTGGAGGATGCCGCCGAGTCGATCACGTCGATGTACGTTCAACCGCTCGAGTCGCTCCGGTTCGGTGATCGGTTCAAGGACCGGTCGCCGGGGCGCCGCGCTGTGCAGGGTCCGGTGAGGCCTGTGCTCGTTGTAGAAGGAATCGAACTCGGCGAGCGCGTGGAGCAGGTGGGCCTGATTCCAGATCAGGGCGCGGTCCAGGAGTTCGTGTCGGCAGGTCTGCACCCAGCGTTCCATGACGGAGTTCATGCGGGGAATGCGGATGCCGGTGGTGATGATCTCGATGCCCTCGGCCTCGAAGACGGCGTCGAACGCCCGGGTGTACTTGCTGTCGCGGACCCTGATCAGGTGCTTGACGGCCGCGCCCGCGTCCTGGAGATCCATGACCAAGTTCCTCGCGCCTGGGTGACCCAGTCCGCGGCGGGATGGCCGGTCGCGCCCAGAATGCGGATCCGCCGGTTGGCATGCTCGATGACCCCGAAGACGTACAGCGTCGCGCCGTTCAAGGTGGTGGCGGTGAAGAAGTCGCAGGCCAGGATCGCGTGGGCCTGGCCGCGCAGGAACGCGGCCCAGGTCCGACGGTCACGGTCGGGCGCCGGCTCGATCCCGTGCTGCTTCAGGATCTCCCACACACTGGAGGGTGCGACCTTGATACCGAGGACCGCGAGTTCGCCATGGATCCTTCTGTAGCCCCACCCAGGGTTTTCGCGGCCCAGTCGCAGGATGAGAGCCCGGATGCTGCTGGGGGCACCTCCCGGCCGAAGGCTGGGGGAGGGTCGGTGGACGGCCGGGCCGCTGGCGACAGGAGGCGTCGGCGTGGCGGCGGCGCGTGAGGTCCCGGTGCCCCCTCAGGACCGTGTCCGGGGAGACGATCAGGTGTTGGTGGAGCAGCGCGGCCAGGAAAACGCGATCCGCCGAGGAGACGGGTGGCCTGTCGATCTGCCGCTGCATGACGGCCAGTGGTGTCGCAACGTCAATATCTCGATGTCCTTGACGACGTCTCTCATCGGCGGCAACCGAATGAGGGAGAACACGCTCGACACAGCGAGGTAGGGCAGTCGCAGCAGCATGGTCGATCAGCCTGACACGCCTGCCCGCTGATCGACGGCCGTTCGCGAGAACCTGCAGCTCACAGGACATGGATGCGGTTTTCGGCACCCGCAGGGTGCTCCGAACCGAGCCGTTGATGGGTCTGCGCAGATGACGAATTGGGGCCGATCGTAATCGGCGGCAAGGTCAGTGAGGTTCCGGCGCCCGGGTCACGGTTGCCCGCCCGACTGCAGCGCTTCACGGGCGGGAGGGTCCTCGGCTTGGGGAGGTGCACAGTGCGTGTGCATCAGCTTGTGCATGCGGTGGACTATGAAGGCCGCCATGGGCAGCTCGACGAAGACGGCGAGCGCGACGGAAGCCCACACGGCCGACGTGCCGAACTCGAGCGAGACGTCGAACCATGCATCGCACACCAGCAGGACGGCGGTCGCCAACGCGGGTATCACCATGGCCAAGTTCCGGCGCTTCCCGAGGACGGCCGTCGTCGCCAAGGCTATGAGCAGCATGATGTCGAAGCCGACCCAGGTCGTGCGCCATGCGTGGACCTGATAGTCGGACGGCAGCTTCAGGCCCAGTATCAGCGTCCAGGGGACCAGGCCCAGTGCGGATGCCGCAAACAGCTCGACGGTGTGGCGCCGGCGCCGCTCCCTGGGGTCGTGACGCTTGCCACGGCGCACGGGCGGGCGAGCGGACCCCGGAGTGTCGGGGAAGGCGGCTGCCACTGAGTTCTGGATCGCCTGGCTCATCGGCGTACCGATTCCTCGAGGTCGCCGCGCAACGACGCGGGGTACCAGGCCGCGACACGCCCCGTGGCAAACCAGCCGAGACCCCCGAGGAGCACGCCCGCCACCGCACTCGGAAGGTGCCGGCTCAGCAGCCTCACCGCGGCAGCGACGTCCAGGCCCACCGCCAGGAAGACGAACGACGTGCGCTGCCAGGCCTCTGCCGGCGCGGTGGCCGCTATCGGACGGTCGAGCCGGCCGTGGAAGATTCCCGGAGCGAGGTGGCTCATCGAAATCCCCTCTCCCGGCCTGCCCGACCGTTGTCCATGTCAGCCTCCAGAACGTTCACGAATGCCGCGGTCAGCACAAGATCCAAGGCCACAGCGGCATCTCTTCGACGTGGTGCTCCCCCAGCCCGAAGAAGTCCAGCCCCGAGGCCTCGGCCAGGACGCCCTCGTCGTCGAGCGCGCAGGTGTTCTCGGGCTGGTCGAGCGGGCGTCCCTCGTCATCCGACGTGATGCCTCCGAAGCTGTCGATCCCGATGACGATCGGGTGCGTCTCGCACGTTTCCACAGCACACCTCCAAGTAATTGACGCGTCAAGCATATGGAATATGCTTGACGCGTCAAGCAATGAGGGTGGGTATGGGAACCATGGACAGAAGAACACCGCCCGCCGGGCCCGCCGCGCGACGCCTGACGGCAAGGCAACTGGCGGTGCGGCGCTCCCTCATGGACACGATGGAGGAGCCGAGCCGGCGACTGACGGCGCAACTCCAGCAGGTCGGCCTCTGCGCAGGCGACTGTCTGGTGATGCTCGCGCTCAGTGAGGCCGCGGGACACCGTTCACGCTCGTCCGAGCCCGCCAACGCCATCGGCTGGCAGCGCAGCCGGCTCTCGCACCGGGCTCTCGCACCACAGGCCGCCTTCCGACCCTCACGAAACTCCGCCGTGAACTTGCGACGCTTCTCCGCCATGACAACCAACTTCCCCTGCCGTCACGGACTCGGCCCGAGGGAGCCTCAACG
>NZ_JBEYXD010000195.1:3700-5136 GCF_040644975.1 Streptomyces sp. NPDC046900 | reverse complement strand
CCCGAACCGCCGTCCATGACAACGCGCATGATCGCCATGGCCGCTCGTCGCCGTGTCCTGCTGGCCGTGGGCCGTCAGCTGCCGGTCAGCAGGCCGCGAAATATCTGGTGAACGGCGGCCTCGGCTTCCCCGGCCGTGAGTGGGGAACCGAGAACGACCCGGAGGTACAGGGCCCCGTACAACTGGTCGAAGAGGGTGCCGGCGGAGATCTCCGGTACCAGCTCGCCCCGCGCCTGGCCACGGCGCAGTGCCGTCTCGGCTTGCGCACGGCGCGGTTGAAGGTAGTGGGTGCGGAAGGCTTCCTGGAGTTCCGGGGTGCTGGGTAGTGCAGTGATCAGACCGACCAGCATGCTGTGCACCGGGCCCTTCTCGAACAGTGCGGCCGTGGAGCGGAGTTGCCGCGCAAAATCCTCCAGGGCCGAGCCTGTGTCGGGGAAGGGTGCTGCGGGATCGACCCGGGCCATGAACGCGTCCATGACCAGGGCGGCTTTGGTCGGCCAGTGCCGGTAGACCGTGGCCTTGCTCGCCGCGGCCCGGGCCGCGATCGCCTCCATGGTCATCGCCTGGAATCCGACCTCCTCGAGGAGGCTGACGGCGGCGGACATGATCGCCGCCCGGGCGCGCTCGCTGCGGGGCGACCACGGGGGAGTCTGTTGGGCCTGGTCTGTCACGGGAGCTACGCTACATCGAAACGATACGTTTCGTTCACTTGGGAGTATGTCAGTGAAGCCAATCGGCACCCGCGCCCTGGGATCGCAGGGCCTTCACGCCTCCGTGCTCGGACTCGGCTGCATGGGGATGTCCGCCATGTACGGAGGCACCACCGAGAAGGAGGCCCGCTCGGTCATCCACCGGGCACTGGACCTCGGCGTGAACATGCTGGACACCTCCGACGCCTACGGCCCGTACACCAACGAGGAACTCGTCGGACGGGCCATCGCTGGCCGCCGCGACGAGGTCGTCATCTCCACCAAGTTCGGGGCGGCCATACCCGGCGTCTCGCAAGCCCACGGCGATCCCGACAGTGTCCGCCGCAGCTGCGACGCCTCACTGAGGCGACTCGGCGTCGACTACATCGATCTCTACTACCAGCACCGCGTTGACTTCACCGTGCCGGTCGAGGAGACCTTCGGCGCCATGGCGGAGCTGGTCCACGCGGGCAAGGTCCGTTACCTGGGGATCAGTGAGGCGTCCGCCGAGCGGATCCGCCGGGCGCACTCGGTCCATCCGCTCACCGCCGTGCAGAGCGAGTACTCCCTGTGGTCCCGGGATCTCGAGACCACGATCCTCCCGACCCTTCGCGAGCTGGGCATCGGACTCGTACCGTATTCGCCGCTGGGGCGCGGGTTCCTGACCGGCACCATCACCTCGACCGGTGACCTTGCCGACAACGACGTGCGCAAGGCACGGCTGCCACGCTTCCAGGACGAGAACCT
>NZ_JBEYXD010000195.1:0-3604 GCF_040644975.1 Streptomyces sp. NPDC046900 | reverse complement strand
GGGGCGCGGGTTCCTGACCGGCACCATCACCTCGACCGGTGACCTTGCCGACAACGACGTGCGCAAGGCACGGCTGCCACGCTTCCAGGACGAGAACCTCGCCCGCAATCTGGGACTCCTGGAATCGGTGAAGGCCATCGCCCAGCGCCTGGACGCCACCCCCGGACAGGTCGCACTGGCCTGGGTCCTGGCCCAGGGAGATGACGTCGTCCCCATCCCCGGCACTCGTCGCGTCGGCTACCTCGAAGAGAACCTCGCGGCCACCAGGCTCACCCTCGCCGACGCAGACCTGCGCGAACTCGAAAGCGCCTTCCCACCCGGCGTGGCCGCCGGGGAACGTTACGACACCGCGGCAGCCGGTTTCATCGAGTCCTGAAGACAGGCAGGGCGTGCCGGAAACGGCCTGGGTAGCAACAGCTGAAGCGCCGCAGGAGCCGCAACAGCTTGCCCCACACGATCCGGTCGCTGATGCAGGGCTGGTGGCAGCCCAGCGCATGGCACGGTTCGACCGCGGGCCGCTCGGGCAGCGCCTCGAACTCACCCCAGAGCGGGTCGGTCAGCAGGCTGGAAGAACGGGCACAGATCTCCCCACTGGTCACGGAGTGCCCCTACTTCGTGACCAGTGGCGCATTCAGCCACACCTCGCCGTCGGGGCCACACGCCGCCTATCCGCGCGGCCTCTTAGTTCAGCTCGTCTATTTCCGTGATCATCTCGATCAGCACCCGGCGGATGTGGGCGCTCAGGTCCGTGGTGCCCAACAGCGCCGTCAGCGAGGTCATGCCGGACTTGCGGGTGAGGCGCCAGAGGTGCGTGTATGCCTTGATCTGGTTGATTGCCATGGTGCGGCGTCGGGTGAGGTCGGCCCGTGAGTCGACCAGAATGCGCGGCTCGCGCACGCGGCGATCAATGCGGTGACGGTCCAGGCCGGGGGGCGATCGCGGCGTGGGCGACCGCGGCAGCGTCGACGGGGTCGGACTTCGAGCCGGTGGGGGCGTGCAGTTTTGCGGTGCGCGGCCATCAGCCGGGTGGGGACCCAGACCACCTCGTGGCCGGCCAGCAGCAGACCGTCGGCGAGGCGGCGGGCGAAGCCACGGCCGTCCTCAATGGCCCAGGTGACGGGGGCACCGTCGGCGGTCGTGCGGATCCACTTGAGCAGGACGCCGATCAGGTTCGCATCGTTCTTGACGGTCAACGGCCTGGTCTGCCGCCTGCCGTCAGCGTCGACGGCCACTGCGACATGGACGTGCTTGTGCGGGTCGATCCCCGCTGTCACCATCGAGTTGTCCTCTTTGTCTGCTGCCGTAATTTTGAGCGGTGGCGGAGCCGATCAAACTAGGCTCCCAGCATGTCTGGTCCGACGTTGGTGATCGAGTTGGCGGAGCCGCTCTCCCTGGCTGAGCTGCGGGAGTTCCGCGCGTTGATGGTGGGGCTCTCCTCCCGCTTCGACGAGAAGCGGCCCGGGTTCTTCGACGTCAACGTGCCCGCAGAGCGACTGGGCGTCGAGGACAGGCGGGAGGAGGACTGGCGAAAGCCGTTCCCGCTTCCACTCCTTGGCAACACCTCCGCGGACAAGGAGCTCACGGCCCTGGTGGGATTCAATCCGCAGCGCGAGGACTGGCGTCGGCCTTTCCTTGTCTACTTGATGGGGCCGGGTGTGGGCGACGAGAGCATCTTCGAGGCTGAGCACGCGGGCGAGCCCGAGGTGGAGGCCATCCTCGGCTTCAGGCCGACCCATGCCGTCAATGTCAGCGCCGGCTGCAATCGCGAGGTCGACCACGTGGCCACGGCCCTGCTGACCGCCGCTGTCATGGACGTCATCGGGGGCGTGGCCAAAGCCGAACTGCTGGACGGACAGGTGTCGGTCGTCGCTGGCCTTCCGGGGGGTGTTGGGGATCGCGGACGACGACTGGATGGTGCTGGGAACGGCGGAGTTCCTGCGGGCCTGGGTCGGACACCCTCCCTTCCGGCTGGTCAAGTAGCCCAGACAGATCCGCCGCAAAGGTGGTGCTGTGACCGGGAACGTTCGCCAGGTTGCCTGACCATGCGGCGAGAGCGGGTCGGCCGCCCCAGCGGATGCTCGTCTCGCTGCGGATGCGGGCGCGCTCGCGCCGTTGGGCGGCCAGCACGTCGGGGTGGCCGCGTTCGTGTTCCGCCAGCGCAGGTAGGCGTGCAGGGCGCGCGTCTGCGTGGTGTGGTTGCGGTGGTTGGAGGTGGCGACGGTGAACTGCCGCAGTGGTCCGAAGTGGGCCTCGAGCGGGTTGGCCCAAGACGCATAGTCGGGGTGAAGCACAGGTTGACTTTGTTCTTCTTCGCCCAGCGACGGATTATGACGCCTTTGTGGGCGGACAGGTTGTCCAGGCTGACGTAGATCGGGGCGCCGTCCGGGCGGGCGGTCCGGATCGACTTCAGCGGGGCCAGCGTGTTCGCGGCGCCCTTCTTGCGGCGGTTGACGCCCCAGAGGGTGTCGTCGCCGATCGAGTAGCAGCCGTGGAAGTAGCGCACCCCGTGGGTGCGGTGGTAGGTCGGGGGATGCCGTTCGGGCCGGCCTTGCTCGGCCCAGCATGACCCGGCGGTGGGCCGGATGCCGAGTGGCCCGAACTCGTCGAACGCGAATACACGGTCCGGGAAACGCTCCAGCACCTCCTCGATGCGGTCCAGCTTGGCGTCGACGCAGGAGGTGCTGGAGCAGGTCGAGCAGGCCGCGCACGCGCTGGCCTACATCATCGTCACCGACCGCCGCTCCACCGACCTGTACCACTGGGGCCGGCGCACCACAGCGATGAGCCTGGCCGCCGAGATCCAGCGTCAGTTGCTGCCCTCGGCTTCCTGCTGCGAGGCGGCCGAGTTCGTTCTGGCGGGAGCCTTGGTGTCCGCCGACGAGATCGCCGGGGACACCTACGACTACACGCTTGAGCGGGACACCCTGCATGTGTCGGTCACCGACGCCATGGGCCACGACGTCGACGCCGCCCTCATGACCACCTTCCTGGTCAACGCCTCGCGCTGCGCCCGCCGCGCAGGGGCCCGGGCTGGCGGAGCAGGCCGGCCAGGCCCACCAGGCCCTGCTCGACCATGGCCGGAACACCTTCGCCACCGGCCAGTTGCTGCGTATCGCCCTGGACGGCAGCGGCGCACACCTCGTCAACGCCGGCCACCTCTGGCCGTTGCGCCTGCGCGGCGGCGCCGTCGACGAAGTCCATCTGGAGATCAATCTGCCCTTCGGCGTCCCCGCACAAGGCACCTACCGCGTCCAGGACCTCGATCTGCGCGCGGGCGACCGCCTGGTCCTCTACACCGACGGCATGCAAGAACGCCAGGCAGAGACCCTGGACCTGGCCGGCCTGATCCGGCCAGCACTGGCAGCATCCACTCCAGCAGCAGCACCAGAAGATCACCGTCACGCGGCATCACGGCGCCAGCGGGACGATTGGACGACGCGCACTCGGGCACCGAGCACGGCGACGGCCAGGTGTGACGCTCCCGACCAGAGGGTTGGACAGCGGAGAGCTTGTCGACGGCGGCTGAATCGTGACCCTCTTTGGGCGGTTGAGTCCTGACCCAGTCTTCAGTTGGTCTTGTCAGTCGTTGCCGTTGCTGGTCGGG
>NZ_JBEYXD010000194.1:0-5272 GCF_040644975.1 Streptomyces sp. NPDC046900 | reverse complement strand
ACCGCGCTGTGGGCCGGGTCCGGGTGGTGCGCGGCGGGAAGCGGCTCGCGCGCAATCGGCACCACCTCAAGGCCGCCCAGCTCACGCAGGCCCAGGGGCGGCAACGGTGGGAAGCGTCGCGCTGGTTCCTGCAGGCGGACGGGGAATCGGGCAAGCGGTTCGGCAACGAGACCATCCGCGTCACGCCTGAGGGCGAGGTGTCACTGAAGCTGCCGGCGCCGCTTGCCCATCTGGCCAACGCCGCGCATGGCCGGTATACGTTCACCGGCGCTGCCCTCTTCCACCACCGGCGCGAGGAGTGGGCCGACCGCATCACCACGAACCAGTCCGTGGCCTACCGCATCCACTACGACACAGACCGCTCCCGCTGGTACCTCACCGCCTCCTGGACGATCCCGCCGGTCAAGACCGTTCCGCTGTCCCACGGCCGCACAGGCGGTCTGATCGGTGTCGATACGAACGCCGACCACCTCGCCGCCTGGCGCCTCGATCAGCACGGCAACCCATGCGGCGAACCGCGCCGGTTCTTCTACGACCTGTCCGGGAGCGCGGACCATCGTGATGCCCAGGTACGGCATGCACTGATCCGGCTCCTGCACTGGGCGAAACGCCACGAGGTGTCGATCGCGATCGAAGACCTCGACTTCAGCGCGGACAAAACCCGGGAGAAACACGGCCGCAGGAAACGGTTTCGGCGGGTGATCTCCGGCATGCCGGTATCCAAGCTGCGGGCCCGGCTGGTCAGCATGGCGGCCGAACTCGGCATCACGATTGTCGCCGTCGACCCGGCCTACACCAGCAGGTGGGGCGCCCAGCACTGGCAAAAACCTCTCACCACCAAGACCAGGAAGACCAGCCGTCACGATGCCGCGAGCATCGCGATCGGCAGGCGCGCCCTCGGGCACCGCATCCGGCGACGGACGGCACCGCCCCCACACGACCAGAGCGATCGTGTGGGGCATCGGACCGCCCAGGCCGGACACGGCACCCCAGGGCGTGAGGAAACCCGCCCCCGCATCCCCGGACCACGGACACGATCCGTTTCGCCAGACGCGGCACGAAGGCGGCCGACCAGTGCATCCACCACCGTTCGGGATGCGCCAGCTGACCAGGATCGGGTACAAGACTCACTCCTGCTCACGGTCTAGGAACGGTGAGTCATGGCCCCTGATCGTCATCGGTGAGCCCTCGTATGTTCGACTCATACGGAGGGGACGACTCCCCTCTATCACTGTACAGTTGCGCAACGAAGCAATGATGGCAGATGGTGCGCCGCCCCGGTCCGTGCCACTGTCCGGCGAAGAAATGGGATGGGCCAGATGCTCCGCAACGGACTGGAACCTTGGCATCTGCTGGTCGTGGCGATCGTCATCATCGTGCTGTTCGGCTCGAAGAAGCTGCCCGACACCGCCCGCGCGCTGGGCAAGTCGATGCGTATCCTTAAGAGCGAGGCCAAGGCCATGAAGGACGACGGCACCGCGCAATCCACCGCGGCGCAGGCCGAGGACGCCGGCTCCAACGAACCCGCGCCACGCCTCATCAAGTCCGCGCCCGGTGAGAGCGCCGCGGCGCGACCGGCAGCCGAGAGCCGTTCGGCACGCTGAGTTTCCCGTGGTCGGCACACCCTGAGCCGGCCACTACAGGGGCTCGTTCTTCACGCAGAAGTCCCGGCGGCACATGCGCACCCCCGCGATCTGCGTGCCACTCGACGGGGTGTGCGATGGGCAGGGACGCTCGCGGCCGCTCGGACCGGCTCATACGCAAACCCTCCGCAGGCCCGCCGTTGAGCCGTGCGGTCTCCGCGCGCCGCCGGCTGCACAGTCGGCGCTAAGTGGCGTCGGGGTCGAACGCCGCATGCGTGGTCGGTTCGATCGGAGCCTCCTTCGCCAAGGTTACGCACCCGGTCGTCGGCGGATCGTTGCGACTGCCGTTTGCTGCTTCGTGAACTGCTTCTGCGATCTCCGCGAGCTCGCTTCTCGGGTCGAGGGCGCCGCGGATCTCGCCGAGACCGAGGTCGTCGCGCTCGAGGACGTGTTTACGTACGAACGTCTTCGGGTGGAGATCCTCGAACTCGAAGTCCTTGAACTCCGGCCCAAGTTCGGAGCGGATCTCCTGCTTGGTGTCCTCGGAGAACTCGCGCACCTTACGCAGGACCGTGGTCACGTTCTGGATGAATTCGGGCAACTTGTCGGGCCCGAAAAGCAGGACGGCAAGGACCACCAGTGTGATGAGTTCCAGTGGGCCTACATCAGTGAACACGTCAGACCCCTCGCCTTCGTTGCCGCTGGGCCCGCCCGCTGCGGGTGCATCCGACGGCAATACTTTAGATGTTGCGCAATCGTAGGAACCATTGCGCTACAGTCTGCGTTGAAGTCGGTGACCGTACAGACAGCCCACAGTCGGGAGGATGAGCCGTGGGGGTTTCCCTGGCCAAGGGCGGCAACGTGTCGCTGAGCAAGGAGGCGCCGGGCCTCAGCGCAGTTCTGGTCGGCCTCGGCTGGGACGTGCGCACCACCACCGGCGCTGACTACGACCTGGACGCATCCGCATTGCTGCTGAACGCGTCGGGGAAGGTCATCTCCGACCAGCACTTCGTCTTCTACAACAACCTCAGGAGCCCGGACGGCTCGGTCGAGCACACCGGAGACAATCTGACGGGTGAGGGCGAGGGCGACGACGAATCGATCAAGGTGAACCTCGCCACGGTGCCCGCCGAGATCGGCAAGATCGTCTTCCCGGTGTCCATCCATGACGCGGACACACGCGGCCAGAGCTTCGGCCAAGTCCGCAACGCCTTCATCCGCGTGGTGAACCAGGCGAACAACCAGGAGATCGCTCGCTACGACCTGTCCGAGGACGCCTCCTCGGAGACGGCCATGGTCTTCGGCGAGCTGTACCGCCACGGAGGCGAATGGAAATTCCGCGCAGTCGGCCAGGGGTACGCCTCAGGCCTGCGCGGCATCGCCGCCGACTTCGGTGTCAACGTCTGAGACACCGGCCTCGGTCACCCGCCGCCCGCCTGGCTTTTACCCAATCCCCAGAAGCGGGCGGCGGGCCTCAATCGCTCGAAGCGTCTCCGGCAACGACGCCGCCAGGACAGGTTTAGGCGCCAGGCAGAGGCGACTCGACCGAATGTTCGGAACGCCTGATCGACGAAGCAGCGGAGCCGCATCCCGCTTCGCGTCTGTCTCACCGGCCTCGCCACCATCCTCAACAGCATGCTGGCCCGGCTCCAGACGGCCCTCGACCATGACGCCGGGCCACCCCCATGACGTACCGACACCCGGGGGAGTGGAACTTACGTTCCGATCCGCCGTGCCGCCGCCCCGGCGACCTCCTCGGGGCTGTGCGTGCGCAGCAATTCATTCAGCGAGCACTCCAGCTGCGCCCGGCGCGATGACCGGTCATGGGCCAGTGCCTGCACGATCGCTTGTCGCAAGTACTCCTCCGGGGACTCCCGTTCGGCTGCAGCGAGTCGCCGGATCCTTTCGTAGACCTCCTCACGTGGAGGACCAGGCGCAGCGGGAACAGGCGAGCCCCGAGGTGGAGGCACGCATCCGCAGGAGTTTCGAGGCCCAGGGTCTGATGGCGCACCTCGGTGCCCGGATCACGCACATCGTGCCCGGCCGCGTCCATTTCGAACTCTCGGGCAGGCCCGAAGTGATTCATCAGCACAACTACTTCCACGCTGGCGCCACCAGCGCCGTCGCGGACAGTGCCGGTGCGCACCCGCAGTGGTCGCCGACGTGGACGGCCGGGCCCGAGCCGGGGCACGCGAATGCCTTCCAGCACGGCCACGAACTGCGGGCTGTCACCCCGCTGTCCTGCGGTGACCAGGAGCGACAGGGGCCTTTGGCCTTGTTCACAGGCCAGGTGGATTTTGGTGGTCCAGCCGCCCCGGGACCGGCCGAGTGCGTGGTCGTCCGGCTCAGCGCCGATGCCGCCGGGCGGTTCCTTTTGGCTCTGTCCGTCCCGGCGCGCGCCGGCCGCGTGCTGGTGAGCCCGGCAGATCGTGGAATCGACGTTCACTTCCCACAGCAGCCCCGGATCGAAAAGCTACTGCGCTCGCGGGAGACCTTTGTTGAGGACCTCTTCAGCGCACTGCTGGACGAGTTGGGCTTTCCCCAGGCTACCCAGCGCTCACGAGAGCCATAGGAAACGACGTCCTACTCAGCGGCGTAGGGCCCCGGCTGGCTGGATACGGGATGCGCGCCAGGCTGGATACAGCACGAACTGTCGGATTCTCTTTCGTGGCGCTCTGAGTGGCTGTCCGCTCTCACTCCAGTGGCTGGTCAGGGGCTCCGTCGGATCAAATCCAGGTGCGTATGAGCTGGTTCGCACTCGTATACTCGTGCGAGCTCATGGAGGGGGAGGTGGAGACGGTGAAGCTTGCTGAGGCACTGGCAGAACGTGCGGAGGCGACGCGCCGTGTAGAACAGCTGCGAGCGCGCGTTGTTAGCAGTGCGCGGTACCAGGAAGGGGAGACACCCGCCGAGGATGCAGCTCAGCTGTTGGCTGAGGTCGGTGAGGTGCTGGATGCTCTGGAAACGTTGATCCGGCGGATCAACCGGACCAATGCCACCGTGGAGATGAGTCCGGACGGTACGCTCACCGATGCCCTCGCGCGCCGGGATGTCCTGCGGTTGCGTCATTCCGTGGTCACCGCAGCAGCGGACGCGGCGGCGGGTAAGGGCGACCGGGGATACGGCCGGCAGCTCCGGTCCGAGCTGATGATGCTTTCTGCGCTTCCAGTCTCGGATCTTCGTGGTCAGGCGGATGCACTCGCCCGGGAGATCCGCGAGGTCGATGTGCGGATCCAGCGTACGAACTGGGAGGTCGACTTGCTGGACTGAGTAGTCCAGCAAGCTGGGACGATGTGGAGCAGGTAGCAGCTTCGGAGGCGTGCACACACCGAGGGCTGGCGGTTTTCCAGCCCACTCCTGGCGCGTGAAGAGCAACGCGGGGGTTCGACTCCCCACCAAACAGTGCAGCTCAGCACCGCGTACAGGTAACGGCGTACATCGCACAGCACATCACCACGTGCAGATCCGAGGCGGCGAGGGCGGGCTCGGGGCTTTCCACATCGCAGCGTCATGGAGAACGGCGATCTCCGGCGGACTGCTGGCGATTTTGGCGGCGCTCCTGCATCTTTCGCGAACGAGAGTTCCGCGAAAGCCAGGTCGTTTGAGCCAGCCGATCCACCTCTACAAGAACAACACCGACAACAAGGGCGCCTCCTACGGCACGCACGAGAACTACCTGATGAAGCGGG
>NZ_JBEYXD010000193.1:0-5314 GCF_040644975.1 Streptomyces sp. NPDC046900 | reverse complement strand
ACCGCGGACGGCGTGGCTCCCCGCGAGACCCTCGGCCACAGCCAGATCAGCATCACGATGGACGTCTGCACCCACGTGACATCGGACACACAGCCCGAGGCCATCAGCCACATGGACCGTCTGGTCGGGCGCCGCCCCGACCGTGGGTGACCGCCCCCGCTGATGTCACCCGTGGAATGCCGAACACCCCGGACCGATCACCGACCGGGGCGTTGGTACTGCTGGGAAGCAGAGCCCCCTGTCGGATTCGAACCGACGACCTTCGCTTTACAAGAGCCCCCAGCGTCACCCCTGTCCGTGATGATCTTCCCCTGGTTTCCGCGTTCATGCTGGTCAGCACAGTAGGGCCTTCCGCCCCTGCCCGATCGTTCCCCGCCCTTACACGACCTTCCGTTCCCATGACGTTCCCATGAAGGGCTGCCGGGAAGCCGTGGGAACGAGGGCGGGAGAGTCTGCCGAGGTCGGCTGGGGTCGTCGAAGCGGCGAGCAACGCAGACCCCTTGGGCATGACGAAGGCCCCGTCCCCATCAGGGGTCGGGGCCTTCGGCCGTCTTCGCGCGCCCTGTCCGGGCCGCTGAGGACAGGCTAGCGGCTCTGGCGCTCGATCGCCTTGCAATGCGCGCACACGACCTGGGCGTTGGGCTCGTAGCGCGCCGGCAGGCCCTGGCAGCGTGCGCAATAGCCGACCTGGTTCAGGGAGCAGCCAAGGGTGAGCGCCGCTGCGGCGCGGTCCGTGGTCGGGTCGGCACCGGATACGACGGGTCGAACGCCATCGAGCGTTCCTCGGCGAGCCACACCCCGTCGCCCTCCGCCAACTGGGACGGCGTCACTCAGCAGGCTGCACCGACCAAGTGCGTCCCTCCCATCGATGTGCCGCGGGTGCCATCAGCCGCTGGATGGGCAATCGTTTGCCGACAGACGCGACGCTGGCCTTTCCCGTGTAGGCGCCTCTCGTTCCACGTCAACTCAAGCCTCGTGGCAGGCGCATGAGGGGGGTTCGAAGTTGTGAACTCGGCAAGACTGACCTGCTGGAGCTTCCCCATCCTCGTGAGACTGCACTAGCTTCGCCGTTTGCATGGGGGGGTACAGCGAGCCGGGAGCCCAACAGGACCACCAGGATGGCGAGGCGCCATCTGCCGCATCCCACCCATGTCTTCTCACCTTCATTAGGAGGAACGGGTGGCCCATCGCGCCCTCGTACGCGGCTCGATCGCCGTAGCCGCATCATTCACCCTGGTATCAGGCCTCGCGGCGATCGCCGCACCGGCCGCCCAGGCAGCCGCCCCCACCGAGACCGTCATTCCTGCCGCCCCGGACTACCTTCCGAGCCCTGACGTGTTGGACTTCGCTGGTCCCGGGGGGTTCCTGCACCAGCAGAGCGGCAGCAACCCCGGGGCGGTCTGGACCGTTTACCCCGGCGGCCCGGATATCCCCGTGAAGGGACCTCTCGCCGGACACCCTGACGGCGCGGGCGCGGATGTCGTGGCTACCGTGGACACGACCGGTATCGAACTCCACGACATGGACGCCGGTACCACGACGAGCATCCCCATCCCTGCCGGTCAGCGTTACGTGGGCACGTACGGATCGCACGTTGTGACGATGGTGCCAGGGTCCTCGGGCCGGGGGATTGCCTCACTGCACATCCTCACGTCGGCTGGCGGCCAGGTCACCGACACCCAGGTGACGGGTTGGCCCGAAGACGCGACGATCACCGGCGGCACGGGAGCGGGTGACGCCGACTCCACGGTCGTGCGCTACACCGACACCACGGGTACACGGCTCACCCTGGTAGACCTCAACACCGGCCAGATAACTCCGATATCCGGCACCGTGCCGCAGGCAAACGTCTCCGTCCTCCTGACGGACAAGTACATCGCCTGGTACTCCCAGCAGGACACTTCGGCCGTCCACCTGGTATCACGGTCCTCCCCCGGCGACCCGCAGACGACCGTCACCGTGCCTGCTGTGGCCGGCATGGTGGCCACCGGATTCGGCATCGCAGGCGACTGGCTCATAGCGATCCACGGCCCCTCCAGCACCAGCACCCCAACCTACGGTCTAGGCGGTCCGTTGACCGCCACACCCCTGACCGGCGGCGACACACTAACCCTCCTCCCCCATGCCACCCCGGACGAGATACGCACCGGACCGGGCGGCGTTCTGGTCGTCGGCGGGGCGTCGGTGACCGACTGGGCAGCACGCAGGGTGACTCCCGGCCTCGATGGCACCCCCACCGTGACCGCAGTGGACTCCGACCCGGCGACGTCATCACCGATCGACGGACTCTCGCTCGCCGGTGGCACCCTGTTCACCGTCGAACGCAGCAGCACGCCCGCCGTGAACGGCTTCACCCGCATCATCACGCTGGGCACCACGCCCTCCTACGGTGCCCACACGACGTTCGGCCAGACCTGGGCACCCAGCAACTGCGACGCAGCGGCCACGTGCGCACCGCCGATCGGGACCGGTGACGGCCGCATCTCGCAGTTGTGGCGCTCCGGAGACGACAAGGTCACCGTTCAACAAGGCGAGACCGGCTACTTCATCGAGCCTTCCGCGACGGGCGGCACGCTCGTCGACGCCAACGGCCGCTATGTGGTCTACGACGGCGGCTCCACGCACAAGCAGTACATCGGCGACATCGATTCGGCCAACCCCGGCCGGGTACTGTTCACCCGCCCGGTCACCGGGGCGGCGTTGTCGGGCTCCACGCTGTGGGAGGCCCGCCCGACTGCGGGCATCATCAGCCAGGTCGACCTCACCACGCAGAAGACCGTGCAGACCGTCGCCACCGGTGCCCCGTGCGTGCCGAGCGAACTGCAGGCCGCGGCCGGCCGATGGGTCTACTGGTCCTGCGGGAACAACGCACCGGCCGGTGTGTGGGACCTGACCACAGGCAAGGACATCCCCCTGCCTACCGCAGGGCTCGCCCAGCTCGGCGACGGCTATCTCGTCGAACACGACGAGGCTACCGGGAAACTGGTGCTCACCGACGTCCACACCGACACCGCGGTCACCAGCGACCTGGCCGATCTTCCGGCCGGGCCGCTTACCGACGACCGCCGCATGACCTGGGCGGTGGACAAGTACCACGGGGGGATCGCCTACCTCGACGCGCACGAGAACATCCACGTCGTCGACCCGCAGATTCCCGCATCCGCCCCCGCGCCGGCCGCCGGCACCGCCATGCTGTCGGGACAGGTGCTCCCGCCGGGTCACCATCTGAGCAGCAGCAGCGTGACGCTGGTGATGCAGACGGACGGCAACCTCGTCGCCTACCTCAAGACAGGCGGCAGCGGCACCGGCCAGGCCATCTGGTCCAGCAAGACCTCCGGACACCCCGGCGCGTACGCCATCATGCAGACCGACGGCAACCTCGTCCTTTACACGAGCAGCGGCGGGCCCGGTAAGGGCGGCGCCCTCTGGTCCACCAAGACCTACGGCAACCCCGGCGCGCAAACGGCCCTGCAGGGCGACGGAAACCTCGTCGTCTACCGGGCCGGCAGCACCGCCCCCGGCAGTGCCCTGTGGTCCAGCGGCTCGTACGCGCGCCCCCAGACCGTCGCCTCCGGCCAGACCATGAAGGCCGGATGGTGGACACAGAGCCGATACACCCGGCTGGTGATGCAAACCGACGGCAACCTGGTGATGTACCGCAAGCGCGATGGCGCCGCCATCTGGTCCAGCAAGACCTCCGGCCACCCGGGGGCGTACGCGATCATGCAGACCGATGGGAACTTTGTCGTCTACGCGAGCAGCGGCGGGCCCGGTAAGGGGGGCGCCCTGTGGTCCACCAGAACCTCCGGCACCCCCGGGGCGTACGCGGTCATGCAGGACGACGGCAACCTCGTCGTTTACAAACGCACTGGCGGCCCCGGCAAGGGCGGCGCTCTGTGGGCCAGCAACACCACGCACAACGTCCCCTGACGCCTCTCGTACGCGCCCCAGGGCGCCGACCCCAGCCAGGGTCGGCGCCCTGAGTAATCGGGCTTCGGCGCCAGTCGCGCCGCGATCCACTCTGCCCTATCCAACTCCGTCGGCGGCCCCACATAGCTCGCCGCATCCGCACGAAAGACGCTGTGCGGCCGTTCCACGGGCGGATGGGTAAGCCCTAGCTAGTAGGGCTTGGTCAGGTTCGTATTGATGGGGATCTTTGAATTTGGCTCTGCCCACGATTCCGTGAATGATCTTGCTGCGGCGGCGGCAGGCTGCCGCCGAATCGGTCTCACCTCTCGGCCGCGCTGCCGAAGTGGCACGTCGTCTGTCCGGCCGTCGGCCCGATGTTTCACCCGTCACGCTGTGCGGTGGAGGCGGCTTGACGTCATTTGGTTCCGCAACGGCAGCGCGGGCGAGCGCCGGATTACCGATGAGGCCTTTGCCTTCGGCAGGATGGGCGCATGACCGAGATCCGCACACCCCGCCTCCTCCTCCGAAGCTGGCACGACGACGACCTCGCGCCGATGGCGGACATCAACGCGGACCCACGGGTCATGCGCTGGATCGACGACGGCTCGGTGCGCGACCTGGACCACACGGCCGCGGACATCGAGCGGTGGGAGGAGGAGTGGGACGAGGAGGGCTTCGGACTCTTCGCCATCGAGCTGCTGGCCTCGGGCGAACTGATCGGCTTCACGGGACTGTCCGTCCCCGAGTTCCTGCCGGAGGTGATGCCCGCCGTGGCAATCAGCTGGCGGATCGGCTCACAGTTCTGGGGCCAGGGATACGCGTCCGAAGCCGCCCACGCCACGCTGGAGTTCGCGCTCCAGGACCGTGGCCTGGACCGGGTCATCAGCATCAACCGGGTGGGTGACAACGCCTCCGAGAACGTCATCCGCAAGCTCGGCATGGTGCCCGAGCGGGAGACGGCACACCCGGTGTACGGCTACCCGCTGCGCGTTCACGCCATCGACCTCACCGAGTTCCAGGCATGATCCGCCCGAGCCGTCGCACACCACACGACAGCTGACCACTGTCCCCACGCCCCCGAGCGCATTAATCGCGACAGTACGGACACCCGGGGACGGATGATGTTTTCCCATCGCTGACCTGGGCTTTCACGGAACTGCGCCCAGAGCCTTGAATTTCCCCACCCCTTGCTAAGGGTGCGGACAGACCTGCTCGCCTAACTTCTCCACCTCCTGCACACCGGCCCGTGGATGGGCGCCACAAGAGAGGAGCCGCCCGATGGCCATCCAGGTCCAGTTGTGGGACGGGCTACTAGTAGGACTCCGTTAGGTCTGTGTGTCGACCTTGTTCAGGGGAATGGTGAGGGGGTGGACGCACATGAAGTCAATCGTGTTCGGGCGACGTT
>NZ_JBEYXD010000192.1:0-5555 GCF_040644975.1 Streptomyces sp. NPDC046900 | reverse complement strand
GGGGGGGGGGCCGTGCCGCGCCCTCACGCCGTCCCGCGCGGGCGGCCGGGGCGGGGGGTGGGGGGCCCGGGGGCGCCGCCCGCGCGCCCCCCCCCGCCGACGCGCGAACGGGGCTCCCTACGCCGAGACTCCGGCGGCTTCCCGGACCTCGGCCGACTCCAGCAGATCGGCCGTACGCTCCGCCGTCCCCCTGGCCCACCGGCCGGAGGTGAGCGCGCCCAGGGCGAGCACCGCGAGTCCGCAGGCGGTGAGGATCCACCAGCCGGGACGGGCGGCGGCGACGAAGGTGTCCTTGTACGAGGAGGAGGCCACGCCCGAGGCCAGCACGGCGCCGACCACGGCGACGCCCAGGGTCTGGCCGAGCTGCCGGCTGGTGGAGGCGACGGCGGCGGCGACGCCCGCCTGTGCGCGGGGCATGCCGGAGACGGCGGTGTTGGTGATGGGGGCGTTGACGAAGCCGAAGCCGATGCCGAACAGGACGTACCCCACGAAGAGCGTGGCGTTCGCCGTCTCCGCCTCGAAGGCCGCGAACAGCACGGCGCTCGCGGTCATCGCCGTGCCCGCGATCAGGAGCGGCAGGCGCGGTCCGAGGCTGCCGACCAGACGGCCGGACAGGGGTGCGCACAGGAAGGTCGGGGCCGCCATCGGCAGCATCCACAGACCCGCGTGCAGGGCGTCGAGGCCGCGCACGTTCTGCAGGTAGAGCGTGGACAGGAACAGGAAGCCGCCCAGCGCGGCGAAGGCGCTGATCGCGATCACGGTGGCACCGCTGAACGGGGCCGAACGGAAGAACCGCAGGTCGATGAGGGGTTCGGCGCGACGGGGCTCGAACCACAGCAGACCGAGCAGGGCCACGAGCGCGATGCCCGCGAACGGGAGGACGGAGGCGAGGCCGGAGTCGGGGGCCGCGATGATCGCGTAGGTGAGGGAGCCGAACAGGGCGATCACGAGCAACTGGCCGACCGGGTCGGGGCGGCGGGCCTTGGGGGCCCGGGACTCGGGGACGTAGCGCAGGGTGAGCAGGAGCGCGGCGAAGCCCACGGGCAGGTTGACCCAGAAGATCGACCGCCAGCCGACCGACTCGACGAGCAACCCGCCCACCAGCGGGCCGGCCGCCATGGATATGCCGACCACGGCGCCCCAGGCCCCGATCGCGCGGGCGCGCTCACGTGCGTCCGTGAAGGTGTTGGTGATGATCGACATGGCGACCGGGTTGAGCATCGAACCGCCCACCGCCTGCACCATGCGGAACACGATCAGCAGGTCCAGGTTCGGGGCGAGGGAGCACAGCAGCGAGCCGATGCTGAAGACGATCAGGCCGGCCATGAAGACGCGCTTGCGGCCGATGCGGTCGGCCGTGGACCCGGCGAGCATCAGCAGCGACGCGAGGACCAGGGTGTACGCGTCGATCGTCCACTGCAGACCCGCCGTGGTCGCGTGGAGCTCGCGTTGCAACGAGGGCAGTGCGACGTTCAGGACGGTGTTGTCGAGGCTCACGATCAGCAGGCTCATGCAGCAGATCGCGAGAACCAGAAAACGTCGTCGGTGGCTGAGCTCGGGCATGTGATCCATCGTACGCCGATATCGATAGTGCGGTTAACTAATGACCGCTACATGGTCCCACAGGACGGATCCGTGCCGGGTACCCCTCGGCATACGTGACAATGGGGGAATGTCCACGCTCACGACGAACCCGACCACGGCGACCCCGGCGACGCCGTACACGGCGCTGCCGATCGGTCCGCACACCGTCCAGCCGCCCGTCGTGCTCGCGCCCATGGCCGGGATCACGAACGCGCCGTTCCGCACGCTGTGCCGGGAGTTCAGCGGTGGCAAGGGGCTGTTCGTCAGCGAGATGATCACGACCCGGGCGCTGGTCGAGCGCAACGACAAGACCATGCAGCTGATCAAGTTCGACGCGACCGAGAAGCCGCGCTCGATCCAGTTGTACGGCGTGGACCCGGCGACCGTCGGCAAGGCCGTCCGCATGATCGCGGAGGAGGACCTCGCCGACCACATCGACCTGAACTTCGGCTGCCCGGTGCCGAAGGTGACCCGCAAGGGCGGCGGGTCCGCGCTGCCGTACAAGCGGAACCTGCTGCGGGCGATCCTGCGCGAGGCCGTGAGCGGCGCGGGGGACCTCCCGGTCACCATGAAGATGCGCAAGGGCATCGACGACGACCACATGACCTACCTGGACGCCGGGCGGATCGCCGTCGAGGAGGGCGTGACGGCCATCGCGCTGCACGGCCGCACCGCCGCCCAGCACTACGGCGGTACGGCGGACTGGGACGCCATCGCGCGGCTGAAGGAGCACGTCCCGGAGATCCCGGTGCTGGGCAACGGCGACATCTGGTCGGCCGAGGACGCGCTGCGGATGGTGCGCGAGACGGGCTGCGACGGAGTGGTGGTGGGCCGCGGCTGCCTCGGGCGCCCGTGGCTGTTCGCGGACCTGGTGGCGGCTTTCGAAGGCCGTACGGACGCGATCATGCGGCCGACGCTGCGCCAGGTCGCGGACATCATGGTCCGGCACGCCACCCTGCTCGGCGAGTGGATCGGCGACGAGCCGCGCGGAGTCATCGACTTCCGCAAGCACGTGGCCTGGTACCTGAAGGGCTTCGCGGTCGGTTCGGAGATGCGCAAGCGGCTCGCGATCACCTCCTCCCTCGAGGAGCTGCGGGCCGGCCTGGACGAGCTCGACCTCGACCAGGCCTGGCCGCTGGGCGCCGACGGGCCCCGTGGCCGCACGTCCGGCAACAACCGGGTGGTGCTGCCGGACGGCTGGCTCAAGGACCCGTACGACTGCGCGGGGATCGGCGAGGACGCGGAGCTGGACACGTCCGGGGGCTGATGCCCCCGGGGGTCAGTGCTTCGACGGGTGCGGGGTGGAGCCGTACGCCGTCAGGAAGCGGTCGCGGAACGAACTCATCTTCCACACCGGCGCGTTGTGGGCGGGCCGCAGTCCGTCCGTCCAGCCCCAGTCGGCGATCTTGTCGAGCACCTTCGGGTCCTTGGCGACGATCGTGCACGGCACATCACGGCTGGCGTGGTTCCCGCTGACCCGGGAGATCGGCTGGTGGTCGCCGAGGAAGACGAGCACGGTGTCCTCGTTGCCGTAGCGCTCCAGCCACTGGGTCAGAGCGGTCACGGAGTACTGGACGGACTTGCCGTACTCCTCCTTGGACCGGGCGGAGTCGGCGATGACGTCCGCCGGGTTGTTGCCCGCCTTCTGGATGGCGTCGAAGACCGAGCCGTCGCCCAGCTGGTCCCAGCCGACCATCTTCGGGATCGGCGCCCACGGCTGGTGGCTGGAGGTCAGGATGACGAACGACGCCAGCGGCTTGTCGTGCTTCTTGCCGTGCACCCGCTGCTGGAACTGCTCCAGCGCGTACTGGTCCGGCATGGTCGACCAGCTGAACTTCGGTCCCTTGTAGCCCAGCTGGAAGGCGTTGTAGACCTTGTCGAGGCCGTACCACTTCGCCTCCGGCCAGCCCTTCTGCACGCCCGGCATGATCCCGACCGTGTCCCAGGCACCGGACTTCTTGAACGCCTCGGTGAGGGTGAGGTGGTCGCTCGCGGTCACCGTCCGGTAGCGGTTCTGGTTGTTGACCCACAGGCCCGACATGAAGGTGGAGTGGCCCAGCCAGCTGCTGCCGCCGTACGTCGCCGAGGTCAGCCAGCCGCTCTTCGCGTGGAAGCCCGCCTTGGCCAGGGCCTGGGTGCCGGCGTCCAGTGTCCGGTCGACGCCGGGGGCCATGACCGGGTCCTCGATCGCGCTGCGGCCGTAGCTCTCGATGAACGTGAAGACCATGTCCTTGCCGCGCAGATCCGGCACGAGCTGCGCGGCCGGGGTGTTGCCGAAGGCGTCGTCCTGGGCGGTCTTGGTGAACTCGCGCTCGTCGCGGACGGTCGCGCGAAGGTTGTCGGCGCGGTACTGGAGCAGCGTGATGGTGTGGTCGGAGGCCAGTTGCATCCCGCCGACCTGGAGGCCGAGGGCCGTGCAGGTCATCCACACCATGCTGAGAACCAGGACGGTGCGCGTGGTGGTGGTGCGGTGCCGGGCCATCACATTGCTGACCCGGACGACGGCGAGCGCGGAGACGGCGGGGACGACGAGGACGAGTGCGATGGCCACCACCAGGGCGGCGAGGGCACCCGCTCCGCCCAGCGTGTCCTTGAGGTAGGCGTAGGCGTCGCTGAACAGGGGCCAGTCGAGGATGACGTTGAAGCCCCGGCCGAGGTACTGGTAGAAGCCGATGTCGAGCACGTCGAGCACGGTCAGCACGCCGATCGCGATCCCGCCGAGCCAGGCCACGATCAGCCGCGGCCGCCGTGGCAGTGCGGTCAGCACGACGGCGCCGATCAGGGCCTCCACCGGTATCCGGGTGAACACCGCGGGCCGGAAGTCGGGCTTGTTGGGCATGAGGAACGAGGCGACGACCAGGGCACCGGCGAGAACGGTGAGGGCGCCGCCCAGCACGCGGGCGGCCATGGGGTGCCCGGCCCTCCACTTGCGCAGCCCCCGGAGGCGGCGGCCCGTGTCGGCAGTGGGGGTGCCGGTACCGGTTTCGGCGGCGGCCGACCGGGGCTCGTCCTCGGTGCCGGGGCCGGTTGTGCCGGGCTCGCCTTCGGCGGCGGGGGTGCCGGTGCCGGACTGGGCCTCCGCAGAGGTCGCGTCGGGCTCGCCGTCGGAGTCGGAGTCGTCGGTGCCGGTGGTGGCCGACCCGGGTTCGTCCTCGGTGCTGGGGGTGGCCGATCCGGATTCGTCCTCGGTGCCGGTGGTGGCCGATCCGGATTCGTTTTTGCGGTCGGCGCCGGACTGGACAGTCGTGGAACTCGCGTCGGGCTCGCCGTCGCTGCCGGAGGCGTTGGTGCTGTTTTGGGCTTCCGCGGAGGTCGCGTCGGGCTCGCCGTCGGAGTCGGAGTCGTCGGTGCCGGTTCGGGCTTCCGTCGAGGTCGCGTCGGGCTCGCCGCCGGTGGCGGGCGTGCCGGCGGCCTCCTCGGGGGCGGCGTGGGACGCGGCCTCGGTCGTCCCCTCATCCGGGGCGCCGGACTCGGCGCCGGCCGAGGCGGTGTCGTCGGCGGCGCCACCGGCCAGGTCCCCGGCCCCGTCCGGCCAGTGCTCCTGGGAGTGCTCGGTCGCCGAGTCGCCGTCGCCGTGCGCCGATGCGTGCGACTCGGCGGTGCCGTCCTCCGAATCCGGCGTCGGCCGCTCCTCCTCCGCCGGCAGGACCCCGTCCGTGGCCGCCTCAGCCTTGTCCGTCGTCTGTGGTGAGCGTGTATTGAGAGGCAACCCGAGGGTCCTTCCGTGCGAAGCCCGTGGCGGAGGGCGGGCCACGCTGGGGAGGCTTGAGCCCGCCGTCATCCCGTACGGGCGGCCGGGGACGTGCGTTCAACCACGATGCCCAGCGCCCGGCAAACACCCGGCAAATCTGAGGTCAACCGGGCTCGGGAGGCTGCGCTAGAAGACTGCTGAAAATCTCGGGTTCTGGCCCCGGCTCGGTGGAGTCGGGGCCAGTCTTGTAGGCATGCAGGGGGAATGGGCCGGGGAGTTG
>NZ_JBEYXD010000191.1:0-5561 GCF_040644975.1 Streptomyces sp. NPDC046900 | reverse complement strand
TGCCCGCCGAAGCCCGCCACAACGCGATCGCGTCGGAACGGAACTCCGCACTGTACTTCGAGGGCCGTGCCACGTAGATCTACACCTTCCAGGACGAAGAAGATCCATTATCAGGTGTCCACACCGCGGGGTGCGCCTCAGAGACCACGCCATACGAAGGCCATGGCAGGGCGGATCACTGGTATGCCAAGGCCCTCGGGTAGCGAGTCTGACAGGTCAGCTCGCACTCACTGAGATGATCTTGGCGTGCCTGGTGTGATCACGGCGTCGGAGCCGTCCTGGATAGCCCCGTTCACCAGGTTGAGCCCGCGCTGTTTCGGCAAGTTGGTGACCGTGGTGCGCCGTGAGATCGGGGACGAGTCGCGGCGCGGGCGGCCGTGGAGCCTGCCACTGGAGGACCGCATCCTGCTGGTCACGGCGTTCTGGAGCACGAACTTGACGTTGCGCCAACTCGCCCTGCTGTTCGGCACCTCCAAGTCCGCCGCCGCCCGGATCATCGACCACCTCGGTCCGAAGCTAGCGCTCCGGCCGCGCAAGCGGTTCGGCAAGGACGCCGTGCTCATCGTGGACGGCACCCTGGTGCCCACCCGCGACCGGAGTATCGCCGAGCAGTCGAAGAACTACCGCTACTCCAACGCCCACCAAGTCGTGATCGACGCAGACTCCCGCATGGTCGTGGTGGTCGGCCGGCCACTGCCAGGCAACCGCCACGACTCCCGCGGCTGGAAGGAATCCGGCGCAAAAGAGGCCGTCGGCAAGACGATGACGATCGTTGACGGCGGCTATCAAGGAACCGGGCTCGTCATCCCGCACCGCCGGACCAAGTGCGAGGAGCTTCCGGCCTGGAAGGAGGAACACAATCGCTCCCACAAGCAAGTTCGTGCCCGCGTGGAGCACACGTTCGCCCGGATGAAGGGCTGGAAGATCCTGCGTGACTGTCGCCTCAAGGGCGACGGTGCACCACGCGATGCTCGGTGTCGCCCGCCTGCACAACCTCGCCCTCGCCGGATAGAAGCCCCGGACTCCCCGCAGGCAACCGCACCGTCACCCACTCAAAGATCACTTACGGGACGGCTTTTAGTGAGACGCTGCGGGGAGAGATGCCACCGTGATCGTAAACGTACTCGTGGTGGCGATCACGCTCGGTCACAGTCAGGTCGGTCCATGCCGAGAACTGGCGACAGTTGAATACGCGCGCCCACCAGGATCAACCCCCTGGAGCCCCGCGAGTTCGCGCTCTCAGATCTCGTACGTGTCTGCGCGCTCGATGTCGTCACGACTGATGTCATGCGCTCCCAGGGCGTAGACAGCACCGCCGAAGTCGAGGAGAAGGTGCGCGCCATCTGCTCTCGCTGGGAAGAGGCCACTGGACAGGAGCCGCAAGGTCCCGTGTACACGCGCTGGCTTCTGGAATCTCAGTATCGCGCTGCCAGTTCCGAGCCGCTCACCAACTTCACCGTCACGGTCTGGTCGCTTCCTGCCACTGGTGCGTGATCTTCTTCAGTACAGCCTCGAAGGACGGATCGGGCCCGACATCGGAGGTCATGGGAGCCGGAAGGCGAAACGAATCACCATCGTGGCGGCTGATGTGGATCCAATAGTCGCAGTTCCCGTGGCCGACTTTGTCTACCTTGATCTCCGAAATCTCATGCCAGGCAGCGGCGGAGCTGCCAAGCAGCCTCCGCGTCTGGATGCCGTGCGCGTCTACGATCGTGCGCCCAAGCGCCATGCCGGCCAGCCACGGGGCTGCTGGAATCCCCATGAGGCCGAATGTCGAGAGGAACGCGCCGATGCCGATCTCTCGTGACCACCCTGTTGCCAGAGCTACGACGGAGTAGGCAGACAACGTAACCGCACCTGCGAACCACAACCACCAGGTGTTCCGCTGAGCGGCTCTGTATTCGACTCTCTGCACGCTTCCACCGTATAGGTCAACACTGTCCTATCTGTGACTGAAGTAGCACTTCCCTCAAGGTGGCCGCCTGGAGCGCAGGCTGCCTACCGCCTTGTGGATCAGGCCGCGCGCCCTCTGCTGCGCGCCTCGCCACCTTGCCTCCGCAACCGGCCGACACCAACGGGTCGCTGTGCATTGACTATGCCGACGGCCCCTGACGGTCCACCCGGCCGATGTCGGGGGCCCCGGTTACGGTAGCCCGGTGAACGGATCGAACGGATCGAATGCACAGGCCGGACCCGGCATACCCGCCCGCCCCGATGTGCCGGGCGCATTGCTGCCTCTCTTGGGCACCGACGAAGACGGGACCTTGTCGCCGTGCGGCCTCGTGGCCCGACGAGGCCGCAGCTCACTCCATCGGCGCGATCGTGTGCGGGCCGGTAGGCGGTTGCCTGGAGACCATCACCTTGACGTTCGGCTGCGGCTCGCCGCCGCGCCGGTCAGCTGAAGGCGCGTTCGCTGTCCAGGAACCGGGACACGTGGCTCACGAACAGTTCGGGGTACTGGAACAGCGCGCCGTGCCCGGAGTCGGGGTAGATGATCAGCTGCGCACCCGGAATGTGCTGCTGCAGAATGTAGGAGTTGATCGTCGGCACCATGACGTCGTGGCTGCCATTGACGATCAGCGTGGGCTGCTGGATGGTCTTCAGCTCGCTCCACCGCTCACCGACCTGCTCGCGCCATTTGCCCATGGCCCCGGCCTGGGCCTTGGCGACCTGCATCGAGCTCGGCGGGTCGACGTCGACAGTGCGCTGGTGGCGCCGCGCCCAGAAGTCCTTGCCGGCCTGCTGGCTGGCTTCGGACGGCTCGAAGAACAGGAACAGGTACCCATCCTTGGTGATCTCCGGATCGTGCCCGGCCACCTCATATATCTTCGGGTCCTGGCCCCCGAATTCTCCTGCCCGCGGTCCCGTGCCGGCCAGCACGAGCCGGCGCACGAGCTCGGGGTGGCGCAGCGTCAGAGTCTGGGCGATGTAGCCGCCGATGGAGAAACCGAGAACGTCGGCCTGCGAAATGCCCAGCGCCCGGATGACCGCCGCGCTGTCATCACCGAAAGCCTCGAAGGTGTTCGGCACCTCGCCGCTGGACCCGGCCACCCCGGCGTAGTCGAACAGGATCACTTCCCGGTTCGCGGCCAGCCCGTCGGTGACCGCCGGGTCCCAGTTGTCCATCCCGCCGCGGAAGTGCACCAGGAACACCAGGGGGGTGCCACCCGGCTTGCCGAACCGGCGGTATGCGTGCCGGACTCCTCCCGCCTCCACGTACTGCGTGGGTGCCGTGACGTGCGTGTGCGACATGTTCTGCTCCTGTGTTGCTCATACCGGTTGTGCCAGGACCCTGTCGTCCATGGCCGGTTCCATCCTGGAAACCGATCGGATTCCTCACCCGGCGGTCGCCGGGAGACCATCACCTTGACGTTCGGCTGCGGCTCGCCGCCGCGCCGGTCAGCTGAAGGCGCGTTCGCTGTCCAGGAACCGGGACACGTGGCTCACGAACAGTTCGGGGTACTGGAACAGCGCGCCGTGCCCGGAGTCGGGGTAGATGATCAGCTGCGCACCCGGAATGTGCTGCTGCAGAATGTAGGAGTTGATCGTCGGCACCATGACGTCGTGGCTGCCGTTGACGATCAGGGTGGGTTGGTGGATGGTCTTCAGCTGGCTGAACCGCTCACCAACCGGCTCGCGCCATGCCGTGATGGCCGCGACCTGGGCCTTGGTCACCTCTGGCCCGCTCAGCGGGTCGACGTCGACAGTGCGCTGGTGGCGCCGCGCCCAGAAGTCCTTGCCGGCCTGCTGGCTGGCTTCGGACGGCTCGAAGAACAGGAACTGGAAGTCCTCCATGGTCGGAACCGGATTCGCGGCCACCTCCAACGCCTTCGGGTCCCGGCCTTCGGCTTCGCCGCCACGCGGTGCGGTGCCGACCAGCACGAGCCGGCGCACGAGCTCAGGGTGGCGCAGCGCTATCTCCTGCGCGACGTAACCGCCGATGGAGAAACCGAGAACGTCGGCCTGCGAAATGCCCAGCGCCCGGATGACCGCCGCGCTGTCATCACCGAAGCCCTCGAAGGTGTTCGGCACCTCGCCGCTGGACCCGGCCACCCCGGCGTAGTCGAACAGGATCACCTCCCGGTTCGCGGCCAGCCCGTCGGTGACCGCCGGGTCCCAGTTGTCCATCCCGCCGCGGAAGTGCACCAGGAACACCAGGGGGGTGCCACCCGGCTTGCCGAACCGGCGGTATGCGTGCCGGACTCCTCCCGCCTCCACGTACTGCGTGGGTGCCGTGACGTGCGTGTGCGACATGTTCTGCTCCTGTGTTGTTTATTCCGGTTGTGCCAGGACCCTGTCGTCCATGGCCGGTTCCATCCTGGAAACCGATCGGATTCCTCTTCTTGCACCGGATTTAAGCCGATCGGTTTCATATCCTGAAGCGAATGAAAACCAATCGGTATTCCCGGTATGAGGGGTGATCACAGTGATGTGACTTGCAGCGGCGCGAAGCACGCAGATGTCAGGCTTGTGCTCGCGCGAACTTGCTTCGTGCACCGCATGCATGAACAACCCTCCATCGCTGCGTCCGTCCGCCCCGTGAGTCTGGGTCGGGTGAACGCAGGGTTTGTGATGGGGCAGATGACCTAGAGAACGACCAGTAGGCAGACATGCCCAGGGTGCTCAGATGCTCTCTGCCTGTGTCACACTCACCGCCAGCGCCGTTCGGGATCCCACCCCGTACTTGCGCATGGCCGACCTCAGCTGCGCCGCAACCGTGCTCGGCGACCTCGACAGTTCGACAGCGATCTGCCGATTGGTCATTCCCTGTCGGCCGATGAGGTGCAGGCCCCGGGTCGAGCCGGCCTTGGCGGCAGTCATCCCGTCGCCGAAGATGATCGAGCACTCGGAGCGCGGCGGCGTGAAGTGCACCGCGCGGTGCTCCTCATCGGACGTGTTGCCGACGTCCAGGCAACGTCCCAGCGTCTCGTAGAAGTCCTTCGCCCGATCCACGTCGCAGACAGGCAGCACGCTGAGTTCAAGCCTGAGCCGGAGCAGTGCCCTGCGCAGTGGTGATCTGCCGAGGTGCGCGCTCATGGCCAGCCGGTGGGCCGGTCGTCGGTGCTGTTGGGTGCGTGTGCGTGGATGGCTTGCACCGATGCCGTGACTTCCCGGCTGTTTTCCGCAACGGCGTGGCGCAGGCCCTGGATCTCGTTCAGGCCGTAGTCGTCGCTGTGGGCGGCCAGTTGCTTGCGGACCACGGCCTTGGGGTTGAGGTCCTGGAAGTCGAATTCTTCGAACCCGGGGCCCAGTTCCTTGCGGATGTCCTGCTTGGCGCTCTCGGAGAACTCTCGGACCTTACGGAGGATCCCCATGGCCTGGCTGATCATCTTGGGGAGTTTGTCCGGGCCGAAGATGAACACGGCGACGACGGCGAGCACGACGGCCTCGAGGGGACTCACATCGAATATCATTCTATGCCTCCTCAGAAGTTCGGACGGGTGTTCTTGGAGTCTGTTGGGGTTTCCCCACAAGTTGGGGTGGCGCGTTGCCCGCGCCGTAGTGACGGCGCGAAAATCGGCTTGGGTGCCGCCCGCGTCCGACGTCGACATGACCCTGGC
>NZ_JBEYXD010000190.1:0-5678 GCF_040644975.1 Streptomyces sp. NPDC046900 | reverse complement strand
ATCCTCGCCGCGCACTATCTGACCCCGATCTCGGGCACGGTGCTGTTCTGGGCGGCCTACGTGCTGACCCGCCCGCTCGGAGCGGTGGCGGAGAACGCGGTGGAAAAGCCCGTTGCGCAGGGCGGACTCGGAGTAGGAACCACGATCACCTCATCCGCTCTGCTCGCTGTCCTGGCCCTTCTGGTGGGCTGGCAGATGCTCACCGATGGCCGACAAACCCGCACGGTGGACATCGTCTCCCCAACCGATGGCCACGATCACCAGCCTGCCGGTCGATCGACAGCAACTTCTGCCGATGACTAGGCGGGCAAGCCGTCGAGGCGCCACGCGCACCGGAGGGAAAACGGCTGGGTGGATAGGACGTCCGGCAGACATCACCAGGTGACATCAACGACGCTGAGCGAGGGCGGACAATAGCGGCTACAGCCAGAGCGCCGGACAGTCACGAGGGCCCATTCCGGGAGGTGGCCCCGGACTGTGATCGAACTTGTAAAGCGAAGGGCGTCGGTTCGAATCCGGCAAGGGGCTCTACATAGGCGATGGCCTGGGGTTTTCCCCAGGTCATCGCCATTTTTCCAGAGAATGTACGGCTCAGGGCACGTACGACCGAGTGTTGCTGGCCCACAGGGCGCCGCCCTTGCCGGGTCCGCCGGTGCTTGTGTAGACGACGAAGTTGCCGTCGCTCTGCAGTAGGGCGTACGCGCCGGTGTGGCCGTTGGTGTGGGTGGACCAGAGCGCGCTGCCGGTGCTCGAGTAGACGACGAGGTTGCCGTCGGTCTGCATGTAGGCGTAGGCGCCGGAGTGGCCGGAGGTGTGGCTGGACCAGATCGCCTTGCCGTCGTGCTTGCGGTAGATAACGAAGTTGCCGTCCGGCTGCGTTACCAGGCGGGTGTATTGGGTCTGGGTCCACCAGCCGCCCTGAAGCTTCTGGCCCGAGCCGATCTTCGTCGACCGCGTGTAAGTGCCGTCCGACCACAGCGAGCCGCCGGTGCTGGGCCCGCCCCCGGAGCCGTAGACCACCATGTTGCCGTCGTCCTGCACCAGGAAGTACGCGCCGGTGTGGCCGTTGGTGTGGGTGGACCAGAGCGCGCTGCCGGTGCTCGAGTAGACGACGAGGTTGCCGTCGGTCTGCATGTAGGCGTAGGCGCCGGAGTGGCCGGAGGTGTGGCTGGACCAGATCGCCGGGCCGCTGCTGCTCGTGCCGTTCGTCTTAAGGCAGGCGACCAGATTGCCGTCGCTGCCCATCGCAAGCGTGATGTTCGCGCTGCTCAGGCGGTGGCCGGAGGCGAGCTTCTGGCCGGGTTGCAGCGAGTTGACCGTGTTGGCGCCGCCGGCGAAGGCGGTGGTGCCGTTGGGGGTGCCGAGGCCGGTCGGGCCGTCGTACCCGGAGCCCGCTGCGCACAGGTAGCTCGTCGAGCAGGTGCCGTCGGAGCCCGCGGTGACGTCGTTCAGCGCCGACCTGTGGCCGTAGGGGTAGGAGGACGGGTAGCTGCTCGCGGTCGGGGTGCCGGCGAGCGCGTAGGTGGCCGCGATGATGGGCGACGAGGCGCTGGTTCCGCCGTAGACGTCCCAACCCAAGGCGCCGTAGGTGTCGTAGACCGCGACGCCGGTGGCCGGGTCGGCGACCGCCGAGACGTCGGCGACGGTGCGTTTGCTGCAGCCGGTGTCGGACTGCCAGGTGGGCTTGGCCTCTTCCGCGGAGCATCCGGATCCCGTGCCGTCGGTCGAGTCGGTGGACCACACCGACTCGCTCCAGCCGCGGGAGTTGCTCGCGCGGCTGAGCGAGGTGCCGCCCACCGCGGTGACGTACGGGGAGGAGGCCGGGTACTGGACGCCGTAGCCGCTGTCTCCCGCGCTGACGGTGATGGCGACGCCCGGGTGGTTGAAGTACTGGACGTCGGCGGTGGTCTCGGTCGGGTCCTCGGTTCCGCCGAAGGAGTTGGAGACGTACTTCGCGCCGAGAGCGACGGCCTCGTCCTCGGCCTTGCCGATGTCGGTCATGTCCGTGGAGGAGGCCTCGACGAGCAGGATGTGGCACTGCGGGCAGGCGGCGCTGACCATGTCGAGGTCGAGAGAGATCTCGCCGGCCCAGCCGGAGTCCGCGCTCGGGTAGGTGGTGCCGCCGCTCTGGTTGACCTTGCGGAAGCAGCCGTTCGCCGTGGTGCAGGCGGGAACGTTGTACTGGGACCGGTAGGCGGCGAGGTCGGACTCGGCGTTGGGGTCGTCCATGGCGTCGACGATCGCCACGGTCCGGCCCGAACCGGCCGTGATGGACGGCAAGTTGTAGGCGCTCTGCAGGTCTGAGGGGCCGTAACCGGACGGGGTGGTGTCCGGGCTGACAGTCAGGTGCTGGACGACGTCGGTGCGGGCCTCGGCGAGGCACGCCACGTGGCCCGGCGTGGTGGCGTGGGCGCACAGGTGTTTGACATGGGGCGCCCCGGCGGCCGACGGTGCGGCGGACGCGGTGGCCGTGAGCCATCCGGTCGATATGAATGCCGTGGTGGACAGCAGGGCGGCGGTGGATGCCGCCCGACGTCTCCTTGAGAGCAAGGAAATGCCCTTCTTCTGGTGGTGGCAACCGAATGGTCTGCCCATGACAGTCGGATGCTGCCGATCAATGCCGATGCGAGATCCGCAGATGGGGGGCGCAGGAACGCTAGCCACACCGCCGACCACGAACAATGCGGAACAGGTAAATGCTTGATCAGAGTTGCGTAGGCAGGCGACCGAGGCACGAGCGCTGCTCGACCGCGTCATCGACGGCTCTTGATCGCACGCGCCACGCTGGCTCAGACGGAGCCGGGGGCGCGTTGCGGACCCGATGGTCGGCGTGCGTCCGTTCCCTACCCGGGTTCGGGATCTGTGACGCTTGAACGTTCTGGCGCGCTGTTACTCCAGGGCACTCATGTGACAGCTGTGCCCTGCTGGGACAGTTATGACAACGATGAGGCTTCAGGGCGGGCATGAAAACTGAACACGGGGCTCGGCGCGGTCGTCGAGCCGGACTGAAAACGCGCACGTGGGTGGCGCTCGGGGCGGTGATAGCCGGGGGTAGCGCGGCTGTCGCGACCGTCGCGATGGCCGGATCGGGCGGCCATGCGTCGGCCGCGCCAGCGCCGATCAAGACGCATGTCCACTCGCTGGCCCTGACCGGGACCAGCGCGTCGCTCAAGACGCTGGGGGCCCAGTCCACGGCCGCGTTCAGCATGGTGGGCGTCACCTGGAACGGCGCGCACGCCAAGCTGCGCGGCACGGTGGAGGTACGCACCCGCTCTGCCGTCAGCGGCCACTGGACCCAGTGGTTGAAGATGCAGCAGCCGGACGACATCCCCGACGCCGACGAGCTGAACCGTCCCGGTGTGCGCGGCGGGATGTCCCCGATGTGGTCGGGGTCGTCGAACGGAATCCAGGTCCGCGCGACCGGCACCGGCAAGACGACCGCGCTGCCCGCCGGGCTGCGGGTGGACCTGGTCGACCCGGGCAAGCCCGCCGCCGGCGGGACGCAAGCCTCCGGCATGGACCCGGCGGGATACGCCATGGACGCAACCGCCGCCGACACGGCGTCCCCGGCTGCCACCGACACCACACCGCCAACGGACAGCGCCGCCCCGACCGACACGGCAACGGCTACCACAGGCACCGGCGCTTCGGGCACCCCGACCGCAACGGACTCCGCCTCACCCACGGACACCCCCACGGCCACCGACTCGGCATCCGTCGCACCGTCCACCGGGACCTCCGCCTCCGCCTCCGCTTCCACCTCGCCGAGCGCGTCCCCGACGTCCTGGCCCAGCCAGCTACCGTCGCTGTCCCAGGCGTACCCGTCCTGCACGACCTCCTCCAGCAGCCCCTCAGCGTCGGCGTCACCGACCCCGCCGAACCCGATGCCGTCCGCGACCACCTCGACGGTGGCCCCGCCCACCGTGGTCACCCGGGCCGGCTGGGGCGCGGACGAGTGCGCCCGGGAATCGGGTTACCCGACGTACGGCTCGGCAGTCAAGGTGATGTTCGTCCACCACACGGACACCACCAACAACTACTCCTGCACGGACTCCCCGGCGATCGTGCGCGGCATCTACGCCGAGCACCTCAACCAGGGCTGGCGCGACCTCGGTTACAACTTCCTCGTCGACAAGTGCGGCACCATCTTCGAGGGCCGCTTCGGCGGGATGGCGCTGCCGATCGTGGGCGCCCAGACCTACGGGTTCAACACCAACAGCATGGGCGTGGCCGCCATCGGCACGTACACCGACCTCACCGGCGGCGACTCCACGGCCAGCACCTTCCCCGGAGCCACGCCGAGCCAGGCGATGCTGGCCTCCATCGCCCGCATCGCAGCCTGGAAATTCGGCATGACCGGCGTGAACCCGGGCACCGCTACCGCGTCGCTGCCCGAGGGCGCCTCCGACAGCTACGGCTTCACCCTGGGCAAGAACTACAGCTTCGACGCGATCTCCGGGCACCGCAACGGATTCGCCACCGACTGCCCCGGCAACCAGCTCTACAACGCCCTGAGCACGATCCGCTCCTACGCGGCCGGCCCGGTCGGCGCGCTCTCCGTCACCGGGATGTCCGGCGGGGCGACCAAGTCCGGGACCAGCTACTACACCAAGGGCGCAGCCACGGTGAGCTGGACGACCGCCACGCCGTCCGCGGTGATCTCCGGATTCGACGTCCTGGTCGACAGCAAAGCCGTGGCGCACACCTCCGGCTCCGCCCGCTCCGCCTCCATCTCGGTGGCCGCCGGCAGCCACACCGTCCAGGTGCGCGCCACCCACGTGCGCGGGTCGACCACGCTGTCGGGCTCGGTCACTCTGGTCGGTGACACCACCGCGCCCACCTTCCCGACCTCTCCCGGCGTGCAGGTACGCACCGGCACGGTGAGCTCCACCGCCGTCCCGGTCACGGTGAACTGGAAGGCCGCCGACAATGCGGCGCTCGCCAAGGTCATGGCGACCGCGCCGTCCTCGGCCACCTTCGGCCCGACGGTGACCTCCTGGGCGACCAGCGCCAAGCCCGGCACCTCGGACCTGTTCGCGCTGAAGGCGTACGACGTGGCCGGCAACACCGGTGGCGCCTCCGTCTCCCGTACGCCGAACATCATCCAGGAGACCTCCACCACCCGGACCGGCACCTGGACCCACAAGAGCAGCACCAGCTACCTGGGTGGCTACTCCTACAGCTCCTCGTCCGCCGGGGCGTCGATCAGCTGGACCTTCACCGGACGTTCGGTGGCCTGGATCGTCTCCCGGGCCTCCACTTCGGGCCAGGCGTACGTCTACGTCGACGGCACCAAGGTCACCACGGTGGACCTGAAGTCCTCCACGACCCTGTACCGCCAGGCGATCTGGACCAAGAGCTGGTCCAGCTCCGGCAAGCACACCGTGAAGATCGTCGTGGTCGGCACCTCGGGCCGCCCGACCGTCACCACCGACGGCATCGCAACCATCGGCTGACCGGCCGGCCACACCCGACGAAAGAGCCCTCTGCCCGCGGAAAGGCCGCGGGCAGAGGGCTCTTTCGGGGCAGGTCCACAAGCCCGCCCGATCCGCGGGCCAGCGTAAGGGGCCATGATCACTCGCGCTAACGGGCTGCCCCGCGATTGATCACGGGGCGTGTTGGCCTGGGGAGTTGGCTGGTGGGTGATTCAGCAGGCGGCTGTGCGGACGGGCACCAGT
>NZ_JBEYXD010000189.1:0-5682 GCF_040644975.1 Streptomyces sp. NPDC046900 | reverse complement strand
ATCCCGTGTGACCCTGTGGATCCACCCGACAGGGCGATGGTTGAGGGGCGCCCGACAGGTGAAGGATTTGCTGGCTGGGTGCGGGTGCTGGGCAGATGGCTCGCTAATCGAGCACGACAGCCTTTAGCTCACGACCTCTTCGTCCCGAACGAACTTCGCTGGGCGCTTGACCTCGCGTTGGTATGTCTCTCAGCTGCTGCGACGGTCCGCAGACGTCCGCGGTTGTTCGCCGCTGTGCGTCGGCGTTGTCACGCAGTTAGACACTCACCCAGGCTGCCTACGCTGATGCCACGCTGAGGTGAGAAGCTGTTTGAGGCACCTTGACCGACTGGGAAAATAGCTTCGTCGTGAAAGCCTGGTCTGGGCACGATTACCACCGTGCGTGAGGCCTGGGACCATCGCAGGCACGGGCGGTACAGGCTGACGGAGACGGAGCGCGGCGACGTCTGGGGCGTGTGCGCCGCAGTAGACGGACTCTTTGGGGAGCCCGGCGCGGGACGTATGAACTCTTCGGCTGGGTGCCGGAAGGTGCCCAGGTCGGGGGCTGGGTCGGCAGCCGGGTGTGGATGGTGCCGGACGACGATGCACTTGAGCCCTGGCTGCTGGAGGACGCGGAGACCCCAGGACAGCTCTTGGGGACCGGCAGTCTCGTGCTCACTGGCCTGGACGACTGCGAAGGTCCGCCTGAGGGACACATGGGTCGTGTCCGAGTGCACGACGGGCATCGGTGGCTGGGCTCCTGTCGGGAATTCACCTGCGTCCTGCCGGCCGAGCAAGCGGCGCCCCTGCTCGTCCTGCGGGGATTTGCCCAGGGTGATCAGCTGCGAGCTGCATTGATGAAGGGCACCCGGCGGGCGCTGGACCTGGAGGAGGCCGCCCTGGAGATACAGGACGCCCAGGGCGAGCCGCTCACCGATCGGCTGCTGTGGACCAAAGTCCGCTCCTGGCGCCCATCCTCCTACGGGACAGATCTGATCGACCTGGAGCTTGACGGGCAGCTCTTCACCCCCGTTCCCGAATTCGCCCGGCCCATCTGGCAGCGGTGGCTCGCCGGGCCGCCGGACACCCTGGGTGCCTGGGCGGGCCTCGACACTCGGCGCCGCGGGGCCTGGCTCGATCTCGTCCGCGAGCGGGCCTGCCGGCGCTCTCACCGCGACCGGCCGGCTGGTCATGCCTACGAACTCGACGGCCGACACATCACCGACGAACCGGGCCTCTATCTGGCGCTTGGGGAGGCGGTGAACGGGCCGGGTGGCTACTTCGGCGGCTGTCTGGCCGCCCTCGATGACTGCCTGCGCGGCACCTTCGGTTTCACCGCCCCCGCAACCCTGCTCTGGCGGAACGCCGGGACCGCACGCAAGCACCTGTCCCGGACCCTGACCCCAGACGGCCAGCCCTACGACCTATTCGCCGATGTCCTCGATGCCCTAGCCGAGGGCGGCATGCACGTCACCCTGGCGTGATCCCCGTCCGAGCATCTACCCAGTCCTGATGGCGTCCCCGGCAGGATTCGAACTGCGACCCCCGTTTTAGGAGCGAGGTGAGGTGGTCACAGGCCTGACCTGCGGATTCACTGCCTTGGGCAGATTCGGCGGCGCGTCCCCCTGCGCACCCTGATTCCCTCTCAGTCCCCGCCCGTTCTGGCACGAGAGTGGCACGGGGACCTGCGCTGGTGACCTTCTCGATGCGAACTATTGGCTGCTCGGTTGCTGCGGTCTGCCGGGCTGGTCGAGCGGTTGGCTGCGGAGGGCACCGGTCATATGCGGTCACGGCGGTTGCTGTACTTCGCCGCTTTACGGCTGACCGCAACCGAGTACCCGGCGCGGGTACTACGGCGTTGAAAGGCTCACACCAGGCTGGTCGTTCGGATCGCTCGGGTACGTGCCGACCTCCCAGAACCGCCACGAGTCCGGCGACGACGGGTTCGCCAGGTGGATGTCCAGCTCCTGCCGCACGCCGTCCGCATAGCGGATCACTACGGTGGCGTCGGCGCTGTCAACGTCATTGTCCACGACGGTTACTGTCGCAGTTCCGCTGTTCACGTCCTGTGTATGGGCGAAGTCGGCCGCGGAGAACCCGGTCGGGCCGTCATCGTCCCGGGCCCGGACCGCTGTACGGAGCTCGCTCGTACTGTGGTGGGCGATCGCACGCAGATAGCAGCGGATGAGTCCGGCCTGATCCGGGTTGGCCTTTTCGAGGTGGACGGGCCAGGAACACGACGGTGCCGCTGCATCAGGCCCTTGGGCGAAATCCTGGATGGTCAGCCACGGATCGGGCACGAGCCACCTGACCAGCAGTACTCCTGCCGCGACGGCCACCGCAGCGAAGACGCCCCAGCCCCTCATGCGCCGCCGGGACCCCGCATCGACGTTCATCCCGCCCCTTCCGGCCGCCCTCGCGGCACGGGACGCGCTGCTGCTGATCGCCGTACTTTCGCATCCCTTCAGCCCCGGCCGCCAGTCATCCAGCTCCGCAGGACTCGCGACGTCCTCCGATGCCATTCCACCCCAACCACAACGGACGCCATGAGCGCGTGATCTCGATGACTTGAACCTGTGGCCTCTTCGAACACGCGAGATCACTGGCGGTCGCCGCGACCGCCGGCACCGCCCTGGTTCAGCGCCGCCAGCGCGGCATAGGCACGCCCGGCACTGGCTGGACAGGTTGCCTTGGGTAACAGATAAGCGACTGGCTGCGCTGCAAGTGTGGGGTGTGCTCTCACCTCTGAGAGGCGCGATGGCGAACGAGGCCACTTTTGACAATTGTTACGTTTGTCAGGCCTTAAAGTTGCTGTAAACGTCTGGGGTTGAAGGAGTGCGCAGGGGTACGGTTCCGGCGCTCGGCAGTAGGAGATCCAGGGCGGCCGTAGGGGCGGCCGCGACTTACGCCGAAGAAGTCGGAGACAGTCCATGCGTGTGTATTCCGCACGGCGCAGACCGCGCCGCGGGGCGGAGAGCGGCGGCAGAACGGCACTCGCCGTCGTCGCCGCGGCACTCCTGATAGCGGGGACGGGACCCGTCGCTGCGTACGGGGTGAGCGACACGGACTCCAGCCGCCATGACACGGCGGGCGAGGAGTCCCACGAGTTGATGGAATCCGTCGACTCGTTCAATGAGCCGAGGCTTTCGCCCGGCGGCCAGATCGCGCCGGGCGCGTACGCCGACGCCTGGGCGCACATCAAGAACATGCCGGTCGCGTCCGGCAGTTGGAGCGAGGTCACCACCTCGCCGTACAACGAGGATGCGCTGCACTACCGCGATCACTCGGCCTCCAACTCCGGTGGCGGAGCGGGCCACTCCGCGGGCCGTATCGCCGCCCTGGCCACCGACCCGACCCACCAGGGCGTGGTCTACGCCGGCGCCGCCGGGGGCGGTGTGTTCCGCTCCACCGACGACGGCAGGACCTGGACACCGATCGCCGACCGGCTGCCCGCCCTGTCCGTGGGCGCTCTCACGGTCGCGCCCGACGGCTCGCTGTGGCTGGCCACCGGCGAGGCCACCACCGCCTCCGACAACTACCTGGGCAGCGGCGTCTACCGTCTCGCGGACCCGGTTACCGGCACCTTCAGCGAGAGCGACAAGGTGGGTGGTACGGAGCTGGACTCCGCCTCCATCCACACCGTCACCTTCGACAAGGCCGCCGGGTACGTCTTCGCGGCTTCCTCGCACGGCCTCTTCCGGCGTCCGCTGTCGGCCGGCCAGTCCACCGCCTGGACCAAGGTCCTGGCACCTTGCGCGGGCGTCGGCATCAGCGGCGTGAGCTGCGGGGTGGACAGCCACTACGCGGACATCGCCAACGACATCGCCGTGCAGCCCGGCAGTGATGGAACCAAGCTGCTGGCCAACGTGGCCTGGCGCAGTGGCGCCGACTACAACGGCTTCTACTACTCCGACGACGCGGGCAGCACCTGGAAGCGCGCCAACCCGACCGGTGCGATCAATCCCGCCGAGATCGGCAACGCCGCCTTCGCCTACGCGGCCGACGGCAGCAAGCTGTACGTCTCGATGGAGTCCCCCAAACTCCTCAACAAGTCCTCCGGCTCCGGGGTGTACTCGGTCCTCGCCGGCGTGTACGTCAGCCAGAGCGGCAACGCGAACGGCTCGTTCAAGCAGATCGCCACGTCCTCGTCGCTGTCGACCACCGGCTCCGCGATGAAGATCCACGAGATCGGCAGCGGCTACCAGCCCGGCTCCCAGGCCTGGTACGACCAGGTCATCGCGGTCGACCCGAGCGACCCGAACCACGTCTACCTGGGCCTGGAGGAGATGTTTGAGTCCAGGAACGGCGGCGCCACCTGGAAGGCGGTCGGCCGCTACTGGAACTTCGGCATGCCCTGCTTCAGTTACGACCCGGCGCAGAACACCTGTGACGGCGACGTGATGCACTCCGACCAGCACGCGATCGCCTTCTCGCAGTGGAAGGGCAGCACGCCGGAGGTGTTCGTCGGCAACGACGGCGGCGCCTACGCCCGCCCGACCACGCAGACCACAGCCGGCTGGCGCAACCTCAACGAATCGGGCACCCTGCGCAACCTCCAGTACTACTCGGTGCGCGCGGGCAAGATGAGCGACGGCAGCGGTGAGGCCGTCTGGGGCGGCCTGCAGGACAACGGCGTCTCACTGCTCGCACCCAAGGGCGCCACCTACCAGGGGCAGCAGCTGAACCCGAACGGTCAGATGGTCTCCCCCTACGGCGGTGACGGCGGCGACCAGCTGGTCAACCCTGACAACGGCTGCCAGACGGTCGGCGAATACGTCGACCTCGCGCTGCAGATCACGAACAACTGCGGCTACACCGCGAGCGACGACGGTTCCGAGGACGTGATCACCGACATCGCGCCCGGCGACCCGGGAGCCCGCTTCACCGCCCCGTTCAGCGCGGACGAGACCGACCCCAACGGCCTGTGGGTCGCGGGCGGCCAGTACGTCTGGGGCAACACCAAAACCTGGAAGAGCACCTCAGGAGCCGACTGGACCAAGCTGTACGACCTGGGCGCGGGACGCTCCGCCTCGGCCGTCGCCAGCCGCAACCACGTGACGTGGGCGGCCTGGTGCGGCCCCTGCTCCTCGGTCAACGACTCCTTCGGACGGGGCATCGCCACCAACTACGGCGGCACCTGGCACCAGGTGAACCTGCCCACCGCCTTCCCGAACCGCTACATCTCCGGCCTGACCATCGACCCGTCCGACGCCTCCGGCAAGACGGTCTACGCGGTGATCAACGGCTTCTCGCGGCACTGGAACGAGGGCCCCGGCGCAGGCTACGGCCACGTCTGGAAGACCACGGACGGCGGCACGACCTGGACGGACATCAGCGGCGACGCCTCGGCCACGGACTCCTTCCCCGACGCCCCGGCCAACGCGGCGCTGGTCACCAAGGACGGCACCCTCGTAGTCGCCACCGACCTGGGCGTGTTCACCAGCACCTCGCCCGGCCACTGGGCGCGCCTGGGCACGAACCTGCCCACCTCGCCGGCGGTCTACCTGTCGCCGAGCCCGGACGGCAGCCAGGTCTACGTGGCCACGCACGGCCGCGGCATCTGGAAGACACAGACGCCCTAACGCCACACCCAAACCCTCCGTGGGGGGGCCGCCCAATGGGGGGGGGCACCGCGGGCCCCCCCCCGCTAGAGATGAAAAAAAACCAAAGTGGGGGGGGTGGGGGGGGGTCGGTATGCGCACG
>NZ_JBEYXD010000188.1:0-5701 GCF_040644975.1 Streptomyces sp. NPDC046900 | reverse complement strand
CGACGCCCTCGTCGCCCTCTGGCTGGTCCCCGCAGTACAACCCCCCTCAGCCCTGGCACCCTACGTCCTGTCCATCACCGGGTAGAACCCCACCCAGACCAAACACACGAAACGGCACCCGCCTCCACAAAACGGGTGCCGTTCGGCTTGCAGACCATCTGGATCCACGCCGACGACCTCATCGACTTCGGCGCCATGATCACGGCGTACGCGCTGCAGTCCGCCGACACCGCCACCTCGCTGCGCGGTGATGTGGTCATCGACGGCGCGCCGCCGGCTACACCGTGCCCTGACCGCCGTCCCGGCCTGACGGCCCTGCCGGCTCGGGGGCCGGGCTCAGTTCACCAGAGCGGAGCGCCGCAATCACGCCACCGTCGATCGGACCCGAGAGCAGCGGTCTTTGCGGATATGAAAGACACGAGAATCTTGGTCTGATTACCCACAGCAGAGGAGAGACCAGCTCACCGCGAAAGAGTTGGTGTGCTGCCGATGTGCACACTTGTGTAAGGTGGTGTTCATGACGGAGACGACCTACTCAATCGTGGAAGCCCGCGCCCGGCTGGGCGCCATCGCGCGCGAGGTCAGCGCCACCCGTGAACCGGTCGCCATCACCGACCACGGCCAGACCATCGCCATACTGGTCAGCCCCGCCGATGCCCTCGAACTACAGGAGATGCGGGCCCTGGCCGCCTACCGCGCGCGCCAGGCGCAGGGCGAGAACGCTGGAGTCCCGCAGGCCGAGGCGTACCGCCGCGTATTCGGCGGAGATGAGGCGTGAGCTACGAAGTCATCTGGGAGCCCGAGGCTCTCGCTCAGGCCGAGCGGTTCGCCAAGGACGACCCTCGGGGCGTGCGGCAAGTGTTCACCGCCGTCGACCGCCTCGCCGACGACCCGCGCCCCGAGGGCGCGTTCGGCAGCGCCGACGTGCTACGCATCCACGTCGGCCGCTACCGCGTGATGTACGAGATCAGCGACCAGCAGGTCCGCGTCAGCGTGATTCACCTCGGCCGTCTGCGCTGAATACGACGGATGGGGGCGACCTCTGCACGAGGCCACCCCCATCCGTGTTCGCGGACATATCCCCGACCGGGACCAGACGGAAGAAGCGCCCAGGGTGGTGTTCAGCGTGTTGCCAGACGGGGTCATGCGTGCGTGCAGCAGGGCGCTGCGGGTGAGCTCGGCGCCGCGCTTGCATTCCTTGTCGAAGTCGAACAACGCGGTCAGGCCGGAAGCATCAGCGGTGATCACATCCTGGCCGCGCCCCGGAGCCGGGAGCTCACCTGACGCGGGCCCCTGCGGCCCGGCCGTCTGCGGTCTCAGCGAGCCGTAGGATCGGGCTGAGGGCGGCACACCGGATAAGGCTGGGAGAGCACGCGTGGCGGGGAGTGCGAGGGAACGGCTGGCCGAACTGCTCTGCGGGTCGAAGCAGGCAGGTGCCTTCAGCGCCCAGGTCAAGGCACCCGCGCATATGCTCGGGCTCGAGGGGGCCGGTGTCGGGCCGGTGAGTCTTCCACTGCGCGCGCCACAGGCGAAGAAGCTGATCGCGGTGGCGCGCCCGGCGTTGTTCGGCCGGGGCGAGGAAACACTGAGCGACACCAGCGTCCGCGACATCTGGCAGATCGCGCCGGATCAGATCACCCTGGCAGGCCCCGCGCTGCCAGGGGCTGTGCGGGTCGGCGAAGTAGACCTGGAACCCGGCGTCGATGCGGAGTTGGGCGTGCTGGGCCAGTTCCGTGCCGCGGTCCCAGGTCAGTGACCTGCGCAGTTGCTCGGGCAGCGTGGTAATCGTCGTGGTGATCACGTCCTTCAACGGCCTCGGCGCCCCGGCCGGCCAGGGCGGGCCTGTTCTTGGTGCGTGGTTCAGTGCCGAAGCCCTCCATCCGGGGCAGATGTAGCAGCATCGTGAAACGTGTGGTGCGCTCCACGAGCGTGCCGATCGCGGGGGTAGGGGACGGGGGTAGGGGACAATCGCTGTGGGCGAGCGCTCACGTAGAGCGTGTCCGGCCAGCTCCATTCGGGCACCACACCATTGCCGCGCGGACACGAGCCGAAGTCGGCCGCCGTGCCACGAAGCTGCCCTTTGACGCAGTCGGGTGCCTCACCGTGTCTTGTGTGTGGAGACCACGGCCCAAGCCTGTCGGCGCGACCAGCGCCCCGGGCGAAGCCGGCGCTGGGACGCTGGGCCCGGCGTCCTGCCCCTCGGGGGACCGTGATGCGCTGCAGCCGCAGGCCGACCCTTGTCGTCGACGGGTGAAATGAGGGCCACGGACGGCGGATCAAAAGCGGGCCACTGCGTGATCTCTTGATCATCCTGACTTCAGTGGTACGGGAGTCAGGAGGGAAGAGGTGATCGGCGTGGAGGATTGGGCTGAGATCCGGCGGCTGCACCGGGCCGAGGGCCTGTCGGCGCGGGCGGTGGCTCGGCAGTTGGGGATTTCCAGGGGCACCGTGCTGCGGGCCCTGGCCTCGGACCGGCCGCCGGTCTACCAGCGTCCGCTGAAGGGCTCGGCGGTTGATGCGGTCGAGCCCGCCATCCGCGAGCTGTTGAAGCAGAGTCCGACGATGCCGGCCACGGTGATCGCCGAGCGGATCGGCTGGGACCGCGGCCTGACCATCCTCAAGGAACGGGTGCGCGAGCTGCGGCCCGCCTACCTGCCGGTCGACCCGGTCTCGCGCACGCTCTACTGGCCCGGCGAGCTCGCCCAGTGCGACCTGTGGTTCCCGCCGACGGACATCCCGCTGGGCTACGGGCAGACGGGACGGCCTCCGGTCCTGGTCATGGTGTCGGGCTACTCGAGGATGATCACGGCCCGGATGCTGCCGTCGCGGACCACCGCTGACCTCATCGACGGGCACTGGCGGCTGCTGACCGGCTGGCAGGCCGTCCCGAAGATGCTGGTCTGGGACAACGAACCCGGGGTGGGCCAGGGCAAGCTGACGTCCGAGTTCGCGGCGTTCGCGGGCCTGCTCGCGATCCGGATCCATCTGTGCCGGCCCCGCGACCCGGAAGCCAAAGGCTTGGTGGAACGGGCGAACGGCTACCTGGAGACCAGCTTCCTGCCCGGCCGCACCTTCGCCGGACCGGGCGACTTCAACACCCAGCTGGCCGGATGGCTGCAGGTCGCCAACCGCAGGCACCACCGCACGATCGGCTGCCGGCCCCTTGAACGCTGGGAGGCCGACAGGTCGGCGATGCTCGGCCTGCCGCCGGTCGCCCCACCGAACTGGTGGCCCCTGCACACCCGCCTGGGCCGCGACCACTACATCCGCGTCGACACCTGCGACTACTCCGTCCACCCCCGCGCGATCGGCCAGCAGATCACCGTCCGCGCGGACACGGAGGAGATCGTCGCCACCACCCGCGCGGGCGAGACCGTCGCCCACCACAGCCGCTGCTGGGCCCGCCACCAGACCATCACCGACCCCGAGCACGCCACCGCGGCCGAGATCCTGCGCGGCCAGGCGATCCGTCAGCGGGCCTCACACGCCCGGGCCCGAGGCCTGGCCGGCCTTGCCCCGGACGACCTGGGCGTCGAGGTCGAACAGCGCCAGCTCGGCTCCTACGACCGCCTCTTCACCCTCATCGAGGGCGGTGCCGGAAAGGAGGACACCTGATGCCCACCACCACGACCCCCACCAAGACTCCGGCGACCCGCACCACCCGCCAGACCACAGCTGACCTGGCCTTCCTCGCCCGCGCGATGAAGGCGCCCGCCCTGCTGGACGCCGCCGAGCGGCTCGCCGAACGCGCCCAGGCCGAGTCCTGGAGCCACCTTGAATACCTCGTCGCCTGCCTGCAGCGCGAGGTCTCGGCCCGCGATAGCCACGGCGGTGAGCAACGCATCCGGCAGGCCCGTTTCCCCGCGATCAAGACCATCGAGGAACTCGACCTCGCCCACCTGCGGGGCATGACACGCCAACAGCTCGCCCACCTCGGCACCCTCGACTTCATCGCCGCGAAGGAGAACGCGGTCTTCCTCGGGCCGCCGGGCACCGGCAAGACGCACATCGCAACCGGGCTCGCCATCCGGGCCTGCCAGGCCGGACACCGGGTCGCGTTCGCCACCGCCGCCCAGTGGGTCGACCGCCTCGCCGCCGCTCACCACACCGGCCGGCTGCAGGACGAACTGGTCAGACTCGGCCGCTACCCGCTGATCGTGATCGACGAGGTGGGGTATATCCCCTTCGAGGCCGAGGCGGCGAACCTGTTCTTCCAGCTGATCTCGAACCGCTACGAGAGGGCCAGCGTGATCGTCACCTCGAACAAGCCCTTCGGCCGCTGGGGAGAGACCTTCGGCGACGAGACGGTCGCCGCCGCAATGATCGACCGCCTCGTCCACCACGCCGAGGTCCACTCCCTCAAGGGCGAGTCATACCGCATGCGCGGCCGCGAACTCGGCCGCACATCCACCAGCAGCAACGACTGACGGACACACCATCCAACGAGACTACGGATGGCCCACAACTGAACCGCCGAAGCTGGCCTCATATTGAGCCGTCGCCGACAACCCTGAGATGCCGGCGGCGCAGGCCCTTGACATGATGGGAGAAGTGCCAAGGAAACGTCCCTCCCGCTCGGTCGAGTTGAGGGACACGGGTTGAGGCCGGTGCACACACGATACGCGGGCAGAGCCCGCCTCGGGCCTGCGGCTGCGCCGGGAAGCGCAGACGCCACCACGGACCGGCCGTCGGGGCAGCCATTGTGCGAAGACAGGAGAAGCCATGGCCGCGCACACAGCTATCGCTGGGTTGCACTCCGGAGGGATCACGGCGAGCCGATTCGGACTCGCGCTGAACCTCGCCAGCATCGGACGGCTCAAGTTCGAGGATTACGAGGTGGAGAACATCCGTCCTGTGGTCGTCTCGAGCCCACTGCTGCGACGGCCGTTGAGAAGGCTCGGAGAGACGAGACTGGCCAGAGCCATCGGGATCACTGAGATCACGATCGCCGGGATGATCTCCACCGGACGGTGGGCGCCCAGAGTCTCGGCGGCTGGCAGCCTACTCGCGGCCGGGATGTTCACCGTCACGCTCAGTTTCCTGATCAGCACTCCGGAGGCGTGGCACCAGCGGGTCCGAGAGCCGAAGCTCTCGCCGGCCGGCCAATTTCTGATCAAGGACGTGGTGCTGCTGGGCGCTTCCCTGATCACCGCCGCGGAGTCGCTGAGCAGAAGCCGACGACCATAGCCTGTCACGGCTCCCCAGCCGTGAGTGGCTCCGCCCGTGACGCCACCGACGTCCATTGACCCCCTGACTTGCCGGTGGCCCAGCACTGGATTCATCTCCAGACCACGAACCCGATCGAGTCGACGTTCTCCACGGCGAAGCTGCGGACGAAGGTCACCCGGGGCGTCGGCAGCCCGGCCGCTGCCCTGGCGATGGTGTTCAAGCTGGCCGAGGCCGCCCAGGCTCGCTGGCGGGCGGTCACCGCACCCCACCTCGTCGCCCTGGTCCGCTCCGGCGCCCGCTTCGAAAAGGGGCCGGCCGTCGCCGGGCGCCTACGTGAGACGTCGGCGTCTGGTGACGGTGACCCACGAGCTGGGCCGGCACTGCCCAGAGGCACGATCAGCACACTGCCAGAGTCGAGTCGTAGGACGGCCTCGACATTGAAGGCTCCCCTCCCTGAAGGGAGGGGATTCTCCACCCTCCAGGGCTGCGTGGGGATTCACGGCTCAGGCCGCCTCTTGGTCCGGCGGACCAG
>NZ_JBEYXD010000187.1:0-5846 GCF_040644975.1 Streptomyces sp. NPDC046900 | reverse complement strand
AGGGCGGACAATAGCGGCTACAGCCAGAGCGCCGGACAGTCACGAGGGCCCATTCCGGGAGGTGGCCCCGGACTGTGATCGAACTTGTAAAGCGACGGTCACGCATCAAGACCCGGACGGCAATGACGGCAACGCTGACGGCAACGAGCGCGGACGACGACAACACCTGGCAGCCTGTCACGGAAGTCCTGCCAGCCCGTTGGTCCACCCAGCTGGGATGTGCCCGCATCTTCTAAGCGCCTGGTCGGGTTGGGCGGGTGAGTGTCTAACTACGTGACAACGCCGACGCACAGTGGCGAACACCGCAGACGTCTGCGGACCGTCACAACAGTGCGCTGGGCAAGCTGGTCTGTGCGCTCAACCCGTTCCTGCGGCGGCTGCGCGACGATCTCGGATTCGCCCTGGAACACTGGGCGGACGAGAGGCCGCTCACGCGGCGGCCAGCCGATCGCTCGCGGCCCGCTCTCTGGCCCGCGCCGCCCTCGCCGGCACCGGACGTGCCCGCGCCACCGCATTGGCGTACCTGGGTCACCAGGTCACCGCCCGGGTCTGCGCGTTGCAGGGCACCCGCCCGGAAAGCCGCCCCGGCGCCGCCATGCTTGCCGCGTCGCTGGTCACGGTGTCGGCCCTCGCCCTGGCCGACGCCACCTCGGCGCTCGGCCGGTTCCTGGAGATACTGCACCCGTGAATCGGCCCACCCCGGCGACATCCTCATCAGCGCGACGGCCCGCGTGGCTGACCCGCAACGTCACAGTGCTGTGCGGGGTCTCCTTCCTCCAGGACGCCGCCAGCGAACTCCTCTACCCGATCCTGCCGCTCTTCCTCACCACCGTGCTCGGCGCCCCGCCTGCCGCGGTCGGTGCCATCGAGGGCCTGGCCGAAGGCGCTGCGTCCGTCACCAAGGTCGCCGCCGGGAGACTCTCCGACCGCTTCGCCCGCCGACCCCTTATCGGCGCCGGATACGGGCTGGCCGCGGTCGGCAAGCTGCTCATCGCGCTCGCCACCGTGTGGCCTGTGGTACTGGTGGCGCGGGTGGTCGACCGGCTCGGCAAGGGCATGCGGGGCGCACCCCGTGATGCCCTCCTCGTCGACGGCGTTCCCCACGGGCAGCGCGGCAAGGTGTTCGGACTGCACCGGGCTGCCGACACCGCGGGTGCCGTACTGGGCCCGCTGGTCGGCCTGGCGCTGTACGAGGCACTCGACCACCATCTGCGGCCGTTGTTCTGGGTCGCGGTGATCCCGGCCGTGGCCTCGGTCGCCCTGGCCGCAGCTGTCCGTGACCCGGGCCGGACGGGCAGCGCGTCGACGACGACAGCCCGGACTCCGTGGCGGTCCCTGCCCCGGCCGTACTGGCGTGTCCTCTCCGTGCTGCTCGTCTTCAACCTGGTCGACTTCCCCGACGCGCTGCTCCTGCTCCGCGCCCACGATCTGGGCCTGTCCACGGCCGGGGTCTTCGGAGCGTACGTGGTCTACAACCTCGCCTACGCCGCCCTGTCCTACCCCGCTGGAGCCATGTCCGACCGGCTGCCGCGCCCGCTCGTGTTCACGGCCGGTCTGCTCTTCTTCGCCGTCGGCTACCTCGGCCTTGGCCTCATTCACACGCCGTGCCTGGTCTTCGTGGTCCTGCCCCTGTACGGGGGATTCGCCGCCTGCACCGACGGTGTCGGCAAAGCCTGGATCTCCACCCTCGTCCCCGACCCCCAACAGGGCACAGCCCAGGGCCTCTACCAGGGCGCCACCGGCGCCGCTGTCCTCCTCGCCGGCCTATGGGCCGGACTCGCCTGGGGCGCCGACGGGCACGTCCCGCTCCTGGTGTCCGGCGCCGCTGCACTCGCCCTAGCGGTCGCCTTGCCCATCCTGAGCCGCTCCCGGCAGGCGACCCGATGACCGCGCCGACGAGCGTCAGGCTCCCTAGGTGACCCGCGTCCCGCCGCACCGGGATCGCGGTAGCGGGAGTCGTCGGAGTCGAGAAGGGCCTGGCCTTTCTCGCCCGTTGGGCGCGGCATTCCCTCTGGCGCGATGGACCGAACGATCGCGTGCTGCCCCCAGCATCCGAGCCTGAACGATGCCCGCAGATTACAACTGGGGAAGAGGGGTCTACGGGGTGGGGGCGTCGGCGCAGCCGTGCATCCACATCACGTAGTTCAGGCCGAGCTGCTCGGAGTCGAGCAGGTTGTCCCATGCGGCCTGACCCGAGGAGTCGTCAGGCGTGCTGCCCTAGGCGGGGATGTTCTCCCCGTCGATGCGCCCCACGCCGAACGAAACGTCCAGGCGGGCCTGCGCCGAGGCTTTGATCTGCTCCGAGGCGGGCGTTGTGGGGGCGCCGAGATGCAGCCGGACAACAGGAGGACCACGCCGCCACGCGAACTTTCAGTGCTCGCCCCATCCGGTGATGGGGCGGGCGTTTGCGATGGCCACCGTGAGGCCCGGCACGAGGGTGGGGCCTTCCCAGTGGTGGCCTTCGACGCCATCCTGCCCCCTCACACCACAGTGGTTCACGATTTTACGGACCCTGGCATGCACCACATGGTCCACAAGAGAAGCCCTAGATGCGCGAAGAGTGCCACTATCTAGCCCCGTACTTCGCAGGTCGTTGATTCGGATGATCTGGGTGTCGTGGTGGTGTCCGAGACTGGTGGTGGGCGTTGGTCCAGGCGTGTGGATGACTTCCCGGTCCCAGCGTCAGCGCTTTGAGTGCGCGGTGGTGTCCGTGGTGGAGAAGCGTCTGGGCGCTCTGCCTGTCGCTGCCGAGTTTCTGCGCCGGCTGGATGTGCCGGGGATCGTCGACGAGATCTGCCCGGGCGGTGCGAGTGCGCACCTGACGCATGGGCAGGTGATCGAGGCGCTGGTGGCGAATCGGCTGACCTCGCCCGCGCCGCTGGTGCGGGTCGGTGACTGGGCGCGCACTTGGGCGGTGGAGGAGGTCTTCGGGATCGAGGCGGGTCTGCTCAACGACGACCGTCTGGCCCGGGCTTTGGACGCGATTGCCCCGCATCTGGAGAAGCTCGCGGGTACGGTCGGCGCGCGGGCGATCGCCGAGTTCGGTATCGACACCGCGCGGCTGCACTGGGACATGACCAGCATGTCCGTCCACGGCGCCTACCCCGAGCAGTACCCGCTCGTCGGCTACGGGCATCCCAAGGACCGGAGGGTGGACCTCAAGCAGGTCCAGGCGGGGCTCGCGGTGTCGGCCGACGGCGGCATCCCCGTCCATGCCCGTGTCTTCGGTGGCGGCGCGGCCGAGGTCAGTCAGGTCGTCGGGGCGATGCGAGATCTGTCCCGGCTGGCAGGTGAACAGAAGTTCCTGATGGTCGCCGACTCCAAGCTGGTGTCCTACCGGAACGTCGCCGCGCTGCTGGAGGCCGGGGTGGAGTTCATCGCGCCGGTCCCGGCCGCTCAGGTCAAGGACGAGGTCTACGCCGCGCTCGATCTCGCCCAGGCCCAGGTTGTGGACTGGGTGCCAGACCGGGATGCCGGCAAGCCGGCCGACCAGCGGGAGGTCTACCGGGTGCTGGAGGACGTCCACACCCTGGCCGGGCCGCGCAAGCGCGACCCGGTGCTGAGGGTGCGGCGGATCCTGGTGTACTCCACAGCCCATGCCAAAGGCCAGCAGGCAGCCCGGGCCAACCGGCTGGCCAAGGCGAGCGCGGAGTTGGACAAGCTCGTCGCTGCGGCGGGCGGGCGGCACTACAAGACCCGCGAGAAGATCGCCGCCCGGGTCGGGGTGATCGCCGCCAGGCGCCGCGTGGTCTCCTGCCTGCGCTGGCACATCACCGAGGACGAGACCGACGGCCCCCACCTGCACTGGCACTTCGACCAGGAGGCGCTGGACGCCGAAGCCGCGGTCGACGGCTGGTATGCGCTGCTGGCCGGCATTCCCCACACCAAGGCCGATCCCGCGCAGGTCCTGATCCACTACAAAGGCCAGGGCACGGTCGAACGGCGCTACCACGACTTCAAGGGCCCGCTCGCGGTCAGCCCGGTGTTCGTCCAGCACAACCACCGCGTCGCGGCCCTGATCCAGGTGATCTGCCTGGCCCTGCTCGTGTTCTGCTTGGTCGAGCGCCAGGTCAGACGGGCCCTCGGCCCCCAGCAGACCATGGCCGGCCTCTACCCCGACAACCGCCGGGTCCGCCCCACCGGCCGGATGATCCTCTACCACCTCGGCGAACTCACTTTGCGCGTCGGCACGGTCACCGAACCGCCGATGGTGCAGATCACCCGGGGCGTCCAGCTCCACCTCCTTGAACTGCTCGGTATCGAAGCCACCCGAACCCGCCCGCCACGGCCCTGTACCGGCGACCTTCGCCGCACCGGGCCAGACGCCCGGCTTCCGTCATACGGCTGAACCGTCCCCTGCGGTCCCAGGCTCGCCTAATGTGCCCGCATGACCTCGACAGAGACGTCCTCGCTGGTGCTGCACGGCAAAGGCCGTGCCTCCGCCCGGCTGCGGGACGGGGTGGTGCTGCTGGAGGCGGACGGCGTGCGGCGCCGGATACCGGTGGCGGCGATAGAGCGGGTCGACGTTCACGGCGCCAGGGTCCGGCGGCTGACCGTCGTCCTAACGGGCGACGAGCCCGTGGCCTACCACCTTCGGTGCCGCAGTGCCCCCGCCGTGCACGAGTTCGCGCAGGCGGTCCGCCGTGCACTGCCCGTACGGGACGCCGACGAGCCGCGGCCCAACGGGACGGAGCTGGTGACCGAGAAGCCGTTGGAGCGGGCGGCACCGAACCGGATCCGTCAGCTTCGGTGGGGCCTCGGGGGCGGATACGTGCTGGTGCTCGTCCTGCTGCTGGTGACGGACGCCGGGGTGGTCCCGGGAGTCCTCTGGGCGGTTGCCCCCGGCCCGATCGCCGCGGGGGGTCTGGGTGTGTACGGCGGATGGCAACTGTTCCGGGAAGCCTGGGTGTTGCGCACCCGGGGGATCACCGTAGAGGGACGGCTGCAGCGATCCCACTTCTACAACGGCGTCGAGCAGTACACCTACGCGTACGTCGACAGCCACGGCGTACGGCGTGAGCGCACGGGCTCGGACGGGGGCGCCGAGCGAGTCGAGATCACGTACGACCCCGCAGACCCCGAAACCACCAAGGTCGGTCGCCGTACGGCCGGGCAACTTGTATTCGGTGCGGTGCTCATCCTGCTGGCGGGTGCAGTTCTGCTGGCCGGTGTCGCGTTCGTGGTAATGGGGATGGCGGCGCTGGTCATCTGATCGTGTGCCGAAAACCCGAAGAAAATGCCCTCCAAGCTCTTTGCTGTGGGGCGGCGGCCAGATCATCTAAATCAGCGACCTGCGAAGTACGGGTCTAGCTGGCCGGACGCCACATCGCAGGCATCTTCCTCTGGGCCGCCCTGGTGATCCAATGGGGACTACGATTTGGCGATTTCTTGCCGGAGTTGGTGGGTGAAGCGATGCAGGAGGTCCAACGTCTCCCGGAACTCGGCCCGGCGGTCGTCCCTGCCGTCGGTGGGCCGGGTGCTCCAGACCCGGCGCGCGAGAGCACCGGCGAGATCGACGGTGTCGCTGGCGCAGAGCAGGTAGAGGGCTGAGCGTGCCTCCTGCATCCGGTTCGCCAACCCCGCTGCGCTGCACGGGAGCCGACGGCACCTTCGTCGTGCACGAACGCCTGTGCGCGAAGGCGCCACCTCAGACCGCCCCGTCCAGGCGGGACTTGAAGACCCCAGCCCCGGCCCCTGGCACGGGGCTGAAACGGGTGGTCGCGATGGCGGCCAATACAGCGGCCGCCTTGGTGGTCGGGCCCCGGTGCCGGGCCGCGTGGGGAGGGCCGCGTGGCAGGCTGGGGGTCCGCTGTGTGAACGCCGAACTCCCCCGGAGCGCCTGACGT
>NZ_JBEYXD010000186.1:0-6088 GCF_040644975.1 Streptomyces sp. NPDC046900 | reverse complement strand
ACCCAGCCAACACCCCGTCCCACTCCTGAACCAACCCCACCCCGAGCTCAGACACACCCCAACTCAACCACACACAACTGTGATTGCAGTACTAGTAGGCTGGCTCGGACGGATCGGCTCCGTGGTCGGGGGCGGGCTTGGTGTTGAGGTTCTGCATCGACATAAAGCGCCGGTACGGCGAACTGCGGTTTTGCCCCAGCACCGTCACGACTTCACCGGGGCCGCCGTCTGGTCGTTGGTGGGGATGCGCAGTTGGCCGGCCACGGTGGTGAGGGCCGTTCCCAGCGGGAGTGCGACCCGGGTGTGGGCGTGCCGGTCGCCCCGGGTCGGATCCCGGTTGACGATCAGTACCGGCTTCCCGGCCTGGGCCGCCTGGCGGACGAACCGGAGCCCGGACATCACCGTTAGTGAGGAGCCCAGGACCAGCAGCGAGGCCGCTTCCCGGACCAGCTTGCGGCAGTGTTCGACCCGTTGCGGCGGAACGGCTTCGCCGAAGAACACCACGTCCGGTTTGAGGATGCCGCTACAGATGGTGCAGGGCAGCACGCGGAAGTCCTTGACCTGTTCGTCGGTGAGGTCGGCGTCACCGTCCGGGTTGATTCCTGCGGCTACCGGCTCGAAGCCTGGATTGGCCTCTTCCAGACGTCGGGCGAGTTCACGGCGCGGGCTGAAGGCGCCGCAGGAAAGGCAGACGACGCGGTCCAGGCTTCCGTGGAGTTCCACGACGCCCTTGCTGCCGGCGGCCTGGTGCAGGCCGTCGACGTTCTGGGTGATCACACCGGAGAGCAGGCCGTGCCGCCCGAACGCGGCCACGGCGAGGTGCCCGGCGTTGGGGCGGGCGCGGCCGAAGGTGCGCCAGCCGAGGTGGCTGCGCGCCCAGTACCTGCGCCGGGCTTGCGCGCTGGCGGTGAAGTCATGGTAGGTCATCGGGGTGTGCCGGCTCAGGCTCCCGCCCTTGCCCCGGTAGTCGGGGATGCCTGACTCCGTGGAGATGCCCGCCCCGCTGAGGACCAGCACGCCGCCGGTGCTCAGGGCATCGGCGATCGGCGCGAGACTCGCGGTGGCCGGCGGCGGATCCTCGGTGGGGGTCCAGCTCAGAGTGGGGCGCATGCGCATGTCGCCAGGGTACGAAACGTGCCGCGTTCAGTCGTTCGCACTTGGGGTGACCGGGTTCGCGGTGGGCGCTGCCTCGGGGTCCGCTGATGCGGTAGCGGGGCTGTGGCGGAGGTTTTCCTCCGACAGAGCGTCGCTGTCGTGCGGTGTCTACGCGGCACTCGCCGCTGGAGCGAGCGGCTTCCTGCTCAATAGCGTTGGGTCTTCGCCGTCACCATGACCTCGGACATCGGCCGGCGGAAGCCGGGGCAGCTTCCGGCGCCGCGTCGGGGCGATCGCATCGTCGAACGCGGCACCGGTCGTGGCGGCGACGGCGGAAGTCAGGGCGGCCAGCCTTGCCGACGCTTCGGGTCTCGCCGAACGCAGCGTTGAACGGCTGCCCGGGTGCAGCCGCGGCCGTTCCTCGGCAAGCAGCTCGGCCGGGATCCGGCGGGTCTCGCGTTGGATGGCGGCCGTTCATCTCGGTCGTGAAGTCCTCGCAGGCACCCTGCAGTTCTGGGACGCCGGCGTACTGGGGCCGAAGGTTCACCGTGGTGGGGACCAGGTCCGGCTTCGTGATCCGGACCGGTGCCTCCGTCCCGCCCTTCGCGGCCGGATCGGCAGGCATACACGGCCCGTGGGCATGGCGGGCTTCGAAGCTGCCGTTCGGCCTGTTGACCCGCTGGTGCTCATTCGACTCTGCGGCCGTTTCCGGGATTGGGCAGCATCTTCGTCATTCCCGGCAGGAAGTCTGTGAACAGTTCGTGTACCTCGTGGACGAGGGGGCGTAGTACCCGGAAGCGGGCCAGGGCGACGCCGCGTGCGGTGAGGCGGGCGCCGCGCCGTGCCAGCCGGTAGCTGCGTTCGCGGCCCTCGGTCCGGTCGAAGATCCAGTACAGGACGAGACCCATCTGGGCGAGCCACATCAACTCGGGCAGCGCGTCCCGCAGATCCTCCGGCACCTTGGTCTTCGCCCCGGCCAGCACTTCCTTATGGACGTTGATGGCCTCCAGGCGTGCGTGCTCGGATTCGGGGGAGAAGGGGCTGAGGGGGCTGTCGGGGTCGGCGGCGTTCTTGAAGAACTGCACCGCGAACTCGTGGTAGGGCGTGGCGATGTCCAGCCATGCCTGAAGTACGCCCGCCAGTCGTCTCTCCAGGTCGCTCTCCCGTTCCAGGACCGACCGGACCGCCTCCCGGTGTTCGGCGGCGATCCGGTCGTAGAAGCCCTGGATCAGGTGTTCCTTGCCTTCGAAGTAGTAGTACGCGTTGCCTACGGAGACTCCGGCCTCCTTGGCGATCGCCCGCATCGTCGTCTTGTCGTAGCCGCGCTCCTGGAAGAGCCGCATCGCGGTTTCCAGGATGAGCGCGCGGGTCTGCTCGGACTTGGTGGGCGTGGCGCCCTGGTCGGCTGGGTAGTTCTTGGCAGGCACGGACACAGAGCCTAACGAGTGGCGCAGGCGCCGCCGTCACACCCGGGCTCGGTGTACGTCCACCCCTGTCCCGGGTCGTAGGTCCAGCCCTCGCCCTGGCGGTAGGCGCGTCCACCCCACTGCGCCCTGCCCCGCTGGGCCCCGCGCCACTTGGCGGCCGCCAGCACCGCGCCCTTGGCGAACCTGGCTCCCGCCGGCGTGGCGAGCCGATGGGCCAGGGCCCGGTGGCCGCGCAGCGCCCACAGCGTCACGACCCAGGCGGATGCGCCGCGGTAGACCTGCCCGGCGTCACCGACGACGGTGATCTCCTCGAGGGTGGCGCGGGGATCGAGCCCGGGGAAGCGCCGGTGTGCCTGCTGCGATCCGGCCGGAAGAAGTTCCAGCGGCACCAGTTGCGGCTGCCGTACGAGCCAGTCGCGCAGGAAGGTGCACAGGGAGCACTCGGCGTCGTACAGCACGGTCAGCCCGTGGACCGGGACGCGAGCGGCGTCCAGGTCCACCGTGGCCGTCATGGCTCAGGCCCCCGTCGAGGGTGCGGTCCAGCCTTGCGGCCCCACGGGCGGGACCTGCTCCCGCTCCATGGCCCCGCGCCGCCGGATCTTGTTGAGCACGTACACGTTGCCCAGGTGCATCACGCCAAGGACCAGCAGCACCACGCCGAGCTTGGTCGACAGGGCCTCGAAGACCCCGCGTGTGTCGTCGATGGTGTCGTGGCCGTTCAGATAGAGCGCGATGAAACCGAGGTTGACGAGGTAGAAGCCGACCACCAGGAGGTGGTTGACGGCGTCGGCGAGCTTCTCGTTCCCGTGCAGCACGTCCTCGAGGAAGATCCGCCCGTTGCGGCTGAGCGTGCGCGCCACCCAGACCGTCAGGGCGACGCTGATCAGCAGATAGATGACGTAAGCGATGACCGTGAGGTCCATGTCCCCACCCTTCTTGAACGCGTTCAAAACGCTGTCTGGACTGACTGTAGCCCCACTTTTGAACGTGTTCAACTCAAGGGTGTGGTGCTCGGCCCGGGCTGCGCGCGCGTCCGTGTGCAGGGCCGTGGTTCGGCGCCGACGCCGGGCGTGGATGGCCTGGTCCGGGTCACCGACCAGGATGAGCGGCGGCCGGCCGACAGTTCCAGGACCGTCAGGTTGGCGCCGGGATGGCTGATGCCGGTCCAGGACGCCCTGGCCGGGTCTGAGTGGAGGCGAAACGACGCGCAGCTCCCACGGAGGGAGAGACGGTCGTGCGGCGTGATGGCAGGGCCGCCTGAGGCTTTTCGGGACTGAGGGCGCCGTCGAGCGCGCGGCGCTCGGTGAGGAACAGCGGTCCCTTGGTGCGGCCGGCGATCAGGCGGTGCAGCAGCCGGGCCGCGCCGGACTGCCAGTGGATCTACTCGGTGGCGCCACCTTTGGCCTTGATCCTGCCGCGCTTGTCGGCGGTGAACAGGTTCTCCACGTTCAGGCACAGCACCTCCTCGGCCCGGGCCGCGCTCTCGTAGAGGAGTCGCCACGGGGTCCTGTCCCGCAAGCTCACGTCGTTCAGGCGCCAGACGGCGGCGACCTGGACGAGGGAGAGTGCCTTCGTCCTGTCCGGCGGGGACGGCCGGCGCTCAATGCCGAGCGTCGGATCTGCGCCGATCCAGCCCTGCCGCAGCCACCAGCCGATCGCCTTGCGCACCACGGACAGCTCGCGGTTCACCGTGTCGGCGTCCATCTCGCCCGCGCGGGCGGCGGCGAGCTCGGTCAGCACCTGAGGCAGGCCGGGGTCCTCCAGTGCGGCGAGCGCGAGCGCGGGTGAACTTCGCCCCGCGCCGGGCCGGTCGGGGGCGGGGCGCCGGCCAGCATCCAGCGCCAGTTCGTCAGCGAGATCCGGTGGACCCGCGCCGAGCCCGTCGAGAGGCCCGCCGCTGTCAGGTACCGGCCATCGCGGCGTGCGTCGCGGGATCGGCGGCCAGTGGTACGACCTGGGCGCGCGGAAGAGGGGAGGCGCCCTCGGTCTCCGACACGGCCGCCTGTTCGATCGCCATCCTCGCCCACCCCTCCACCGCTGTCGCGCTAAATGCATTACGCCTCACCCCCGACGGCGGTGATCATTCTCGGTCGAACACACGAGGCCATCGCGGGGGGCAATCCGGGCCCAGAGCCCCTGTCGCGGTACATCCGGTATTTACTGCGGCATCGTCCCCGACGCCGGTGGGAGCCTGTGTTCGCAGGTCTGTTCTTTTCGAGAGTGGCCGACGTGGAGGTGGCGATGAGGGTCGTGTTCGTGCACGGGGCGTGTGTGCGGGACGGGTCGTGGTGGTGGCACCGCACCGCCGAGCTGCTGCAGGAGCGGGGGGTGCCGAGCGTGGCCCCGGCACTACCGAGCTGCGGCGAGGCGGGCCTGCCCGGCGGCGTCGGCGGTCCGGGGCTGCCCGAGGATGTTGCCGCGGTGCGGCAGGTGCTGCAGGCCGGCGACGAGCCGACCGTCGTGGTCGCCCACAGCTACGGCGGTGTCGTCACCGCGGAAGCCGCTGCGGGAATCGGGTCGGTGCGCCGACTGCTGCTGGTCGCCGGCTACCTGCCCGAGGTCGGGCAGAGCCTGTCGGAGTTCGGGGACGACAGCCCCGCCCCGTTCCTCGACTTCGACCCCGACGCCGGCACGTTCGGGGTCCGTCCCGAGCTGCTCGTGGACACGTTCCTGCAGGACTGCGACCCCGAGGTTCAGGCGCAGGCGGCGGACCACCTCGCCCGGCAGAGCATGCAGGTGACCGGACAGCCGGTCGGGGCGGCCGCATGGCAGCAGTTGCCCTCGACGTACCTCGTCTGCGCTCAGGACCGGGGCACCCCGCCGCGGCTGCAGCGCGAGTTCGCCCGCCGGGCCGACAGCGTCGTCGAGCTCGACGCCGGCCACCACCCGTTCCTGTCCCAGCCTGCAGCGGTCCGGGACCTGCTGCTGAGCCTGTGACGGCAGCCACGGACGAACCGGTCCGGCGATCCGAGGGCCAGGAGGCTGTCATTGCAGAGCGTTGCGATCGTCAGTCTGAGCCACTTGTCACTTCGCCGCTAAGCGAGCACGGGGCCAGGAGTCCTGCGGGTTCACGCAAACTGAAGGGTTCTTGGTGGGAACCCAAGGGCCCGTCGTCGTGCTTCACGGTGCTGGTTCCGCGAGTTTGCCTCCGACTCGCGACCACACCGCTTCCTGGCTCTCTAGGCGGCTGGGAGTATAAGCGGGTTGATCAGGAGCGTGGCCGTAACGCAACTTGTTGAGAGCGGCCCCGCCGGTGGTGTCCACCACGGCCGCGCCGTCGGGGCGTCAACCACCGGCCTCGTAGAAGCGCGGGGCTCGTTCGTTGTCTTCGAGTACCCACCGGGCGGCCTGTGCGTAGTCGGCCTGTCCGAGAGTCGTCAACGCGCGATTTCCGCGATGGCAGAGCTCTCCTCAGATGGGCTGAAACGTGCGAACCCGACGATCCGGCCTCGGTTTCGGCTGCCAGCACTCCCGACGGTGGCCACGGTGTCGGTGTGATGGGTGACGTGCAGCTGGACTGTTCGTGGCTTGGGTCCATGGCGTCGAGGTGGTGTTGCGGAACAGGC
>NZ_JBEYXD010000185.1:0-6141 GCF_040644975.1 Streptomyces sp. NPDC046900 | reverse complement strand
CCGCTCGGCATCCTGCTCGTACTGACCGACCGCCGCGGGCTTCTTCAGAACGTCCTCGCCGGGGCCGGCCCGGCGTGAGGCCCGCACGACGGCGCGCGGATCCGCCGTGGCGCCCGTGGTGCCGCGAGGAGACCCTCCCGGGCGCCGGACCGGCGCTAGTGCAGCGTCCAGGTCAGCTTGTCGCCGCCCACCCAGCGGACCACCTCGGGGTCGTCGAGGTCGTGGACGGGGACGCCGCACTCCGCGGCCACGTCCAGCACGTCGACGAGCGATCTCGCCCGGCCGACCATCTCACCGTCCACCTCCACGATGCGGAACGGCGGCGTGCCCGGCTGGACCTTGAGCACCGTGATCCGCGGATGGGAGATGTGCGGACTCGCGATTTCGGTCATGCATAGAGCGTAGAGCGCATCTCGCCACTCGGCGGTGGGGCGGTGGTGAGCGCACGCTCTGGCGGGCCGCACGCGCCGTGCCACGCCTCGCCGCCATCGTTGGCCCGGCCGGGTGATGGAGCGGGGGGCGCGCCGCCGTGCGGGCCCGGCGTCGCTGGGCAACGCTGGGGGTAGGAGGTGTCGATGGAGCCCGTCGCAGCCCTGGACCGGATCGCCTTCCTGCTGGAGCGGGCCGGGGCCCCGACGTACCGCGTCCGGGCGTTCCGCACCGCCGCCGCGGTGTTGTCCCAGCTGCCCGAGGACGAGATCGCCGGGCGAGCGGCCGCCGGGACCCTCGAGTCCCTCAAGGGCATCGGCCCGAAGACGGCCCAGGTGGTACGGGAGGCGCTGGCCGGGCGGACCCCCGGCTACCTGGAGAAGCTGGAGCAGGAGGGCGGCGCTCCGCTCGCTCAGGGCGGCGAAGGGCTCCTGGCGCTGCTGCGTGGCGACTGCCATCTGCACTCCGACTGGTCGGACGGCGGCAGCCCGATCGAGGAGATGGGGCGGACCGCCGCGCGGCTCGGGCACGAGTGGGCGGTGCTCACCGACCACTCGCCCCGGCTCACGGTCGCCCGGGGGCTGTCCGCCGAGCGGCTGCGCGAACAGCTGGACGTGGTGGCCGGGCTCAACGCGCGGTGGGCCCCGTTCCGGCTGCTGACCGGCATCGAGTGCGACATCCTCGGCGACGGGTCGCTGGACCAGGAGCCGGAACTCCTCGACCGGCTGGACGTGGTGGTGGTGTCCGTGCACTCCAAGCTGCGCATGGACGCACCGTCGATGACGCGCCGCATGATCGCCGCCGTCCGCAATCCGCTCGCCGACGTGCTCGGCCACTGCACGGGACGGCTGGTCACCGGGCGCGGGCGCCCCGAGTCGGAGTTCGACGCGGACGCGGTGTTCGCCGCGTGCGCCGAGTCCGGCACGGCGGTGGAGATCAACAGCCGGCCCGAGCGACTGGACCCGCCCCGGCGGCTGCTGCGCAGGGCCCTCGATGCGGGGGTCCTGTTCTCGATCGACACCGACGCGCATGCGCCGGGCCAGCTGGACTGGCAGATCCACGGCTGCGCCCGGGCCGAGGAGTGCGGGGTGCCGCCCGAGCGCGTGATCACGACGTGGACCGCGGACGAGCTGCTCGCCTGGACGCGCGAACGGACGGTGCCCTCGCGTGTGGCGGCCACCTGACGTGGTACCCGACGCGATACGTGAGGGAGGACTGGCATATGGGACGGGCGGCCGTGTTCGACGTCGACGGCACTCTCGTCGACACCAATCATCTGCACGTCACGACGTGGTGGGAGGCGTTCCGGCAGGCCGGTCACCAGGTGCCGATGCACGCCATCCACCGGTCGGTGGGCCTCGGCTCCGAGGATCTGATCGCCCACCTGCTGGGCGGCCGGGACCGGGACGAGGTCGACTTGCTGGTCGCCACGCACACGGCCCTCTATGCCACCTTCTTCGACCGGCTGCCCCCGTTCAAGGACGCCGGACGGCTGCTGCGCCGGCTCGACCACGACGGCTGGGACGTCGTGCTCGCCACGTCGGCGAGCGGGCCGGAGCTGTCGGCGCTGCGCCGCGCCATCGGAGCGGACGACGCCATCGCGGCGACGGCGAGTGCGGACGACGTGGACGCCGGCAAACCCGCGCCCGAGCCGGTGGAACACGCTCTGGAGCTGACCGGCGTGCCGCCCGAGCAGGCCGTGTTCGTGGGCGACACGGTGTGGGACATGAAGGCGGGGACCCGGGCCGGGGTGACGTGCGTGGGCCTGCTGTCCGGCGGCATTCCGCGGGCCGACCTGCAAGAGGCCGGCGCCCGCGCCATCTACCGGGATCCGGCCCACCTGCTGTCCATGCTGGGCGACAGTCCGCTCGCGCCGGACACCTAGGCCGGTCTCCACGGAGCTCACGGGCGCACAGCTCATGAGCAGTGACGTAGATCACTATCGAGTGGCTGAATTTCTGGAACACCAACCGGTAGTTTCCCGTTGAACGATCCGTGGGAGCGGACGGAACAGTGTCCCCGGGCCTCATCCTCCGCCCACAGGGACGATCGTTCGGCTGAAGCCCTGTGGAGCCTTTCGCCGAGAGGCGACCGCCGTCCGCGCCCACCACCGACTGCCCCGGCCGTGAATCCCCCGTCACGGTCGGGGCTTCTCCATGTCCGGACACCGCGTCCGCACACGGCGCGCCGGCGCCCGCTTGACTTCGAGCGCGCTCGAATTCGTAGCGTGCACAGCATGAGCACTGCACAACACAAGATCGGGTCGGGTTTCGGCGCCAGCAGCACCGCCGACGACGTACTTCACGGAATCGACCTCTCCGGCAAGCTGGCGGTGGTGACGGGCGGCTACTCCGGGCTCGGCCTGGAGACGACGCGTGCGCTCCGCAAGGCGGGCGCCCGGGTCGTCGTTCCGGCGCGGCGCCCGGCCGCCGCCGAGGAAGCGCTGGCGGGCCTCGACGGGGTGGAGGTGGACGAGCTCGACCTCGGTGACCTTCAGAGCGTGAGCGCCTTCGCCGACCGGTTCCTCGCCTCCGGCCGCACCCTCGACATCGTGATCAACAGCGCTGGGATCATGGCCTGCCCGGAGACCCGGGTGGGGCCCGGCTGGGAGGCGCAGTTCGCCATCAACCACCTGGGCCACTACGCGCTCGTCAACCGCCTGTGGCCGGCGATCGAGCCGGGCGGGGCGCGGGTCGTGTCCGTGTCGTCCGCCGGCCACCACCGCTCCGGCATCCGGTGGGACGACCTGCACTGGAAGCAGGGCTACGACAAGTGGGAGGCGTACGGGCAGGCGAAGACCGCGAACGTCCTCTTCGCGGTGCACCTCGACAGGCTCGGCAGGGAGCACGGCGTCCGGGCCTTCTCCCTGCACCCCGGCGGGATTCTCACGCCGCTGCAGCGTCATCTCGCCAAGGAGGAGATGATCGAGCGCGGCTGGATCGACGAGACCGGCGCGCTGGTGGACCCCGACGCCTTCAAGACGCCCGAGCAGGGCGCGGCCACCCAGGTGTGGGCCGCGACCTCGCCCCGGCTCGCGGACATGGGCGGGGTGTACTGCGAGGACTGCGACATCGCGGAACCGGCTCCGTCGGACGGCACGCGCGGCGGCGTCAAGGACTGGGCGATCGACCCGGAGCTGGCCGCGCGCCTGTGGGCGGTGTCCGCGGAGCTCACCGGCGTCGACGCGTTCGCGTCCCGCAGCTGAGGCGCGCGGGCCGGCCGCGCCGGCGTCCGGCCCGCATCGGCCGCCTGCCGTGAACTCTCGCGGGCCGCGCCCGCGTTGCCGGCGCGGGGATCACATCGCGGAACGTCAGGCGGCGAAGCCCACGTTGGTCACGTACTCGTACTGGCCCCACTGCGAACCCAGATCGACGATCTGGTCGGTCCAGGCGTCGTCGAGGGCCTGGAGGTCGTTGTCGGACCAGGCCCGGACGATGGCGTCCCAGTGACGGATGTTCAGAATGCGGAACTCCACGAACCGCTGGCGGGGACGGGACACCTGGGACTGGTTCACGGGGTGGAGCTCGACCCGCGTGCCACGCCCCTCGCGGTTGAGGCGGCCCAGGAGATAGCGGGCGACATTCTGGCGCCGGACCGTCCGGTAGGCCGTCTCGATCCTCTCCAGGTTCGACCGCGAGGGGGCGCGCCTGCCCTCCAGCCACGCCTTCAGCGTGCGCCCGGTGACCGTCAGTCCCGCCTCGCGGGCCGCGGCGCGGGCGTGGTCGCTGCGCGTGAGGTAGTGCAGCCGGGCCAGCAGACCGCGCCGCGACGTCACCGGGCTCGCGACCCCGCCGGCGAGCGCGTCCAGTTGCCGGGCCACCGCCTCGCTGCCCTTGATCCCGCGGGCGCCGTACCTGCCGAACTCGATGGTGTGCTGCGGCACTCCCGCTCCTTGCTCAGTCGCCCGGCTCGCCCGCGGCGCCGGAATCGGTGTCGTCGCCCACGGTGTAGGTGTCCTTGATCTTCACCTCGGAGACGCCGCGCCCTTCCGGGAAGACACGCCGCCAGTCCCCGATCACGTGCAGTTCGTCGGTGCCCATCGCGCGCACGACGGTCAGCCCCTCCTCATGCGCCTTGTAGGCCTTCGCCCAGAGGTTGGCGAACGCCTGCGAACGGATCAGGTGCATCCAGTCGGGACGGTACAGCTCCCGGTTGTAGTTCGACTCCCCCATGGTGGAGACGAACTTGGAGTACATCGCCTTCACGTACTCCAGGGTCACCTCGTCGTCCTCGGCGATGGCCCGGTCGCGGGCGTCCTTGAGCGCCACGCGGAACTTCTCCAGCAGGTTCTCGGTCGCGCCCGAGGTGAAGGACTCATGGATCTCGGGCGGGTCGCACAGCGCGTACGTGGGACCCGACAGCCGCAGCAGCAGACGCAGGGTCGGCTCCGTGACCCACAGCGGACCCGGTTCGTCCCGGTTGCCGAGCGGATGGGGCAGAACCCCGTCGTGCTCCCACGCAGGAGGCGTGATCAGGTGGACGCCGGCGCGCCTGCGGTCGTGGCCGAAGCCCGAGGAGTGCTCCAACTGGCCGATCGGCAGGTGCGTCTTGAGAGCCGACAGATACGCGCCGTTGATGTCGAGGGCCGTCACCTCGTGCCGGCCTGCGGGCAGTTCGGGCCGCGCCCACTTGGGGCGGGCCTCCCAGATCTCGTCCGAGCCGCGGGCGGTCTGCTTGCGCAGGATGTCGGGGATCCAGGGGTGCGCCACGATGTCGTAGCGGCCGCCCTTCCGGGTCTGGTCCAGCAGTGCCATCGCGTCGGGGATGGCCCGCTTCACCAGTGCCGCGGTCGCCGCCTCCACATCGCCGGCGTGCGCGGCGAGCGCGGCGGCCACCGCCTCGCCGATGGGGTCCGGGTTCTCGGAGGCCGCCTTGACGCGGCGGCCCACTGGCACGACCTGGACGGATCCGGTGGGCTCGCGGTCCGTCTGCGGTGCGTCCACCTGGGCGGGCCGCCCGGGTGCCGCGGGCACCTTGCCGCACTCCCCGGGGTCCAGGTGCTGCGGGAATCCCGCCACCTGGTGCCGTGCGGGCTGACCGCACAGCACACACGGCTGGGGCGCGGGCAACGCCTCCACGGCGTCGGCCTCACCGTCGAACTCCTGCCGCGGGTCCGCTTCGCCGGGTGCGGCCACCGTCTCCCGCGCGTCCCGCTCCGCCAGCTTCGTCCGGGCACCGTCCAGGAAGTACGCGTACTTCTCGCGCGCTTCGCCGCTCGGGTCGCGTCCGGACTCCCAGCCGCCGACCGTGGAGGGACTGACCCCGAGGGCCTGGGCCACCTGCGTCCGGGACAGGTTCAACTCCTCGCGCAACGCGCGCCGTTCCTCGGCGGGCGGCAGTGGGACCTCCTGCCGGGCACTGGCCAGCAGCGCGTCGATCGCCTCGAACTCCGTCACCGGGCCACCGCCTTCGGGTCACCGCGCAGCCGGAACCGGGCCGCCAGGTATCCATAGGCACAGGCCGGCGTCGGTACGGCGACCGCCGGCCTCATGTGTTCTCCCCAGGACCATCCCACCCGGTCAGCCTATCCAGCCCCGTGGGTCAGGGGCGCGAGGCAGGTCGCCGGGTCATGCGCCCGGAGGCCGAACTCACGGGCCGCCATGACAAAGGACCCCGTGCCCGGGAGGTGGAGGCCCTGCGAGCGCAGGGGGCGGCGGTGCGTGCCGCCCGGGAAGCGGGGGCGGGACCGGAGCCCGACGGGGAGCCGGGGGA
>NZ_JBEYXD010000184.1:0-6178 GCF_040644975.1 Streptomyces sp. NPDC046900 | reverse complement strand
TGCGCAGCCTGATCCGGCGGGCATGGACCACTCACCGCTGGGACGGACGCCCGAACCGCCGACCATGACCGCACGCCTATCCGCGCAACCTCTAACAGTTAGCAATTTGCCACCAAGATCGCGCAACGCTCAGTACACCTGGTTCGGTCGCGGCGGGTTCTCCGCCAGGAGGTCCAAGCCCAAAGGGGTGAGGAACAGCAGTGTGCTCGTGCCTCGCCGGGAACAGCTGATCAGACGTGCCTCACGCAGCGCTTTGAGGTGGTAGCTGGTGGCCGCCAGCGACAGGCCGATACGCCGGGCGACTTCGCCGGCCAATGGACCGTCGGCAGCGACGCGCAGCACGGCGGCCCGGGTAGTACCGAGAAGGGACTGCAGGGTGTCCTGCCCGGGATGCCGAGCATGCGGACGCCACCATTCGGCGGTTCTCTCAACGGGATACACCACAACCGGTGCGAGGCCGGGGTCGATCAGGGTGACGACGGTCCGCCAGCAGAACACCGAGGGCACCAGCGTGACACCGCGCCCTGCGAGATGAATGTCGCGGTCCTTCGGATAGTCCGCTTCGAGAACGGGCGGCGTCCACCGGAGCAGGGGGCGGAAGCTCTCCAGCAGGGCGTCGGCACCACCGTGCAGGAGCGTGCGGGCCCGCCCGGCCACGTCCGCTTGTGCGTGGGTCGAAACCCGGGGCCAGTCGGGTAACAGGACCGACTCGTAGTAAGTGCGCAGTGCTTGACCCAGTGAAGTGAGCGCCGCTGCTTCACCACGCACGAGCGGGGCTGTCCACTCGGGCAGGCGGGGCATCGCGGCGAGTTCCTGACTGAGGCGCCTGCCCGGCGTGGACAGCACGGCCTCGATGCCGCATTCCATCCCTGCTGCGGCCTCGCAGGGCGTGAGGAAGTCCGGGAAGTCACCGTAAGGCGGGGCGAGGGCGCGCAGGAGCCGCGGCATCCACACGGGAAGCTGGCGCAGCCGCTCACGTGCCCTGCCCCGCCACGCGTCGAACACCGCTCTGCCCTCACGGTTGCCCAGGAGGTTGGTGCTGAGCACCACTTCCCAGAGCGGATCCGGACGCGCTGCAACACGGATACGCGCAAGATCGTCGCTGGTGAAGTGCAGTCGGAGCACTCCTCCCCCCTCCCCCGTGGCACAGCAGAATCTAGCGCCACAGACAAAGCCTGACCAGCGTTCTTCCAGCACGTTGGAACGTGGTGGACCGGTGGGCCGGGTGCCCGCGACGATGACTGCCGCGCGACAAGACCGCACACTCTGTTGACTGGCAGAAGGAGTCGTCTTCGGTGATACGCGTCAAAGCATCACTCACGGCATTGGCCTTGACGGTGGCGTCTGGCACCGCGGCCCTCGTGTTCGCCTCGCCTGCGCAGGCAGCCACCTGCTCCTGGTACTCCGGGCAGGTCGGCAACTCGTCGAACTGCGACAACCAGGATCCCGACGCTCTCGGCTCCGCCTGCGGCAGCGACGCACGCACCGTCGCCTCCGTCGTGCTGAAGCGGAGCTACGACGGCGCGGCGACCGGGCCGACTGTGGATCTGCGGTACAGCGGCAACTGCCGCACTGTGTGGGCCCGTATTCGCGGGGCTTGGGGGGCCGACTACGATCAGATGGGCTGTACCGTCACCATCCACCGCAACTCCGACGGTCAGGAACTGTACAGATCCCCGTCCTTCGGCTCGACGAACGCCACCGTCTGGACCAACGTCCTTTACGACGCGGGCGTCACCTCATACGCCAGCGGCCACTGCGACACCAGCCCCGGCTACCAATACGACGGCCGCACGATCAACTGGTAGAACCACACCTCTGTGCCGGATCCGGATCCGGCACAGAGGTGCAACGCGGGCTTGCTGCGAGGATCTGTAGAGCATTCAACTGCCCCGGGCCGTGGTGTGTTCCGGTGTTCGTCACGGGGAATCGTCGCGCGAGTCGGTACCAGCCCGGGCCGCAGTGGTCCAGCGCGGCGAACCTGTGCCGCTCGAAAAGTCCCGCTCCAGCGCTACACCGGACGGCGCGAAGACTTCGCCCAGGCTGCGATCGCCGGGCTGGTCTCCGACCGCTCAGTTCGCCGCGCCACCCGCATTACCAGTACCGAACTGGTCCTCGCACGCACCGCCGCCTGCTGACCACGATCACCCCAAAGCCGAACCGCCAAGTCGGCGCTGCCCGACGGACACAGCTGCCCCATCTGTTACAGCGGCAAGGACATGACCAGATCGGTGGTGGCGAATCCGAGCGAGGTATACAGCGCGATCGCAGTCTGGTTGTACGCGAAGACATGCAGTCCGATCTGTACCGAGCCGAGTTCACGGGCGAGGTCGGCACCCGCGAGCATCACCGCCCGGCCGTAGCCGCGACCGCGCAACTCGGCATCGACCTCGATGTCGTAGATGAATGCCGCAGTCTCAGTTCCGTGCGGGCGCAGATTCAGCCAGAAGATGCCCACACGGTCGCCGCTCGTCGCATCCCGGGCCAGGCAGAGATGGGTGTCCTTGGTGGCGAGCCCGTCGGGCAGCAGCCGGGCCAGGTTCTGCGCGGACTTCGCCGCAGCCTCCTCGGCCGTCCAGTTGCCCGAGGTCACATTGCTGGCAGCGTGCTTGACCAGCATGTGTTCGAAGTAGGCCTGGAATTCGGTCTCGGTCATCGGGTCGAGTCGCACCTGCGCAGACGTCACGATCCGGAATCTACCCGCTGGCCCGGTCGCTGATCCAGATCGGGTGCGCGGCCGCTCAGGTTGTGGGGCGGCGGCCATGTTTGGGCCTGGCCTCGGGCCGCGAGGTCGGCGGCGTATTCGGCCCGGTGTCCCCGTCCTGCGGGGAGAGGTCCTTGTTACGGATGAATTCCTCGAAGTCGCTCACACTGTCCTGGGCGACGTGCGGGGATCGAGGAGATGGCGGCCACGGACCCGGCCGACGCGACGGCGCAGTTCGAACTCAACCGGGCCTTCCACCGGCTACTGATCGAGCCCTGCGACAACGCGCTGCTCCTGCGGATGATCGACACCCTCTGGGACCACCCGTCAACCGCCGCATCTCCCGCTCCTACGTCCAGGACCGGGCAGCGTCCCGGTGATGGTGAGCGAGCACTGCGCCATCCTGGAGGCCGCCCGCGCGGCGGACGAGGACCGCCTGGTCCGCCTGGCGACCGAGCACATGTACACCGGCTACCGGCAGGCCCTGCCCGCGGACAGCGGCCTGGAACTGGTACCGGGGTCAAGACGGAGCAATCGCGCTGAAAGCTGACAAGGGGCCGTCGGCAATGCGGCGGCCCCTTGTCAGGTTCCGGGGTCCAGGTCAGACCGTTTCGGGGGTCCTGGTCTCCTCGGCGAAGTCGATCTCCGGTGGCAAACTCATCGCATCGAGTTGCTCGTATAGCAGACGGACAAGGACCGCAAGCGCCGTCACGTCGTCGGCTTCTATCACGGAACACCCCCGCGTCGGCGGGGAGGACGGGGTATGTCGTGCCCTTGGTCGTCATCATGACGGAACACCTCCGCGTCGGTGGGGAGGACAGAACGCGGTCTTGGCGCGGCTCATGCAGAGACGGAACAGCCCCGCCTACACGGTGTGGTCGGGTGGCCGTGTCACGTTGACGTGGTGCGGCCACCCGACCGTGTGAGGATGTGAAGTGGCGGACCGGATGTGCGGATTGGCTGCAGTCCAGGGCTTTTCCGGACCATCACTGGGGAGGAGCGTTAGGCGTTTGCTGTGGAGTACGGCTCACAGTTTGCGCTGTGCACCGTCGAGATGCTCGCGGACGTGTCGATCGGGGTGGCCGAGGAGGAAGCAGATCCCGCCGACGACCGCCACCGCGGCCATAACCAGCAGCGTGATCCAGTCGAGGTTGAAGTATCCGCGCGGGCTGGTCAGCCCCGTCGGCGCCACCACATTGACCAGCATCGCCACCAGGTACAAGGTGGCCAGCACGGTCACCGGCCAGCCCCAGCGGCCGAGACGGAACCGGCCCTCGGGAACCCAGCCGCGTGCCCGCGCCACGATCGCACCGACGACGGTGAGCAGGAAGGACAGGTAGATGCCGCTCACCCCGAAGGACACCAAAGAGACCAGGACGTTGGTATTCGCCGGGTAGGTGATGAAGCCGAGCTTGATGTCGTGGCTCGGCGAGGCGAACTCCAGCAGGACGAACAGCGCGGTCACCACCGCACCGGCGAGCAGCGCGTTGACCGGCGTGCGGAAGCGGGAGTGGACCTTGGAGACCCAGGCCGAACGGGGGAGCGCGCCGTCGCGCGCGTAGGAGAACATCAGGCGGCTGCCCGCGCCCTGCACCGAACTGCCGCAGGAGAAGAACGCAAAGACGATCAACAGCAACAGCATGTCCTGCAGCCAGCTGGGCAGCTGGCCCAGGACGAAGGGGACGCCGCCGCCCTTGACCGTCGCCGCGACCGGATTACTCGCGGGCATCGCCAGCAGCAAGGCGGCGACCAAGACAAAGGACGCAACCCCGCCCCACATCAAAGACAGCCGCATCGAACGCGGGACCTGCCGCCCAGCGTCCGCGGTCTCCTCGGAGATGTCCCCGGCCGACTCGAAGCCGTAGAAGATGTAGACCGGGGCAAGCACGGAGATGAGCGCAGCGCCGGTCAACCAGTTGCCGTGGAAGTCCAGCCCCAGCGGATTGGCTGCGGCATGCTGCACGTTCTCAGTGGAGAACAAAAAGCCCAGACCGTGGTGGAAGCCGTGCACGGCCAGCACTATCGCGATACCGACCGTGCCGATCAGCTCCACATACACACCGAATTGGGCCACCCGCCCCATCACCCGCGCGCCAGTCACGTTGAGCGCGGTCTGGATGGCCAGCAGGACCACGGTGACCACCAGAATCACCATGTGGGAGGCGGGGTCGAAGGTCCAGCCGAACCAGTTGTGGCCCAACGCCACGGCGTAGCTGACCACGCCGGTGTCCACCGAGGCCACGGTGATGAGCAGCGCTATGCCGTAGAACCAGCCTACGAACCAGCCATAGCGGGAGCCGACGGAGAACTTGCCGTACTGGTACAGGGCTCCGGCGACCGGATAGTGGCTGGCCAGTTCACCGAAGACCAGGGCGACCAGGAGCATCCCGGCCACCGGCAGCCAGGTCAGCCACACATACGCCGGCCCGCCCGTGCCGACGCCGAGTACGAACAGGGAGTAGATCCCCACCATGGGCGACAGGTAGGTAAAGGCCACGGAGAAATTGGCGAAGAGCCCCAGCACACGACTGAGTTGGGGTTTGTAGCCGAGACTTTCCAATCTGGCGTCATCGTTCAGCGGGTTGCCGGCGTCTACCGGCGTGGGTGCAGTCATGGCGGATAACCTCAGGGAGAAGGCGGCACGGATCGCCCGCACAGCGGATCGAGGCTGCGGGTGGGGGATGACTGTAGGGCTCCAACGTCCGATCATGAAGTAGGCGGAACGCCTTTTCCTCAGCCGCGATGGGACGAAACGTCGCCACCGCTCCGCGCAGCACCGCAGGGGTTTGCCGGCAGCAGGTGGACGGATGCAGGCCGGCACGTGCCCGCTCCACCTGCGGCGCCCCTGCCCGGCCGGCTGCAAGTGGAGTTGCTTCGGTTCGGGAGATACCGAACCGAAGCAACTCCAGCTCCCGTCAGGCGGCGGTGTCGAGGACGGTCACCTTCAGGCCGGCCTGCCGCCCGGCGGCCAGTACGGTCCGCAAGTTGTCCAGTAGGCCGACCTCGGTGGCGACCGGCTCCCAGCTGATCGGCTGGACGATCTGGCCAGGTCGTTCCACGTGCTCGGCTTTGAGACACAAGCTGGCCAAGCGGCCGCGTGGGCAGGCTTGCGCATCGATCAGCCGGTAGTTCTGCCGGCTACTGCGAGACCCGCACTCGTTGCCCGATGAGAGAGTGGCATCGTTAGGCTGCCAGCATGATTCGCGCTGTGATCTTTGATGTGGGCGAGTGCCTCGTGGACGAGACCACGGAGTACGGCACGTGGGCCGACTGGCTCGGTGTACCACGCCACACCTTCCATGCGATGTTCGGCGCTGTCATTGCTCAGGGCCGCGATTACCGCGAGACGTTCCAGGAGTTCCGGCCCGGCTTTGAGCTCTATGCGGAGCGTGAGCGGCGTGCGCAGGCGGGGCAGCCGGAGACCTTCGGCGAGGCTGATGTGTATCCCGACGTCCGCGATGCTCTCGCTGCTTT
>NZ_JBEYXD010000183.1:0-6366 GCF_040644975.1 Streptomyces sp. NPDC046900 | reverse complement strand
ATCGCACCACACACCATCTCCCCAACGACCGGACCACACCTCTCGCCGGACGCCTGAGCGGGCATCGCGCTGGTTCAGATAATGATCGCCGACCGGCTCGACATCACCGGTGCCCGCTGGGGCCTGCCAGGAGCGGAAGCCGTCCTGCGACTGCGTGCCGTCGTCTCCAACGGCGACCTCAACCCCTACTGGCGCTATCACGCCGCCCGCGAGCACGAGCGTCTCTACCCCGCCTCCGACCAGCCAACTTATGCCCTCAGTGCTTGATGGCGGCCGTCACTCGAAACGAACCGCACCCTTCTTACTTCGACTTCGACACGCATTCGACTGCGGTGGCAGGGAAGAACGCGCTTCACTGGTGTCGTGGAACTTGTTGAGGGGCCGATCGACTGGAGCCCGGAGCTGCATGCTGCCGGCACCCGGTCCCGCATGCAGCGGTGTGCGTGGGGTTCTCCGTGCCCACGTGAAGCGCGCTGGAGCGTGCGGGTTAAGGACAAGGGCGGCGACAGCTGGTGGGCTGTCCGCGAGGAGCACCGTGCCTCGTCGACGGTCTTGAACACTGGCTCTCGGTGACCGATGGTCTGCGCAGCAGGCCATCTTCTCAAATCTCGTGACTGTCCCCGGCGTATAGCCCGACTCGTCTGCCATCAGGGCTTTGACCTGAGCTTATGGTCTGGTCGGGGTGTCGTATCCAGGCAGTGCCCGCTTCGACCTGCGAGTTCCCGGGCGTTCCCGCGCGAGTGTGCACGCGTTGTGCACTCGCGTACCTCTCCGGCTGACTGATCGCCCGCACCGAGGGCGTCTCTCCGAGCTCGGTGATCCGGTCCCTGATGCACTTCAGGGTGCACGCTACTTGGCGATGCTGAAGTCCTGGGTGTGCGTGCCCGCAGTCCAGGTGGCGCCTGCCGTCGGCGATCCTGCTGGCGGCATTGGCAACCGGCCCTGGCAGACAGACGAAGTACCCCGAAAGGTTCGTCAGTCGAGAAAGCCGTGCCGGCGTGCGGCGTCGGTGAGCGCATGGAGCAAGCAGTGTCTTCCGTAGAGCAGGAGGGATGTCGCGGTGACTTGGGGTATGGCCAGGATGTCCGCGATCTCCGTGGGGGAGAAGTCTTCGGCGTCCGCGAGATAAACAACGATTGCCAACTCCTGGGGGAGTTGTTGAAGAGCCGCCTTCACCTCACGGTCGGGCAGCTGCTCCAAGGCCTGCGCCTGGGACATCTGGGGGTCACAGAACCTCGGGTGGTGCTCTTCCTGCGACCGTCGGCAGGGACATGCTGTCGAGGAGTTTGAGGGTTGCGGGCGCCGCCACTCGCCAGAGACGTGGAGCGCAGTGTCGGCCAGGAGTTGGAACAGCCAGACCTTCAGGCTCGTTTCGGCGGTCAACGCCCCGAACGCGTCGAAGGCTCGGAGATACGTCGTCTGAACAAGGTCCTCGGCGTGGACGCGGTCGTGGGTCAGGTGCGTCGCGGTCGCGTACAACCGGTCGAGGAATGGCATGGCCTCGCGTTCGAATCGTACGAGGAGCTTGGCTGGATCCGGTGCTGCTGTGTGGGGACCGTTCGGGGTGTCGGGGTTCCGCGGGGTGAGGATCTGGATGTGGGTGTCATCGTCGGAGGGGATACGTCGGTTCGTGAGGGGTTGAGGGCTGTTCATCGTTGCGATCTCGCGGACCTGCGGGGCACCCGCTAACGGGAGAAGTGAAGGACCATCTGGGTAGAGGTAAAGGAGTATGGGGCGGCCGAGCGGACCTGGAGTTGGGCCGCTCGGCCGCCCCGCCGGGCTGGTGCGTGTGAAGGCGTCAGGCGCGGTCGGCTACCGCAGGTTTTGGAAGCCGGCGCGGATCTCGTTCACGAGGAGCTCTGGCTGCTCCCAGGCCGCGAAGTGGCCCCCCTTGGGGAGCCGGTTGTAGCGGATGAGGTTCGGGTAGGCCTGCTCCGCCCAGCTCTTCGGGGCCTGGTACATCTCGTCGGGGAAAACGCTCACGGCAACCGGGAGGTTGACGCCCTTGACGCCGAAGAACGAGGTCTTGTTCTCCGCATAGAGACGAGCCGCGGAAATCGCCGTATTGGTCAGCCAGAAGAGCGTGACGTTGTCGAGGACGTCGTCCCGGGTGAGGCCTTCGGTGTGTCCGGCGAAGGTCCGGGAGATCATGGCCAGGCTGGCCGCGTCATGGTCAAGCAGGAAGGCCGCCAGCCCGACCGGAGAATCCGTGAGTCCGGTCAGGGTCTGCGGACGCGACCCCATCATGTAGGCGAAGTAGACGTGTCGGTACACGAAGTCCAGCTGCTCGACCGCCGCCTTCTCCTCGTCGGAGAGCGACAGGCCCTCGGGCAGCGGGTTGCCCGCGATGAGCGCAGCGTCGATGGCGGGCGGAACCGCACCGGCAAAGTTGGTGTGGATGCCTATCAGGCCCTCGGGCTCCTGCACACCCATGAAGTCCGCGATGATCGCACCCCAGTCGCCGCCCTGGGCGACGTACTTCGTGTAGCCCAGGCGCTTCATCAGCTCGCCCCAGGCACGTGCGATGCGCTCGGGACCCCAGCCGGTCGAGGTGGGCTTGCCCGAGAAGCCGTAGCCGGGCATCGACGGGATGATCACGTGGAAGGCGTCCGACGCGCTCCCGCCGTGGGCGGTGGGGTCGACCAGCGGCTCGATGATCTTCAGCTGCTCGACGATTGAGCCCGGCCAGCCGTGCGTGACGATCAGTGGCAGAGCATTCTCATGCTTCGACCGGACGTGAATGAAGTGGATGTCCAGGCCGTCGATCTCGGTGATGAAGTGCGGCAGGGCCTTCAGCTTCGCCTCGACCTTGCGCCAGTTGTACTCCGACGCCCAGTAGTGCGCGAGCTCCTTCATCGTCTCCAGTTGCGTGCCCTGCGACTGGTCCGCGACGGTCTCCTTCTCGGGCCACCGCGCCGCGTTGATACGCGCGCGCAGGTCGTCGAGCTCCGCGTCGGGAAACTCAAACGTGAACGGCCGGATCTCCGGAGTGCCGGGAGTGGCGGACATAAAAATCTCCTTGCTGTCGCCGACGACCTTGTGTCACCGACTCGTCCACCATTCCCGAGGTTGGGCGTGCATGGGCCCCGGGAAATTCCCGGGGCTCGTCCCGTGGCTGAACCCGGGGCATCGCACTTGCGGCGGAGACGGTGCGACTCTGGGTCACGTACGGACGCGGACAGTCGCTGCTTGATGATCAGAGCGCCCCAAGTGCCACATTGGGCGTAACCCCCATAGCTCCTAAAAGTTCCTAAAATGGACTAACGGTGACGATAGCGTCGGGTGGTGTCCGAGGGGAGCATGCGAGCCGACCGGTCGTTTCGGTCGGCCGCGGGAACCGCGGGGAAACGCATCAAGCAACGGGGGAAGGAGATCGACTATGGGCGTGCCCAGCATCGATGCTCAGGCCGGACTGCTGGGCCGGGACCGGGAGCTGGCCGTGCTGGAGGGGGTACTGGCGACAGCAAAGGCAGGCAACAGCGCGGTCCTGGTCCTCCGCGGCGAGGCAGGGATCGGCAAGACCGCCTTGCTGGACTACGCAGCCAGTCGGGCCGTCGGGTGCCGAACCGCCGCCATTGCGGGCATCGAGTCGGAGATGAAGCTTCCCTTCGCGGGCCTTCAGCAGCTCTGCACGTTCACGTGCACGCTGGGTCGGCTTCAAGAGCTGCCGGAACCGCAGCGCGAAGCATTGTCCGTGGCGTTTGGACTACTGGACGGCAAGGCGCCGAATCGGTACCTGGTGGGCCTGGCCGCGCTCGATCTGCTGGCCAGCGCCGCCGAGGCACAGCCACTGGCTTGCTTCATCGATGATGCGCAGTGGCTGGATGAGGAGTCCATGGAAGTGCTGGTGTTCGTCGCCAGGCGGTTGATGGCCGAACCGATAGCGTTGATCTTCGCTCTGCGGGAGCCTGACGACCATTGTGAGCTGGCCGGCCTGCCGGAACTGATCCTCGACGGCCTCAGCGAGTCCGACGCACGCACCCTGCTGGCTTCGGCTCTCCGGGTGCCCCTCGACCCGCTGGTACGGGATCGGATCGTCGCCGAGGCCCACGGCAATCCGATGGCCCTGCTGGAGCTGCCACACGCGCCCGCGGAGCTGGCGGGCGGATTCTGGCTTCCCGGCAGGCGCCCCTTGGCAAGTCGCATTGAGAACGCCTTCTACCAGGAGTTCCGATCCCTTCCGCAGGACAGCCGGCGCCTCCTGCTGACCGCTGCGGCGGAACCGACCGGAGACCCATGCTTGCTGTGGCGCGCAGCAGGCCTGCAGGAGATACCGGAGACCGCCGCAGCGCCGGCCGAGGCCGCAGGGCTTGTCGAATGCGGCACCCGGGTGCGGTTCCACCACCCCCTAGTGCGCTCGGCCATCTATCAGAGGGCGTCTGCGCCGGATCGCCGGGCGGCACACCGGGCACTGGCAGAAGCCACCGATCCCCACCTTGATCCTGATCGCAGGGCGTGGCACCTCGCTCACGCTGCCGCCCGGCGCGACGAGAGCGTCGCCGTCGACCTGGAGTGCTCAGCTGGCCGGGCCCAAGGCAGGGGAGGAGCTGCCGCGGCAGCCTCGTTCCTGCGGCGGGCGGCGGAACTGACTCCCGATCCCGCACGCCGCGTCACCCGTGCACTGGCCGCCGCCCAGACCGCGATCGACGCCGGCGGGGCCGACCAGGCCTGCAACCTGCTGGCGGCCGCGGACGCCGGCCCTCTCGACGACCTGCAGCGCGCCCGACTCGAGCGGCTGCGAGCCCGGCTGGTATTCTCCCAGATGCGAGGCAGCGACGCGCCCCGGCTCCTGGTCGACGCGGCACATCGGCTGGCACCTCTCGACACCACCCTCGCCCGTGACACCCTGCTGGAAGCGCTCGGCGCGGCGATCTTCGCTGGCTCTCTGAGTGAGGGCGCCGGGCTCCGGGAGGTGGCCGAGGCGGCCCGCGCCGGACCGTTGCCACCGACGCCGCCGCGGATGGTCGACATCCTCCTGGACAGCATGGTCAGCCGGATCATCGATGGCTACGCCGCTGGCGTCGCCCCTCTCAGGCACGCACTGCACGTCGTCCAGCAGGAGCAGGCATCCGGTGCGACGGATGCGGACAGGCGCTGGCTGTGGCTGGCGTTCCGTGTGATACCCGAGCCTCTCGCGTGTGAGCTGTGGGACGACGACGCGTGGCATGAGCTGGCGACCGGCGCCGTCCGCACCGCCCGAGAAGCCGGGGCGCTCGCCGTCCTGCCGATGGCGTTGACCTACCAAGCGTTCTCCCACGTCCATGCCGGCGAATTCGACACCGCAGCCGCGCTGATCGACCAGGCCACGGAAATCTCAGAGGCGGTGGGCGGCGTACCCATGATGTACACGTCCCTGGTACTCGCCGCTTGGCGGGGCCAGGAGCCCCAGGCACGGGATCTCATCGAGACCACCATCGAAGAAGTGCGCGCCCGGGGTGAAGGGCGCGTTCTGAGCCTCGCCGAGTACGCAACCGCAGTTCTGTACAACGGCCTCGGCCGCTACGATGCCGCGCTGGCAGCCGCGACGCGTGCAAGTCAGTACGAAGATGTCGGCATCTTCGGCTGGGCACTGGCCGAACTCATCGAGGCGGCCGTCCGCAACGGGCAGCCGGAGGCCGCGATGGCGGCACTGGATAACCTCACCGAGCGCACACGCGCGAGCGGAACCGAATGGGCCCTGGGAGTAGGTACCTGCTCGCGCGCCCTGGTGAGTGACGACCAGGCTGCCGAGGCGCTCTACCAGGAGGCGATCGAGCATCTCAAAGGCTGCCGCATCGCCATCCACTTGGCCCGTGCCCGTCTGCTGTACGGCGAGTGGCTACGTCGTCAGAACCGCCGCCAGGAAAGCCGTGCCCAGCTACGGTCCGCCTACGAGGCGTTGAGTCGGTTCGGAGCCGACGGCTTCGCCGAACGCGCCCGCAAGGAGCTCTTGGCCACCGGGGAAACTGTGCGCAAACGGACGATTGGCGCCGACACCGACCTCACCGGCCAGGAAGCTCAAATCGCCAGGCTGGCCAGAGACGGGCACACCAACCAGGAGATCGCTGCCCAGCTGTTCATCAGCCCGCGCACGGTGGAATGGCACCTCGGGAATGCCTTCGCGAAGCTCGGAGTCACCTCTCGAAGGCAACTTCGCTCAGCGCGTCTCCTCCGTATCTAGGGACCCGGATCGGCGTAACGGGCAGCCACCACCATCGGATCCGCGGGGCTTCCGTGACAGGCTGCCGAGTGTTGTAGTCGTCCGCGCTCGTTGCCGTCTGTCGGCAACGGCCCAACCTCATGTGCTCAGCTGGGAATCTGAACTGACGCTCCGATAGCAGAAGGGTGCCCCCGGCCTGCGATGATCTGATTGCTGAGATCGAGAAC
>NZ_JBEYXD010000182.1:0-6403 GCF_040644975.1 Streptomyces sp. NPDC046900 | reverse complement strand
TTATGTTTGGGTTTTTTTTTTTTTGTCTCTTATTCTCTTTTCTCCCGGCGGCGGGGCCGCCCTGTCCGCGCTCGGGGCCCCCCCGGCCCCGCGTGACAGACGTCTTTCCTGTGCCGAGAGGCGTCGTGCAATGTCCGGCTCAGGCCATGGCAATCAGCATGTACCCCATGGTGATACCCGTCGCGCTCTTGTAGCAGGTCTGCGGGACTCTGTCGCCCGATTCATGGGCGGCGTCGCTGAGGCTTCCTGTGGGGCCGGGGATCGAGGTCGAGCCCGGCGAAGTGGGTGCGGAGCGTGGTGCCGTCGGGGCGCACGATGAGGCGGGCGTCGATGCGGTGGACGTTGATCGCGACGGCTCAGAACACGCGGGCCAGGACTGTCTTGGCATGGCCTCGCTAGCGGCCGGTGCGGATCCCGGTTGTGCGGACGGCTGGGAGATCGTGCCTTCGACGCCAGCGCGCTTGGCGTAGCGTTCCTTCCAGAGTCGGTTTCCTCCTCGGCGTGCCTGGCATTGAAGCAGGTTGTGCTCCTCGCGGGGGTGCAGGATCAGGCGCCGGGTGAATCCGCTGGTGCATGGGGTGTGGACCATGGGGTGAGGCGTGTCCCGAAGTGTGGAAACAGGGGCTCATGCCGCGATCGATAGCTTATCTGCTCGCAGATGCTGCTGTTCGAACTTCATAGCGAGAGGTAATTGAGGGCGCTGTGACGCCTGCGGAGTTGTAGTACGTCAGCCACTGGAAAATCTCCAGCCTCGCCTGATGCACGTCGAGATCAGCCTCTGGTGCACCGCCTCCCTCTTGAATCCCTGCCAGAAACTCTCAGCGAGGGCATTGTCGTAACTTGAGCCGCCCCGGCCCATGCTCATGCGGATCCTGAAGCCGTCACAGACGTGTGCGAACATGGCGGCGGTGCACTGCGAGCCGCGCACGCCGCATGAAAGATCACCCCATCCACGCTGCCACCGGGGAGGGCTACGGCCATGTTGAGGGCGTCGGTCACCAGTTCAGTGCGCACATGTGTAGCCATCGACCAGCCGAGCACCCCGGCGTGAACCGATGTCCAGGACACACGCGAGAAACGGCCACGCGCCACCGACCTGCACATACGTAATGCCGCCGCGCCACTTCTCGTTCAACTGCTCAACATGGAAGTCGCGTTGAACGAAATCGGGGGGCGGGTGATGCGAGACGGTCTGGGACCATGGTGCGCGTGCGGCGCCGCAGATGCAGGCCCGAAAGGCCGTGCCTGCGCATCAGGCGCTCGACGCGCTTGCGGTTCACGGTGCGTCCGAAACCTCGCGGCTCGGCGTACACGCGCCGCACTGCGCCTACGCTGCGGCATCGCCCCGCTCCACGATGCCCTGGCCATGGCCCTCAACCACCAGCGCTCCCACCGGCTCGTCCACCGGGAAGGAAGCGGGCGGCGTGCTGGAGGCCCGTGCGTGTGAAGGTGTGGACGGCCGGTCTTGGTCGGCCCAGACGAGCTTGCCGGTCGACCATCTCCAGAGCGGCCTGGTAGTAGCCGTACTCAATCTGCGACAGCGGGACGCTGTAGTTCTGAGCAGTCCGTCCCTTGAACAGCCGGGTCGTGCCGTCGTAGTCGACCAAATCCTCCTTCATTCGCCGGAGAAAGTGGATCGGGCCGGGCCGCAACGCGCTGAGCTCAACGTTGGGCTCATTGCCGGGGTCGGGGTAGATCGCCGGGTCGACCAGGTGTAGCAGGTGCCGGAAGAGCCACTCCTTCCCACGGTGCGGCGTCGCGGTCATCAGCAGCACCCGCGCCCTGCGACAACTGCGACAACGACCAGGCACCGAAAGCCGCGCGAGCGCCGCGCACGACGGTCATCGGGGACGCTGCCGTCGCCCACCGGCTCTGGGGCGAGGGACGGATGCTGAGCGGGGACGACCACGAGATCCTGGTGTACTTCACGAGCGTCGGCTACAAGCATCTGACCGCCTCGACACTGGCGTCCGGGATTCTGGGGCGCGTCTGAGGCCCTGCCGCCTGCCCATCCGTCTCGCCGCGGGCTCACGGCTCTGGATGTGAGCTCACTCAGCGCGGGCTCACTCGCCGCCGAGCCTGATGGACCTCCTGGCGCTGGGCCGCATCCAGGCCCTGCCGGACGCAGTCGAGCCAGATCGTCAGCTGCTGCTCCATTCTATGGAATCGGATTTGTCAAGCTTGTGGCGTAATGCGCAACCCGCCGCTCTGGGCTACGCCCGCCGCCGACGGCAGCAGGGCAGCCCCCCGGGGCTGTCCTGCCCGATCTGCTCCGATCTGACCAGAGGACCCAAAGGCACTCACAGGGCCGACGGCGAGATCAAAGAACTGATCGTGGCGACACGGCGGTTCAGGCAGTCCGCAGGAATACCGATGAGTTTATGGCCGAACTCGCGGTAGCTCTGCTCGTGCAACGCCTCGAAGACCAGTTGTCAATCGGTGTCGTAAAGAACGCTCAGGAAGAGGTGTTGGGGCCCGCTTCGGAGGCTGTTTTGGGATCCGGTATTGTCGAGGGATGTCCCGTAATCTCCGGCGGGCGCGCGACGCAGGCCACGGCTCCCGCGCTCGGCTTCGCGCTCGTGCGGACGGGTTTCCGCTGCCGCGTCGACACAGCGTACGCATACATCCAGCGTGCGGACGCCCCTTGCCTGGTGATACACCGCATCCGATGCCGGGCAGCCGAGGATCGCGGGACAGTTCTTGGCTCCGAGATACGGAAAACCGGTTTCCATAGTCGAAAAGGGTTACCGCTTCCTCGGCAGCACAGAGGATCGACGATGGACGTTGGTTGACGTATTCTTTGCTCTGAGTTCTCGAATGGACAACACAAGTAACCATCCGTCCAGCGCTGCTCACCTCCTGAGGCAGCGTTCCGATTCTTGAAGGATGAAGTCATGGCGTACGATATTGAGAAGTCAAACGCCGAGTGGCGCGCGGAGCTCAGCCCGGAGGAATACAGGGTACTGCGCGGTGCTGCGGACGAACCGGCGTTTACCGGAGAGTACACCGACACCAAAGAAAAGGGCGTGTACTCCTGCAGGGCCTGCGGTGCTGATCTTTTCACTTCTGCGGAAAAGTTCGACTCTCGCTGTGGCTGGCCGGCGTTCTACGACCCCAAGGACCTCAATTCGGTCGAAGTGGAGCAGAGCGGGTCCTCCTATCCCGTGGTTCGGTGCGCTCGTTGCGGGTCGTATCTTGGAGAATTGTTCGAGGGTGAGGGATTCGCGACGCCGACGGACAAGCGATACTGCATCAACAGCCTCTCCCTGCGGCTGAAGCCTGCCGATTCCGAATGATCTGGCTCAGCTCATCAATCCGAACGATGCAGGTCATGGAAGGCCTTTCCGACCTATGGTTGAGCTGGCGTGACGCAGGGTGAGGTAGCCCTTGTTCGCCCAGCAAGGGATTCGGGCGTGGTCGAGGGCGTTGAAAATGCCCTGTTCGCCAGCCGCACGAACGTCCTGTCAATGCGTCGCGAGGCCCCTAGCGGTCGGCCGAACGGTCAGCGATGACCTGTACGTTCGTGCCGTGCTTCCCGTGCTTCCCGTGCTTCCGGGATCCCTCTGCGGACGTCGCCGCCGCGGACGGCAGCGGCCATCCACGGGGCCGGGACGACCAGGTCTGCGTGATCGTGGGCACCCATCGCGCAGACCGGCATCCTGCGGGAGGAGAGGTCGATGGCGGTAGCCGGGTAGAGCTTGCTCTGGCCGGCGGTGAACGCGGCCACACGCGCCCCGTTCCTGTCTACGTCACCCAGGGACCACGCATCGCTTGAGGGCATCACGCTCCATCGCCGGCTGGGCGTTCTCCTTGTCGGGCGCAGCGCTCTTACGCCGCACCCGCTGCAACTCCTCCCGCCCGGACTTGCTCAACCCTCCCGTCTCCGACGCTTCGACGCTCTTCCCGGCCCTGGCGGCCCAACCCCCCAAGGCCCTCGCCGATCCCCGGATCCCGCGCAACCTGCGCGATCGACGTACCTGTCTCGGTCACAGCGCTGGACCGCGTCGCCGCCATTGACGGCTGGCATGACGAGCAGCGATCACGCCCGGACGAGGCCGCGTGAGCCGCACCGCCCGAGCGAAGCCGCACCCGCCGCGACAGCGCGTCTTCGTGTTCGACTCCGAGGCCCTCTCCAAGGCGGTTCTGGGCGATCGGGAGATGGCCGCACTGATCAAGACGGCCCCGTGGTTCGACATTCCGATCGTCACGTCGGGGCTCACGACCTTGGAGGCATGGGACCCTCGCGAAACGTCGAGGCAGGCACTGTGGGGCTGGACGCTGTCCCGGATCCGCATCGTGCACACGGACGACCGGGTGATCGCCCTGGCTCGCGGCATGCTGAAGAAAGCCGGCCTGCATGGGCACAAGTACGCCATCGACGCCGTTCTGGCGGCTGTGGCGGGGCGGGAAGCCGCGCAGGGAGCTCAGACAACCGTGTTCACCTCCGACACCGACGACATGAGTCAACTCCTCGCGGGGCACTCCGTGCGAGTGGAGAAGGTCTGACCAGACGCCGCCCACACACGCCCGGGAACAGGTCGTCGGCAAACCGGAAGGCGGTCACACCGTACGTGTCGTGCGGCTGGTCGAGCTCGCCGATGATGTTCTCCCGGCTGCGGACCCGGATCGTGACGTCGGGGCTGGCTCTCCAGGCGGCACCGCAGGAGACGCGGTTGCAGGAACAGCCACGGCTGCCGACGATGTCGGCCTCCATGTGCCCGCTGTCGGCGGCGGCAGCCGGGCCCGGGTGGTCGGTGTCAGCGGTGCCTTGGCACTGGCCCTTCAGAGCCCCAGCACCCGTGATCGACCACCGAGGATCCTACAGGGCCGGAACGCGGCCAGTACGGAGCCCCGTCTCCTGAATCTCCCCTGAACGATCAGGGAGTTATCGCCGGCCAGGAGCCGAACGCCCCCCAAGCCCGCGAGGATGGGGGGGGCACCCGTCGCACCGGGCGCACAACCGAGGGGGGCAGTCCAATGTGGCGGCGGCCCGGCACGTCTTCGTCCGTCAGCCTCCGTATTGCCTCTGCGGGTAGGTCGATTCCGCAGTTCACCCCTTCAGGTGAACACGCCCGGGACCGGGGCGGAGACGCTGATCCAGCTCACTCCGTCGGTTTCGGTTCATCGATCTTGGTCGGTTCGCCTGTGTTCGACACGATGACGGCCAGCAGCTTCGCCGGTTCCGTCGAGCTCGCGTTCTCCGTGAGCGCGTGGTAGGAGTTCGGCGGTTCGGCCCACTGTTCGCCGGCGCGGTAGGTGCGGACCGGCCCGTTGTCGAGCTGGCTGCGTATGGTGCCCTCGAGCACGTAGGCGTAGACGAACGCCTTGCCATGGCGATGCGGCACCGCGCGTGTGGAGGGCGGGAACTCGACGACCTCCGAGGTGAAGGTCTTGCCCGGGACATTCGGAAGTTCCTGCGCGAGCAGCACCTTCACCGTCTCGACGGGCGGCGTGGGGGGTGGTGTGAGTGGTGAGGACTGCTCAGTCCCGGAGACTGCCGCTTTTGCCACGGCTGGCTCAGCAGCGGTCGCTCCCCCTGCCGCGGGGACGAAGGCGGCGGCCGTGGCCATCATGCCGACAGCCAGACACCGCACGGCACGTCGTGTTTTGATCATGACGCCGGACCTCCGGTCTTACTCGAGGGTCATCAACCAGCCGGCAGATTCCCCATGATCCGTGAGAGACCGCTCTCCCGCGACTTCGCGGTCATCGGTCCCGGCGGGCTTCACCGTACCGAGCCGACCTGCAGCACGCCGCGTCCCTGGTCACCAAGGCCCTGGGCCGGCTGCCGGCTGGGCGCTGGCCGTGCTCCTGCTCGCCCTCGCCGTCTTCCTCGTACGTCAGGCGCGGGCGCACCTGGCCGCCCCCCGCACAGCACGCGTCGCGTACACGCACAGGCCGACCGCGCCCGCCTCCAACTGCGCCGCGTCCCGGAAGAACGCCGGATACCGTGCCCGCCCCACCTCCTCCTTCTGTGCCTTGAGGACGCCCCCGGCGTCCAGCACCTCGTCCGCGCGGTCGATGAACTTCGGCGGGGGAATCCGCCGCCCCTGCTCGAAGGAGGCGATCGACTGGCCCGCGTAGCCCGTGAGCTTCCCGAACTCCGGCCGTTCCAGGCCCGCCCGTACCCGCAGCAGCTTCAACTGCCGCCCGAACGCCGTCACCACGCCCGACCCCGGCTCGTCCTCCGGCCGCGGCCCGGCGTCCTCCCGCCCGCTCCCACCCTCGCCCTGCTCCACTCCGCCACCCTCGCCGACCCGCGCGGCGGCAAACGGCGGCTGGACCTGCGCGGCCGCGGCACCGGCTGGTTCTACACCGCGCTGACCTGGCGCACGGGCACCAGCCATCTCACGCTGGCGGCCACGGCAGGTGAGGAATGGGCGGGTGGCCGGGCGGGCCTGGC
>NZ_JBEYXD010000181.1:0-6432 GCF_040644975.1 Streptomyces sp. NPDC046900 | reverse complement strand
GATCGCCCTGGCGATGCTCAGCCTCGGCGGACACCGCCCGCAGCTACCAGGCCGTCAACTCGCATAACCCCACCCACGGAAGCGACAGGAGAGCCGGAAAAGTGAGCGCGTGGCGGTGGTGGGGAGCATGGTGGGGCGCCAGTTATGTTCGATCCGAACATCCGACATTCGGAGCCGGCATGCAGAAGACAGAAGAACTGGCCGAGGAGGCGAAGGCGGCCGTCGCGGTGCCCGCGGCGACCGTCGACGCCCCCGCCCGCGGCCGGCCCCTGCCCCTGCCGATCCTGTTCGCGGCGGCCATACTGACCGGCCCTATGCTCCTGCTCCTCAACCGATGGCTCGACCAGCCGGTCATGCAGGCCTGGCGGACCGTCTGTCTCGCCATCACCGTCCAGGCGCTGCCCTTCCTGCTGCTCGGTACGGCGCTGTCCGGCGCCATCAACGCCTTCGTGCCGGCCCGGGTGTTCAGCCGGGTGCTGCCCCGCCGGCCGGTGCTCGCCGTTCCGGTCGCCGGAGTCGCCGGGGTCGTGCTGCCCGGCTGCGAATGTGCTTCGGTCCCCGTCGCGAACAGCCTGATCGGCCGGGGGGTCACTCCGGCCGCGGCCTTCGCGTTCCTGCTGTCGGCGCCCGCGGTCAATCCGGTGGTGCTGACCGCCACGGCGATCGCCTTCCCCGGCAACCCCGCCATGGTCGTGGCCCGGCTGCTGGCCTCGCTCGCGACAGCCGCCCTGATGGGCTGGCTGTGGCTCTGGCTGGGCCGCGAGGAATGGCTCCGGCCGACCGTACGGCACGCCGGTCACGAGCCGGGGCGCAGCCGCTGGCAGGAGTTCCGGCTCGGCTTCCAGCACGACTTCCTGCACGCGGGCGGTTTCCTGGTCCTGGGTGCCATGGCGGCGGCCACCTTCAACGTGGCCGTCCCCCGCTCCGTGCTCGACGTGTTCTCCGGCTCGCCCTGGCTCTCGGTGCTGTTCATGGCCGGGCTGGCGGTCCTCCTCGCGGTCTGCTCCGAGGCCGACGCGTTCGTGGCGGCCTCGCTCACCGGCTTCTCGCCGCTCGCCCGGCTGGTGTTCATGGTGGTCGGGCCGATGGTGGACCTGAAGCTGATCGCCCTTCAGGCGGGGACGTTCGGCCGGGCCTTCGCGGCCCGCTTCTCCGCCGCCACGACGGTCGTCGCCGTGCTGTGCAGTGCGCTGATCGGAGGGGCGCTGCTGTGAAACGGCCCTTCCAGGCGATCCTGCTCGTCCTCGGCGGACTCGGTCTGCTGAACGCCTCGCTCTTCGGCGACCTGTACCTCAGATACGTCAAGCAGGGACTGCGTCCGCTGCTGATCGTCTCGGGCGTGCTGCTGCTCCTGCTGGGAGTCGCGGAAGTCGTGTCGCAGGTGCGCGGGCACGCGGGACGTCCCGAGCACGGCGGTCGGGACCACGACGACGTCCACGTCCATGACGACGACCGGGGCGCTCACGGGGGCGGCGGCCACGGTCACCATCACTCCGGCGCGCCCCGCGCGGCCTGGCTGCTGTTCCTGCCCGTGCTGAGCCTGCTCTTCTACGCACCACCGGCCCTCGGCGCGTACACCGCCTCCCGCCAGCCGCCCAAGTCCGTGACGGAGCAGCAGGACTTCGAGTCGCTGCCCGCGACCTCGCCCCTCCCGATGACCCTCTCGGACTTCACCAGCCGTGTGCAGCAGGACCGGAAGCAGGCCATCAAGGGACGCAGTATCCAGATGACCGGTTTCGTCACGCCCGACGAACGCAGTGGCAGCTGGTATCTGACCCGGATCATCTTCTCGTGCTGCGCGGCGGACGCCCAGACCGTGAAGGTGCGGATGTACGGGTTCCCGGCTCTCAGGGCCAACACCTGGGTGGCGGTCACCGGAACCTGGCACCCCGGCGGGATCCTGGGCACGGAGTCCGCTCCGGTGGCGCTCGACGCCCATGGCGTCGAGCGGATCACCCGCCCGGTGAACGCGTACACGGACGACCTTCCGCTCGCTCCTTCGCGCTGACGGGTCCGTCGGACCCGCTGGGGAGGGGCGTGTGTCTACGTCCAGGTGAACCGGCGCCCAGGCAAGGGCTGTTCGCGAGCCCGGGAGTCAGCCCATCCAGAAGAAGACGGCCGTCATACGCTTCTCCTCGAGGTCGCTGCCCCAGTAGCCGGTCGCGCTGTGCATGATGTTCGCCTTGTAGAGGAGCAGCCGGTTGTAGCGCTGCGGTACGCGGACGTCCTCGGTGAACGCGTCGGGAGTGACGTACCGGGTGCCCAGCGCCTCGACCAGGTTGTTGTGCGGGGCCTGCACCATGTTGCCGCCGAGGACCCCGCCCGGCAGGTTCTGGCGGTAGAAGCTCGTGCCGCAGTCCTTGGGGACGTTCGGGCTGAGGTAGAGCACCGCGGCGTAGCGGCACAGGGCCCGTGAGTCGGTGTGCGGGCGGGGTTCGCCCTCGTCCTTGCCGACGACCTGGACGCAGTTGTGGTTGAGGGTGCCGCCGCCGGGCGCGGTCTGCTGCCACAGCTTCTGCGCACCGGTCTCCTTGCGCACCAGCCCCTCGATCCGGTCGAGTTCGTCGGGTTCGAGCCCCGGCATGGTGCGCAGCCCCGGCCAGCTCTCCTGCGTGTACGGGAACCCCTTGGCCCAGTCGTCCTCGTCCTTGGCGAGGCAACGGGCCCGGACCTCGTCCACGTTCGGCAGGACGTCGTCCAGGACCCAGTAGTCCCGTCCCCTGGTCGGCTTGCGGTACGGGAGCACGGGCAGGCGTGGGGGCATGCCGGTGAACATACAGTCGGCCGCCACCACTGTTCTCTTTTCGATCGGTCAACGTTTCGTCAACTCAATCGCCTGCTGAAGCAGGCAAGTTGAGTGGCTGACGGCCCAAATGCGCCGTGCTTGCCCGGCAATCAGGGTGTCGGCGTGGCAGGACCCGACTGCGTGCCCCCGGGTGTCTCCGCCGAGCTGCTGTCGGGCGAGAACACCGCCATGCCCACGAACATCGCGATCAGGAACAGCGCCGCCGCTGCGATCAGCCCCACCGCGCGCGGCCGGCGGGTGAGGTGCACCCACAGCGACCGCAGGTCCCGAAGGCCCCCGCCCTGCGCCCGTTCACGGCGGGCCGCGGCCGGCGGACGCTCGCGGCGGCTGCCCGCCGCGGGACGGTTCCGGTGGCCGCCCGACGCGGGGCGGTCGCGGTGGCTTCCCTGCACCGGTCGTTCGCGGTGACTTCCGGTCGCGGGTCGCTCGCGGTGTGCGGCAGCCGACGGCCGCTGCCGGTTGGCCGCCCGATGGCCCGGGGCACTGGGTGCGGACGGGAGTTTGTACGTCGTCGACGGGCCCGTCCCCGCGCGGGGGAGTGCCGGCGGTTCCATCGTCCTCGCCGGGGCATGACCGGGTTCCGGGGCTGCGGCCGGAAGCGGTTCGGGGTGGCCCCGCCAGGCGCCCGAGGCGAACCAGTCGGCGGTCTGCTGTGCGGTGGGCCGGTCCTCCGGCCGCTTGGCGAGCAGGCCGAGGAGGTAGTTCTCGAAGGCGGGCGGCAGACCGATGCCCAGCTCGCGCGGCGGCACCGGGGCGCTGTCGAGGTGGTGGTGGAGGATCGCGATCGGGGAGTCGGCGCGGAACGGCGGCTGGCCGGCGAGGAGTTGGTAGAGCACGCAGCCGAGCGAGTACACGTCGCTGGCCGGTCCGGCGGGCTTGCCCAGAGCGCGCTCGGGGGCGATGTACAGGCTCGTACCGACGATCTGCCCGGTCGCCGTGAGCGCGGCCGAGGGGTCGTCCATGAAGCGGGCGATACCGAAGTCGCCGATCTTGAGGGCGCCGCTCGCGTCGAGGAGCAGGTTGCCCGGTTTGATGTCCCGGTGCACGATGCCCTGTTCGTGCGCCACCGCGAGCCCGGCAGCGGCCTGTGCCGCGATGTCCGCGACCCGCTCGGCCGGGAGCGGCCCCTCGTCGGACAGCACCCGGGCGAGGCTGTCGCCCTCCACCAGTTCCATCACCAGGAAGAGCCGGCCCTCGTGCTCGCCGAAGTCGAGGACGCCGACGACATGGGGGTGGTGCAGCCGTCCCGCGGTCTGGGCCTCCAGGCGGAAACGGGAGTCGGCGGTGGGATCGCTGTTCTGCGCGAGCAGGACCTTGACGGCGACGGGCAGGCCGAGCATCTGGTCGTGCGCGCGCCACACCTCTCCCATCGCGCCACGTCCGATGGTGGTGTTCAGCTGGTACCGGCCCGCGATCAGCACCTGTTGTTTCATCCTCATGCCGTGAGACGAAAAGCGGTGCGACGGCTCGACCGCCGCCGGCCGTGACTTCGCCAGGGCGAATGACGGTGGGGTGCCGCAGCGGGCCCCACCTTACTGGCACGGACATCCGAATCGATCACGAACTCCCCCCTGTGGTGGGTGAGGCGTGATGATCCGGCCGCACAATCCTCGCGTGTCCGACACTCCTGTCCCGATGTTCTCCGCCACCTGGGCCGTCGGCCGGTCGGCGGGCGAGGGGTGCTGCTCGGTGTGGCCTTTCACCTCACCGATCCAGGTGATGACGTGTGCGGCGTCCTCGTCGGCTCCGTGGCCGGCGTCCCAGTAGCGCTCGATGTCGACGTCGTCGCCGAGGTTCTCCGGGCGTGCGGCGAGGTTGGACGCGACCGTCGGCGAGGTAGCCGTGCAGAGTCAGGCGCTCGGGTGCCGCGTCGCGCACCGGGCCGGGGGTCGGCCGAGCGCGTTGCTGATGCACCGCGTCGCCAGAGCCGTACGGCGCGCGGTGAATGCGTTCATGGACACGCTCGGGCGGCTCCGCGCGCTCGGAAGACGCGCGCGCGTGCCGATCACCCGCGATCGTGATCGGCGGCCGGTGAACGAGGAGAAGCCCGGCCCCTTGGCCACGACGAACCGGCGTGTGGGCCGCGTGGTGGTGTCGTACGACCAGGGGCGGCCGCCGGGCAAGATGGAGCGGCCCATGCCCACCGCGGTGCGGGTGCGGTGGGCTACACCATGACTCGGGTGGTGATCAGCCGAGGCACAGCACGAGCAGGCAGAGGTGCGACGGCGATGTCGCCGTAGGCGCGGGCGTCGGCTGCGTCGCTCCCGAGCCCGTCCCGTGGGCGGGCGCCGTGGTGGTGGGCGTGCTCTGCGGCGCGGGGGCGTGGTCGGGGAGCGTGACCGTGGAACCCGAGGACTGGGACTGGGTGGTGGGCAGGGACGAGGGTGCCATCGTCGGCGTCGCCAGGATCGTACGAGGAACGGCGGCGGCGTCCGGCCGGATCCCCTGCGCCGTGGTGGCGGGCTGAGGAGCCGCGGACCGATGAGCGGGGAGCCCGGCGGCGGGCGACGAGTGGGCGGGGGAGGTGGGCGCGGACCGGCGGGGCTCCACCTGGGTGGACGGCAGCTGCGCGCCGTCCGTCGCCTGTCCGTCCGTGCCGCCCAGGCTCGTGACGTCCGGTGCCGGGGCGGCCTGGGCCCGGTCGCCAGAGTGCCGGTCCATCGAGGCGAGGGTCAGACCGCCCCCGACGAGCGCCACGGCGGTCGCGACCACGGCGCGGCGCTGGTTCTTCTTCCAGCGGGCCCGCTGGCGACGGCGCGCCGCCCGCCCCTGCGGCGCGCCCGTGTAGCCGCCGTCCGCGACGTCGTCCGGGGCGGCCTCGGACGCGTCCTCCTCATGAGGGTGCTCCCCGTACCCCGTCTCCAGGGCGGAGAGATCCCAGTTCACGGCTGGGGCCGCGGGCGCGGTGGTGGCTCGGGCGGGAACGGGGCGGTCGTAGCGGGTGACGGGCGCGATGTCCGGTGCGTAGGCACCGCATCCGGGACACACCAGGGCGCCATTGAGATGCCGACGACACGAGGAGCAGTAGTCCATCTGCGGTCTTCCTGGGTGCTGGGGTGATATGCCGTCGCCGCGGGGCGGCGGCTGATCCCGTTCGCACGTGGGACCGAGCGGCCGCAACGCTAACGGGGCCATCGAAAGACTGTGTGCAGTCCGTGTGACACTCCTGGGCGGATTCTCCAAGGGCCTTGCGCGAGTGCGTACAGAAGGGCGCCGGCCGACCCCGGACGCGCGTCCGCGGTCCTCGCCCGCGGATGCGATCCGCCTCCGGGCACGGCACCCGGCACGGTCCGGGCGGGTGGGCACTTCGCTGTGGGTCCGGCGGGGCCGTCAGACGCATCAAGAGCGAGTGTGGCGCACGTCGTGGGAAGCCGGTGTTAGGTGCCGGACAGCTCATTGAGGTGAGCACTCATATGCGTACCCGGGTACGGGCCGGGGATTCGAGCGCGTTCGCTGAGCTCTTCGACAGCTACGCCCGCGCGGTCTACCTCAATCTTGCGCAGTGCGCCGCCCTTCAGGGCGGTGGTGAAGCGGTACGCCCAGCATGGGCGACAACTAAAGGGTGAAAGTCCCGACGAGGAGAGGTGAGACTAACTCGCTAGCCAAGGGCAAGGGCGTCACCGTGA
>NZ_JBEYXD010000180.1:0-6526 GCF_040644975.1 Streptomyces sp. NPDC046900 | reverse complement strand
CGCCCCCGCACCCCCCCCCGGCCCCCCTCGAATCGTTCCCGCCGCTCACCGGCCCCGGCGGGCCGCCGAGCGCCAGCTGAGCGGCAGGTCGGCGTACACCCGGCTTTCCCGGCGCTCTGAACGGCCGCTAGAAGAAGACCCCGCAGCGCAGCAGCACGTTCGCGTACGGGCGGGCCTCACCGGTGCGGACGACCAGGTGTGCGCCCGCCGTCAGCTCCTTGAGCTGCTCGTGCGGTATCAGTTCGAGGTCCGGGAAGCGGGCCCGGAGCAGGGACGAGGCCTCGGGGTTCGCGTCCCGCACCTCGTGCGCCGCCGTCGCCCCCTCCACCACCAGTTCGTCCAGCAGGCCGTCCAGCACCTCGGCGAAGGAGGGCACCCCGGCGCGGAACGCCAGGTCCACCACACGCGGGCCCGCCGGTATCGGCATGCCCGCGTCGCACACCAGCACCCTCTGCCCGTGCCCCAGCTCCGCGAGCGCGCCTGCCAGATGACGGTTCAGAATGCCGCGCTTCTTCACAGCGCCGCCACCTCCTCCGAGGTGGGGAACGACTCCTGCGCTCCGGGCCGGGTGACCGCGGCCGCGCCCACCCGGGCCGCGTACGCCGCCGCCTCCGGGAGCGTCTCGCCGGTGCCGAGACGCCACGCCAGCGCCGCCGTGAACGCGTCGCCCGCGCCCGTCGTGTCCACCGCCTCCACCTTCACGGACGGCACACGGGTCATGGCCTCGCCGTCCGCCACCAGCGCGCCCTCCGCGCCCAGCGTCACCACGACCGATCGGGGGCCGAGCGCCAGCAGCGCGGCCGCCCAGTCCTCGGGCGTGCCGCCCAGGTCGTCGCCCGCGATGACCCGTGCCTCGTGCTCGTTGACGATCAGCGGGTCGCACGCCGCGAGCACGTCCGCGGGCAGCGGCCTCGGCGGTGAGGGGTTCAGAACGAAACGGGTGCCGGACGGCAGAGTCCGTACGACCTCCACGACCGTCTCCAGCGGGATCTCCAACTGCGCCGAGACCACGCGGGACGCCTCCAGCAGGCTGCCCGCCGCCCGTACGTCCTTCGGCACGAGCCGGCCGTTGGCGCCCGGCGAGACCACGATGCTGTTGTCCCCCGACGGGTCCACCGTGATCAGTGCGACCCCGGTGGGCGCGCCGCCGACCAGCACGCCCACGGTGTCGACGCCCGCCACGCGCTGCGAGTCCAGCAGAAGTCGTCCGTGCGCGTCGTCGCCGACCCGGGCCAGCAGCGCCGTACGGGCGCCGAGCCGGGCGGCGGCGACGGCCTGATTGGCGCCCTTGCCGCCCGGGTGGACGACCAGGTCGGAGCCGAGCACCGTCTCCCCGGCCGCCGGGCGCCGTTCGACCCCGATCACCAGGTCGGCGTTGGCCGATCCCACGACCAGGAGGTCGTAGTCGTACATGACTGTCTCCCAACGGATCCCCGTGGATCCTCACAGCGATGAAAGCCGGTGCCACGGCCGGGGGCCGCGCGCGCTGTCGTTCGTCCGCGCGGCGCGGCCCCCGGCCGTGGCGACGGGGGGAACGCGGGGGTCAGCCGCTGAACCCGGCCACGGTCTCCTTCGTGACCACCTTCACCGGAACCTTCACGGTCTGCTCGACCTTCTTGCCCTCGGCGGCCCGCAGCGCGTTGTCGACCGCGATCCGGCCCAGCTGCGTCGGCTGCTGCGCCACCGAGGCATACAGCGTGCCCGCCTTGACCGCGGCGAGGCCGTCGGGCTCGCCGTCGAAGCCGACCACCTGGACCGAGGTACCGGCCTTGGAGCCGAGCGCCTTGATCGCGCCGAGCGCCATCTCGTCGTTCTCGGCGAACACGCCCTGGACGTCCGGGTGCGCCTGGAGCAGGTTCGCCATCACGTCGAGGCCCTTGGTCCGGTCGAAGTCGGCGGGCTGCTTGGCCAGGACCTGGATGCCCGGGTAGGCCTTGAGCCCCTCGGCGAAGCCCGCCCCGCGCTCACGGCTGGCGGAGGTGCCGGCCTGGCCCTGCAGGATGATGATCTTGCCCTGGCCGCCGAGCTTCTCGGCGAGGGCCTTGGCGGCGAGCTTGCCGCCCTCGATGTTGTCGGAGGCGACCAGCGCGGCCGTGTTCGCCTTGTTGACGGCGCGGTCGACACCCACGACGGGGATGCCGGCCTTGTTCGCGCCCCGCACCGACGGGCCCGCGGCGTCCGAGTCCACCGGGTTCACGATGATCGAACCCAGTCCCTCGCTGGTGAAGTTCTGCAGCTGGTTGGCCTGCTGCGAGGCGTCGTTCTGCGCGTCCGTGACGGTCAGGTCGACGCCCAGCTTCTTCGCCTCCGCCTGCGCACCCGACTTGATCTGCACGAAGAAGGGGTTGTTGAGGGTGGAGAGCGACAGGCCGACCTTCTGCGTCGTGGAGGACGAGCCGCCGTGCAGGAAGGAGACCCCGCCCACCACGGCCGCCGCGACCACGGCGGCCAGGATGTACGTCGCCGCCTGCTTGCCCTTGCCGCCAGGGGACGTCGTACCGGCCGCCACGGGGGTGGCCCCCGCCTTGCGCCGCACGGTGTCCAGCAGCACCGCCAGGGCGATCACGACACCGATGACGACCTGCTGCCAGAAGGCCGACACCGAAAGGAGGTTCAGGCCGTTGCGCAGCACCGCCAGGATCAGCGCGCCGATCAGCGTGCCGGACGCCTTGCCGGTGCCGCCCGCGAGGGAGGCGCCGCCGATGACGACCGCGGCGATCGCGTCCAGCTCGTAGCCGTTGGCGGCCTGCGGCTGCGCCGACGACAGACGCGAGGCGAGCACGATGCCCGCGGCGGCGGCGAACAGACCCGACAGCGCGTAGATCGCGAGCTTCTGCCTCTTCACCCGCAGGCCCGACAGACGTGCCGCCTCCTCGTTGCCGCCGATCGCGTACATCGAGCGCCCGATGTACGTGCGGCCCAGCACGAACGCCGTCAGCAGCCCCATGATGACCATGACCAGGACCGGCACCGGCAGCCAGCCGCCGAGCGTGTCGCCCAGGTGGGAGACGGAGGCGGGGAAGGCGATCGGGGAGCCCTGCGAGATGACCAGCGACAGACCGCGGCCCACCGACAGCATGGCGAGCGTCGCGATGAACGGCGGCAGCTTCCCGAACGAGATCAGGATGCCGTTGACGAGGCCGCAGGCGAGGCCCGTGGCGATCGCGAGCAGCACGGCTATCGCGACCGGTATCCCCGCCGATGTGGCACTCCAGGCGAGGACCGTGGCCGACAGCGCGGCGACCGAACCCACCGACAGGTCGATGCCCGCCGCGACGATCACGAAGGTGACGCCGAAGGCGAGGATGGCGGTCACCGCCGCCTGGACGCCGATGTTGAGCAGGTTGTCCGTCGTCAGGAAGTCGCCGGACAGCGCCGACATCGCGATGACGAGGACGATCAGCGCGGTCAGCGCGCCGTTGTCGAGCAGGAGACGGCGGACCCCCGTGGCGCCACCGGCGCCCGCTCGGCCCTTGAGCGTGTCAGTGGCCACGGGTGGCCTCCGTTCCGTTGACAGATGTGGTGGGTGTGGAGACGGCGAGCGCCATGACGGAGTCCTGGGTCGCCTCGTCGGCGGTCAGTTCGCCCGCGATCCGGCCCTGGGCCATCACCAGGACCCGGTCGCTCATGCCGAGCACCTCGGGCAGATCACTGGAGATCATCAGGACGGCGGCGCCCGCGGCCGTGAGTTCGTTGATCAGCTGGTAGATCTCGACCTTGGCGCCGACGTCGATACCGCGCGTCGGCTCGTCGAGGATGAGCACCTTGGTGTCGGCAAGCAGCCACTTGCCGATGACGACCTTCTGCTGGTTGCCGCCGGAGAGCGTGCGCACATGCTGGGCGAGCCCGGCCATCCGCACACCGAGCTGCTCGGCGACCCCGGCCGCGGCGGTTCGCTGTCCCCTGCGGTCGACGAGCCCGCCGTGGGTCGCGGCCCGCATGGTCACAAGCCCCAGGTTCTCCTCGACGGACGCGTCGAGGACGAGTCCCTGGCCCTTGCGGTCCTCGGGTACCAGACCGATCCCGGCCGCCATCGCGGCGGTAACGTCGTGCCGCCGCACATCCGCACCCGCGACGCGCACGGTGCCCTTGTCGTAGGGATCGGCACCGAACACGGCCCGCACGACCTCCGTACGGCCGGCGCCGACGAGCCCCGCGATGCCGACGACCTCACCGGCCCGCACCTCGAAGGACACATCGTGGAAGACCCCGTCGCGGGTGAGCCCCTCGACGGTCAGCAACGCGGTGCCCGCCTGGAGCCGTTCACGCGGGTACTGCTGCTCGATCGACCGCCCCACCATGAGGCGTACGAGCTCGTCCTCGGGCGTGGAGGCCGGAACCTGCCCGACGCTCTTGCCGTCGCGGATCACGGTCACCCGGTCCCCGAGGGCGGCGATCTCCTCCAGGTGATGGGTGATGAACACGATCCCGACGCCGTCCTCGCGCAGTGTGCGCACGATGGCGAAGAGCTTCTCGACCTCCTCGGAGGTGAGCACCGCCGTCGGTTCGTCCATGATGAGCACGCGCGCGTTCAGGCTCAGCGCCTTGGCGATCTCGACCATCTGGAGCCGCGCGATGCCGAGTTCCCGCACCCGGGCGCGCGGGGACACCTGCACGCCGACGCGTTCGAGGAGTTCGGCGGCGTCGGCCTCCATCTTCTTCCGGTCGATCATCCCGAGCCGGCGCGGCTGGCGCCCGAGGAAGATGTTCTCGGCGACGGTCAGATCGGGAACGAGGTTGAACTCCTGGTAGATGGTGGCGATCCCGAGGCGCTCGGAGTCCTGCGCACCGTGGATGCGCACCTCCTCGCCGCCGACCAGGATCCGCCCGGCGTCGGGGCGGTAGGCGCCGGAGAGCATCTTGATGAGGGTGCTCTTGCCCGCGCCGTTCTCACCGAGCAGCACATGCACCTCGCCCCGGCGCAGATCGAAGTCGACACTGTCGAGCGCGACCACACCGGGGAAGGTCTTGCGTATGCCTTCGATGCGCAGCAACTCGTCCGCGTTGCTCACGACTGGCTCCTGTTCGTTGCGGGGGACGGCTCCGTGCGAGCCGGCGGCTCTTGCGGAGCGGATGGCCCTGGGAGGGCGGGCGGCCTGGGCTGCCCCTGGGGAGCGGGTTCTCCGCACGAGCGGCGTACGACGAGCCACGCGGGGAGCGTGACGGACTCCGGTGGCCGCCCCTCGATGCGGTCGACCAGCGCGCGCACGGCGGCGTGCCCCAGTTCGCCCGTGGGCTGGGCGATCGCGGTGATCGGCGGTGCGGTGTGCACGAACCACGGGATGTCGTCGAACGCGGCGAGCGCGATGTCGTCCGGGACCCGCAGCCCGCGCGCCCGGATGGCGTCCAGCGCGCCGAGCGCCATCAGGTTGTCCGCGGCGAACACGACCTCGGGCGGCTCCTCCAGGTCGAGGAACCGCTCCGTGGCCCGGCGCCCGCTCTCGGCCTGGAAGTCGCCCTGGCCGATGTAGTCGTCCGGCAGGGGAAGTCCGTACGCGCCCATGGCCTGCCGGAAGGCCTCGACGCGCTCCTGGCCGGTCGTGGTCGCCGCGGGCCCCGTGATGATCGCGAGTCTGCGGTGCCCGAGCCCGTGCAGATGGGCGACGAGATCGTGGACGGCGGCGCCTCCGTCGGACCGCACCACGGGTACGTCGACGCCCGGGATCCAGCGGTCGACGAAGACCATGGGCGTGCCGCTCCGCGCGGCGTCCAGCATGAGCGGCGACCCGCCGTCGGTCGGCGAGACGAGCAGTCCGTCGATCCGCCGGTCCAGCAGGGTCCGCACATGGTGGTCCTGGAGATCGGGCCGCTCGTCGGCGTTGCCGATGATCACGCTGTAGCCGAGCGCGCGGGCCTCCTCCTCGACGGAGCGGGCCAGGTGAGTGAAGTAGGGGTTCAGTACGTCGCTGATGACCAGGCCGAGGGTGCGGGTCTGGTCGGTGCGCAGGGACCGGGCGACGGCGTTCGGGCGGTAGCCCAGCGTCTCGACGGCGGCCAGCACGCGGGTGCGCGCGTCGGCGCTGACCGACGGGTGGTCGTTGAGGACGCGCGACACCGTGGCGACGGAAACGCCCGCCTCGGCGGCGACGTCCTTGATGCTCGCCATCGCCAGGACCACCTCCTTGTGGATCCGTTATGGGTGCATGTGTGAGTCCGTGGAATCGTTTCCATGACTGACAGGAAGGATTGGAATCGATTACATGGAGGTGAATCAAGGGTGCGGACGACGCCGAGACCGAATTGTGACCCATGTGATCCAGGTCTCATGTCCGCGTCCGTTGGGGCTTGATGGGGGCGTGGTGCCGCCCCGCGTGGCCTGTGAGGCGGTCCGTCCTCTGTAGCGGGGCTGTGACGTCAAGTGGTTGCGAGTGCGACGCCTGGACGTGAACATGGTGACTGGAGAATCGTTCAGTGGGACCAACTCACCACAGGGGGAGGCACGATGAAGTTCGACATGGGGGCGCAGACCCTGTCGACGCTGATGAAGGGCTCGCGTGGGTCGAGCGAGGATCTGGGGACGTTGATC
>NZ_JBEYXD010000179.1:0-6630 GCF_040644975.1 Streptomyces sp. NPDC046900 | reverse complement strand
AGGAAGACCCACAAAGGAAAGCGCCTCGGTGAAGAACAAAAAGCCGCAGGCCGGGGCCACTTCTACGCTTGACAGGCCCGGCCCTCATGGGTGGGTGATGGTCTCGCGGGCGTAATGGCCGATCCGGGTGGTGAGGACCGAGCCGAGCACGGAGACGCCCACCGCGCCGCCGAGCGAGCGGAAGAAGGTGACTGTGGAGGACGCGGCACCGAGGTCGTCGGAAGACACCTGGTTCTGCGTGCACAGCACCAGGTTCTGCAGCGTCATGCCCACGCCGAGCCCCACCAGCGCCATGTAGGAGGCTATGTACAGATACGAGGTGTCGTAGCGGAGCGTGCCGAGCAGGCCCAGTCCCGCTGTCAGCAGGGCGCCGCCTGTCAGCAGCCAGGCCTTCCACTTGCCGGTGCGGGTGATGAGCCGGCCCGAGACGGTGGAGGAGACGAACAGGCCGGCGATGAGCGGAATCGTCATGACACCCGACATGGTCGGCGACTTACCACGCGCGAGCTGGAAGTACTGGCTGAAGAAGACGGTGCCCGCGAACAGGGCTATGCCGACGAACAGGGAGGCGGTGGAAGCGAGGGCTATGGTGGGGTTGCGGAACAGCCGCAGGAGGATGATCGGTTCGGCGGCCTTCGTCTCGACGAACAGGAAGATCAGCGCCAGCACGATCGACCCGCCGACCAGTGTGTAGGTCTGCCAGGAGAGCCAGTCGTACTTGTCGTCGGCGAAGGTGACCCAGATCAGCAGGGTGCAGACGGCGGCGGTGATGAAGAAGGCGCCTGCCCAGTCGACCTTGACCTGACGCTTCGTCACCGGCAGGTTCAGCGTGCGCTGCAGCACGATCAGTGCGGCGACGGCGAAGGGGACACCGACGAAGAGGCACCAGCGCCAGCCGAGCCATGAGGTGTCGGTGATGACGCCGCCGAGCAGCGGGCCGCCGACGGTGGCGACCGCGAAGGTGGCGCCCAGGTAGCCGGAGTAGCGGCCGCGCTCGCGGGGGAGATCATCGCGGCCAGCACGATCTGCCCGAGGGCGGACAGGCCGCCGCCGCCCAGGCCCTGGATGACGCGGGCGGTGATCAGTGTGGCGGGGTTCTGCGCGAAGCCGGCCACCAGAGACCGACGACGTAGATCACCAGTGCCGACTGGACCAGGATCTTCTTGCTGAACTGGTCGGCGAGCTTCCCCCACAGGGGCGTGGAGGCGGTCACCGTGAGGAGCGAGGAGGTGACGACCCAGGTGTAGGCGGACTGGCCGCCGCCCAGGTCGCTGATGATCCTCGGCAGTGCGTTGGTGACGACGGTCGAGGACAGGATGGCGCAGAACAGGCCGAGCAGGAGCCCTGATAGCGCGCGCATGATCTGCGCATGGGTCATCGGCTCGCGGGCGGTCCCTTCCTCGTGAGGGGCGTGCGACTGCACGCCTGCGTCGGGGGTGGTTGTCATGGGGGTGTTCCCTACCTGATGGCAGTGGGTGTTACGCGGCGGGGGCACGGGGGTGGCGGGCGTCCTCGGAGGCGTCTGCGAACGTGCGCGGTTCGGTCCGCTGAGCGTCGAAGTCGGCGCGGAGTCGGGACAGCAGCTGGGCCAGTCGCCGGATTTCCTCGTTGCTCCAGTCGGTCAGTCGTGCGGCGAGCTCCCGGGAGCGGTGGTCGGACAGTTCGGCGAGCTGTGTGTGGCCTTCGGAGGTCAGGCGCAGTATGCGCGAGCGCCGATCGGCCGGGTCCGGGTTGCGGTCGATCCAGCCCAGCATGGTGAGGTGGGCGACGTGACGGCTGGTGACGGACGGGTCGACACCGAGCAGTTCGGTGAGCCTGCCGATGCGCATGGCACCGTGGCGGCCGAGAACGGCCAGCACCGAGGCGGAGCCGTCGGAGCAGCCGGCCGGCACGATGCGGCCCAGTTCACGGCGTACGGAACCGACGGCGCTCAACTGGCGCATCAGCTCGTCGTACAGGACGTTCTCGGCCACATGTATCTCCAATGTCATTGCTTGAGGCAACTATATGAAGGGCCCTGTCCTCTCCGTGATCCACGGACGATTCAGCGCGGGTGCGACACGTTGCTGGTGACCGGGTCGAGAGGTTCTTCGTCTCTGTCGGACAGCAGGGTGTGGATCGCGTAGAGAGCGACGGGCCGGCCCGATCGTGACGACGGGCGGCACACACCGTTCCTGGTGTGTGGTCTGACCTCACTCGGTGCGGGGCCGTCTGAGGGCAGGGCGACGCCTTGAGGGGCCCTCCATGTCACCGCCGCATGTCGGTATTTGAGGCGTGGTCTTGCCTGTCACCTGTCACCGGCGGGGACGGGAGGGGGCAGGGTGCCTGGTCCGTGATGTTGCTGACGGAGGGGGGCGGGTCCGACGCGGTTGCCGAGCTGGTGCGCGCCAGGAGGATTCCTGAGACGCCTTGCAGGAAGGTGGCGGAGACCAGTTCGGGGTTGAAGAGGCAACCGGCCGCCATGGCGCCGTCCCTGAGCATGACGAGGTGCCGGGCGTCCGGCGCCGCGGGTGCGTCGCTGGTTTGTGCCAGCAGGTCCGTGACGGTGTCCAGGAACCACTGCCGGTGGGTCAGGATGAATTGGTGGATCGGGTGGGTGGGGTCGGGGTATTCGGCTGCCGCGTTGAGAAAGGCGCATCCGCGGAAACCGGGGGCCAGGATGCCTTGGGTGATGGATTCGGCGACGGCCTGGACCTTGCCGACGGCCGACTGACCGCTCGCCCGGGCGGCGGTGACCTGTCCTCGGATTCCTCGGTCGGCCCCGGCGAGGTAGGCGAGGACGAGGTCTTCCTTGCCCGCGAAGTGCCGGTACAGCGTGGCCCGGGTTACTTTCGCTTCCGCGGTGATCCGCTCGATGCCGACGGAGTGGATTCCCTCCGCGTAGAAAATCCTGGAGGCCGTGCTGAGCAGCCGCGCTTGCGCATCAGAGGCGCTGCCGCCTTCTGGGGTCGGGGTCATACCGGAAGGCTAGCAAATCACGAGATAGAACGTTCGGTATTGACAGGGCCCTGCGCGGCGGATCTAATGAGACCGAACGTTCTCCCTCCGTCCGGCGTCACGTGGCGGTCACGGGAATGCTGCGGCTGCTGTGTCGCGTCTGGCCGGCGACCGGGTGAGGCGACGGCGTCCGGGGCCGTGTCGGGCCAGTCCGGTCCTCTGCACCGTGAAGTCATCGCCGCGAAGTCATAGTCGAACCGAAAGGTCACATCATGCGTATCCATGTCCCGCGTCGCGTCGCGCTCGCCGCCGGTGCCTTGACGCTGCTTGCTGCCACCACCGCTCCAGGTGTGGCGATGGCGACCGACAAGGGGCCCTCCTCCGCGTCTGCTTCCGCGAAGCCGACGGTCGTCCTGGTCCACGGGGCGTGGGCGGATTCCTCCAGTTGGTCATCGGTGATGGAGCGGCTGCGCGCGGACGGCTATCCGGTGCGGGCCATCGCCAATCCTCTGCAGGGGCTGACCAGTGACACGGCCTACGTCTCCAGTTACCTGTCCACGATCAAGGGTCCCGTGGTGCTGGTCGGCCACTCCTACGGTGGCGCGGTGATCACCAACTCCGCCGCCTCGGATCCCGATGTCAAGGCCCTGGTCTACATCGCCGGTTTCATCCCCGCGAAGGGGGAGACGGTGGGTGGTCTGGCCAAAATGTCGCCGGACCTTCCGGTGGTGCCGACCGTCGTCCCGGACGGGACGGAGGTGTCCATCGATCCGGACCAGTTCCGGGAGGTCTTCGCCGGTGACGTCGACAAGACCACGGCCGCGGACCTGGCTGCGGTCCAGCGGCCCGCCAACATCAAGGCGGTCATGGACGCCAGCGCCCAGGAAGCGTTCCGTACCATCCCGTCCTGGGATCTGATCACCCGCCAGGACCACGCGATCACTCCCGACGCCCAGCGCTTCATGGCCAAGCGGGCCGGCGCGCACACCGAGGAGGTCGACGCCTCCCACGCCGTGATGATCAGCCGACCGGGCACCGTCACACACATCATCGAAGAAGCCGCCCGCAGCACCCGATGACACACCCCCGCATGACCGCCTCGCCGGCCGGGGCCGGGGAGTCCGGCCTCGGCCGGGTATGGCTGACGAAGTGACGCCGTTCACCACGTTTTTGTCTAGATCCGCAAGACAGAGGTGCAATCACTGTGACGACACGCCAACAGCTCGGCCGTCTGACCGCCGCCCTGAGGCGGACCATCCCTGGGGGACAGGTGGTTACCACCGGGCCGGACTACGACTCCGTCCGGAACATCTGGAACGGCGCGGTCTCCGCTCGTCCCGGCGTGATCGTCCGGTGCGCCGATCCGGCCGAGGTCGGGACTGCCGTACTGGCCGGGCGGGAGTTCGGGGTACCCCTGACGGTGCGTGGCGGCGGTCACGACTGGGCCGGGAGAGCACTGCGCGACGGTGGCCTGACGATTGACCTGTCCGGCCTGCGCCGGGTGAAGGTGGATCCGGTGGCGAAGGTCGCCGAGGTGGAAGGAGGAACCACGGCCGCCGATCTCGTCGCCGCCACTCAGCCATTCGGCCTCACCGCGGCGACCGGTGCCGCCGGCTCCGTGGGCATGGCGGGCCTGCCCCTCGGCGGCGGCTATGGGCCGCTCAGCGGCCGCTTCGGACTCGCCCTGGACAACCTGTTGTCCGCGGAGGTGGTGCTCGCCGACGGCTCGGTCGTCACGGCCGACACCGAACGGGAGCCGGAGTTGTTCTGGGCTCTGCGCGGCGGCGGCGGGAACTTCGGTGTCGTCACCTCGATGCGCGTGCGCCTGCACGCCGTTCCGACGCTGCTGTCCGGCATGGTGCTGTTCGGGTGGGAGCAGGCCAGGACCGTACTGGCCGGGCCGGCGGACGTCCTGGCGGGAAGCCCGGACGAACTGACCGTGCAGTCCGGTGTCCTACCCGGCCCCGAGGGCAAGCCCGTGGTGTTCCTCTCGCCCACCTGGAGCGGCGACGACTCCACGGCGGGAGAACACGCGCTGGCGCGGCTCGACACCCTCGGCACACCCCTCGTCTCCCAGGTCGCCCCCACCACCGTGCCCGCGATGCTCGCGGCCATCGACGCGCGGTTCCCCTTCGGCCGGCACGTCGAGATCCGCACGCGTTCCGTGCCGTCCCTGACCTCAGGAGTGCGGGACATGCTGATCCTCGCGGGCTCCACCCTGACCTCGCCCCACTCGGCCGTATCCGTGCACAGCCTGCACGGAGCCGCGGCACAAGTACCCGAGAGGGAAACGGCATTCGGCAACCGCGACCCGCACCTCATGATCGAGATCATCGCCCAGTGGGAACCGGGCGACACCGGTGCGGCGGAGCATCGTGTCTGGGCCGGCGATCTGGCCGACACCCTCGCACCCGAGGCACTGCCGGGTGGCTACCCCAACCTCCTCGGCCCGGACGCGGTCGCACAGATCGCCCACGCCTACGGCTCCAACACCGAGCGGCTGCTCGCAGCCAAACACCGGTACGACCCCTACCGCATATTCAACGCGACCCCCCTGCCGAACCCGTCACGAACCCGGTAAGGCCCGTTGACGCAGGCGGCCCACTTCCCGCGCATATCGAGAACCGAGGCAGACCTTTGAAACTGCGAGACCACTTGACCCGCTACGCCGTGATCACGGGCTTTCTGGGGGCCGCAACCGTGCTGACCGTTCCTCAGGCCATGGCCATGAGCACCCCCGTTCCCGCCGAATCCGTCAGCGGCACGGTCGAGACGGCCAAGCCACTCGGCGAGCTCGGTTCTCTGACGGCTCTCGTCATCGAGCGCATCCGCGTGAGTGATGACGTGGCGGCGTCCAAGTTCGGTACCGACTCGCCCATCGAAGACCCGGTGCGCGAGGCACAGGTACTGGAGCAGGTCCGAACACAGGCCGGCGCGGCTGGGCTGGACCCGGACGCGGCGGCGTCGTTCTTCCAGGACCAGATCACCGCGAGCAAGGCCGTGCAGAACGGCTTGTTCGCTCGCTGGACCGTTCACCCGGTGGAAGCGCCCACGACGCGCCCCGATCTCGGCTCGATTCGCGAGCAGCTCGACCAACTGACCACGGCCCTGCTCCAAGAGCTCAAGGACACGGAAGCACTGCGCGAGAGGCCCATCGCATGCACGGTGCAGTTGGCCCTGGCCACTGGGTCGGGGGCAGTGCTGGAACGGTTGGACACGCTCCATCGTCAGGCGCTCAGGACGGCCACACAGTCGGTGTGCCGCTTCAGTGAGCAGACCGGACAACGCTGACTCGCGAGCGCTGTCGCCTTCTCGGCGCGAGAGCTACCCGTGCCTTCCGTGTCTTTGAGCGATTGCTGTCGTGAGAGCGGCGGCCAACTGGCTGTTCTCTGTCCGTCAGTGTGGTCGACAGGGGTTCGGACAGGGGCCTGGTCCGGGTGAATCACCGTGATCACGCCGCCTTCGGCTCGCGGCCGCAGCACGTGCTTGAGGGCTGTCCCGCAATCCTTGGCGGGCGAACGACATGGTCACTTGCCGACGTGTCCGGGGCTCCGGGCCTGTCGGCAACAGCGCGGCGGGGGTGGGGGGCGGGGGGGTGGGCGACCAGCTCGCGGCCCCGGGCCCGGGCGGTGGGGGGGGGGGGCGGGGGGGTGCGGCGGGGCGACCACCGGGGCGTGCGCGGCAGGGACGGGG
>NZ_JBEYXD010000178.1:0-6818 GCF_040644975.1 Streptomyces sp. NPDC046900 | reverse complement strand
GTATCACAGACGGGTGCTCTAGCCATGTGACGACCTGCGCGCGCCCGGAACCAAGGCGTCGCCTTGGTTCCGGGCGCAGGTTTTTCCAGGTGACGGTGCGGGCGCCTCCTTGTCCCCACGTGAGCATCGACGGCGACGGCCGGCTGCCGGCGCCCTGTCTCCCCGCCGGCACGGCCCCAGCAGGTGTGTAGTCCAGAGCCCCGACGTTCCAGACTCCCGCCGCCGCGGCGGCCCCACCGGCTCATGCCGGCCGCCCAGGCCGTCCTTCCCGCCCAGCTTCGCCGGCAGGGCACCGCTGTGGGCCGCCGGTCCTCGGCCGACAGACGCAGTACTACCCAGCCCTCCCCCGCACGACGGAGCCCCAGGGTGGTCCACGGGACGGACGTCTTTCCCCCCGGCCGCACGCAGGCTGGTGACACACCGATCCGCCGACGCGGAAAAGCACCTGCCTCCTGGGAGCCACTTTCATGACCCGTGACGCCACCACTCCCGCGCGCCCGACACGCCGACGCGGCAGGTGGGTCGCCGCCCCCCTGTGCGCCGCGGGCGCGGCCGCAGCCGTCCTTGCCCCCGGCGCCACCGCTTTCGCCGCCGGCCCTCACACGGCCCCCGCCCCCGCCCCCGCAGCGACCTCGCACACATCACCAGGCCGCCCCGGGGCTGGTGACCATGCCGTCCGGCAGGCCGTCCGTCAGCTGACCGGGGCGGGTCTGCCCGGAGCGATCGCCCTCATCCGGGACCACGGCCGCACCGCGATGGCCGCGGCCGGCTACGCCGACCTGGCCACCAAGCGACCCATGAGCACCGCAGACCATCTGCGCATCGGCAGCAACACCAAGGTGTTCACCGCCACCCTGGTGCTGCAGTTGGTGGCCGAAGGCCGCCTCGGCCTGGACGACACCGTGCAGCAGCTCCTGCCGAACATCATTAAAGGCGGCGACCACATCACCGTGCGCCAGCTGCTCAACCACACCAGCGGGCTCTACCCCTTCGAGCAGGACCCGGCCTTCGCCGCCCCCTACCTGCAGGGCGACGCCGGATACTACCGATCACCGCGCCAGCTGGTGGCGTTGGCGAACGCCCATGCACCGCTGTTCAAGCCCGGCACGAAGTTCTCCTACTCCAACACCAACTACTTCCTGCTGGGCCTGATCATCGAAAAGATCACCCACCACTCCTACAAGCAGGAACTCCATCACCGGATCATCCAACCCCTCGGGCTGCGCGACACCCAGCTCCCCGTCCGCTCCCTGAAGGTCCCCGAGCCGGCCGCGCACGGCTACCTCCTGGACCAACCCGGCCGCGCACCCCGGGACATCACCTCCGCCATCAGCCCCTCCACCACCTGGGCGGCGGGCGCACTGACCTCGACCGTCAACGATCTGGCCCGCTTCGACCGAGCCCTGCTCACCGGCAAGCTCCTGCCCAAGGCCCAGCTGAACGAGATGATGAAGCTCGGTCCCTACAAGGTCGATCCCGCCGATCCGACCAAGGGCTACGGACTGGGCCTGGAAAAAGTACGGCTGTGCGGCGTCACCATGTGGGGCCACACCGGGACCGTCCTGGGAACCCAAACCAACGCCTTCACCAGCACCGACGGCACCCGGCAACTGGTGCTGACCACCAACGCCGACCCCGACACCTGGAATGCCGGCCAGGTCTCCGCCTGGCTCACCACCGCACGCCACACGCTCTGCGTCAATAGCCCGCATGACGGGGGCCGCTTCTTTTCCCGCAGTGACCACCATCAAAAGCCGCGCACCATGAGCAGCCACAACGGCCGGGTAGACGACCCAAGGACCTACCGCTCCACAGAGCAACCGACCACGTCCTGACATCGAACGACACGTGGAGCACCGCGAGCTTGTTCACCTGGTTCCTCCGAGGATGCCCTGGCCTTCAGGCTGGGGAGGAATCGGACTCCTGCGGAGCAGGGCAGGCAACGGGGTTTCGCCTCCAGGGCGAAAGACCGTCCACGCGAGCGGGTAGGCTGCTCGGTGTGCGTTGCGAGGACCAAGCGCGCACACCGTGCTGAGCGGGAGCCAGGCTGGCACAGCAACTCCTTTGCTTGTAGTACCGAACCGGGCAGGTTCCGACCCGGCTGGTGTTGAGGGTGTAAGACCCGTAGGTCCGCCGGGCCCGCAGGCAGCCTGAGCCAGGAATCCCCCTGCTTCAGCGGAGGGAGGGTTCAACGTGCCTGGTGTTGCCGGCGCGTCTCCCACACTGCCGTGTGGGAGTCGGGTCATCGAGGACGGCCGGCTGCGGCGCTGGTCTGGGCCGTCGCCCCGTAGGTGGACTGCCGGTCCTCACGTCCGACGGGCCGACCGCGGTGATCTTCGTGCGGGCTTCAGGACCGGGCCGACCCAGGTCACCGTGCCGACCCGGCGGATGCCGCCGCGGCACGCCTTCACGTCCGCGAGGCGCTTGGCCGACCGTCGCGTTCAGTGCCGGCCAGGCCGCCGGCTCGCCGGGGCGGGCACCTGACCGATTCCAAGGGCGCCATCGCCACGGGCTGTGGCCGTCAGTGATCCTCCCGGGCCGTGTCGGCTGTCGCTGCACTTGTCCCGCGTGAGCGCCCCGTCGCGGCGCCGGCCCATGCCGCGGCGCCATGCCGGGCCGTGGATGCGGCCCGGCCGTACAGAAGTAGATGAGGAGGCATGCCATGTCTGGACGGACTGTCACCGTCCGCGAAAGCGGGTACCTGGCTCGGACGATCGGCGTCGGCCCCCACCGGCTGACCGGCGATGAACCCGACCCGATCGGCACCGACACCGGCCCCACGCCCGTTCAGCTGCTCCTGGCCGGCCTCGGCGCGTGTACCTCGATGACGGTACGCCTGTACGCCGAACGCAAGGGCTGGCCTCTGGCCGGCATCAAGGTCGATGTCCGCATGGCCCATGGGATCAGGCCGCTCGGGCAGATCCTCAAGGATGTCGAGATCATCGGTGACTTGAGCGCCGAGCAGATCAGCCGGCTGGCCACCATCGCCGAGCACTGCCCCATCCAGCGCATGCTCAGTGCCTCGGTGCCCGTGCACACCCGCACCACGGCGCGCCGCCCCGCCGCGCCGTCCCTGGGCGCTGCCTGAGAGCTCTGCACTGGCAGGTGCCCCGGCCCGTATCGGGTCGGGGCACCTGCCGTTGGGGGACCCTGCCGGGCAACGAGAGGGGTGAGGCCGGCGGGTGTCTCATTCCTGCGGCGGAGCACGGAAACCGCTCGTGCGGCAGAGGAACGAAAGGCCGGACGCAACCACGATGGAAACCAAGCCGGGCGGGCCGCAAGGGGCCCGCCCGCACGTGGAAAGGGCGCAGCATGCCTCACAGTTCATCGACCAGCGAGGGCACTCGGCCCATGACCCGGCGTCGCACGCTCGCCGTGATCGGGGCGGCGCTGGCCGCCGGCACGGTGGTGGCGACCGGTGTTGGGGCCCAGGCCTTCGCCGGCGATGCGTCCCCGGCGCACAGGACCGTCTCAAGGCAGCCGGTGATGCGGACGCTGACGCCGCAGGTCCGCGCCCAGCTCGACCGTGCCGTCCAGAACGTTCTGAAGACCACGCACACGCCCGGGGTGACGGTGGGCCTGTGGGCGCCGGGCAAGGGCAGCTACGTCAGGGCTTTCGGCACCGCCGACACGGCGACGAAGCAGCCGATGTCCCCCGACTTCAACATGCGCATCGGCAGCGTCACCAAGACCTTCACGGTCACCGCGCTGCTGCGTCTGGTCGACCAGGGGCGGGTGAGCCTGGACGATCCGATCTCCACGTACGTGCACGGCGTCCCCAACGGCCACCACATCACGCTGCGTCACCTCGCGGAGATGCGCAGCGGCCTGTTCAACGTTCTGGCCGACGAGGATTTCGCCAAGGCCTTTCTGGCCGACACCGGCCGCACGTTCACCAACAAGGAGCTGCTGGCCTACGCCTTCAAGCACCCGGTCGCCTTCCGAGCAGGCAGCCAGTACCAGTACAGCAACACCAACACCATCCTGTTGTCGATGGTGGTGGAGAAGGTGACCGGGCAGCCCTTCGACCGCTACCTGACCCGGCATGTGATCAAGCCGGCCCATCTCAAGCACACCTTCATGCCCAAGGGCGCCGAGTTCCCCGCCCCCCACGCCCACGGGTACACCGATCAGGCCTCGGACGACGGCTCGATCACGGACGCGACGAACTGGGCCCCGCCGGGCGGCGCGTCCGGGGTGATGATCTCGAACCTGCAGGATCTGCGGTCCTGGGCGTCCACCCTCGCTAAGGGGACCCTGCTGTCCAAGGCGACCCAGGCCGAACGGCTGACGATGCTGCCCACCGGCCGGGAGGGCCTGAGCTACGGCCTGGGCATCTTCGATATCCATGGGTGGATCGGGCACAACGGATCGCTGCCCGGCTACCAGACGGTGATGGTCTATCTGCCCAAGGCCAAGGCCACCCTCGTGGTGCACACCACCAGCGATATCAATGTCGAGGGCAAGTCGCTGACCACGAAGTTCGCCAAGGCCGTCACCGACATCGTGACCCCGAAGAACGTCTACGACATCCCCACCTCCTAATCGGGGTCTCAGGCCGTCCTGTGGTGGGTCCGGCCCGCGAGGGCGATCCCACCACCGGGGCGGCTTGAGGGTCAGTCGGGCCGGTGGCACAGCGGCAGTTCGGTCGCACCGGTCTCGGCCTGGTGGATGGCCCAGGCGGCGTTGACCAGACCGATGTGGCTGAAGGCCTGCGGGAAGTTGCCGAGCAGCTCACCGCTTGCCGAATCGACTTCCTCGGCGAGAAGTCCCACGTCGTTGGCGCAGCGCGCGGCTCGCTTAAAGACCTGGCGGGCCGCTTGGCTCTCGCCGGCCAGGGCCAGGGCGTGGGCCAGCCAGAAAGTGCACAGCAGGAAGGTGCCCTCTTCGCCGGGCAGGCCGTCCTCGGCGCTCAGGTAGCGGTAGACGAGGCCGTCTTTGCTGGTGAGCCGGTCGCGGATGGCGTCGATGGTGGCGCGCATGCGGGGCGCGGTGGCGGGCAGGAAGCCCACGATCGGCATCATCAAAACGGAGGCGTCCAGGACGTCGCTGCCGAACGCCTGGGTGTAGGCGCCGGCTTTGTGGCTCCAGCCGTTTTCCTCGATCGCCGCGCGGATCTCGTCGCGGGCCCGCACCCATACGGGGATGCGGGCGTGAGCGTCCAGGGCGTCGGCGAGTGCCAGGGCGCGGTCGACGGCGACCCAGCACATGAGTTTGGAGTAGACGAAGTGCTGCGGGCCGCTGCGGACCTCCCAGATGCCCTGGTCGGGCTGGTCCCAGCAGGTGGCGGCCATATCCGCGCAGGCGGCGAGGAAAGCCTTGGTGGGGGCGTCCAGTGCGGCGAGGTCGTCGGGCAGGCGGTGGGCGGCTGCCAGCAGTTCGCCGTAGACGTCCAGCTGCCGCTGCTGCCAGGCACCGTTGCCGATACGGACCGGGCGGCTGCCGCGCCAGCCGGGCAGGCGGGGCAGTTCCTGTTCGGTCAGGTCGCGTTCGCCGCGGATACCGAACATGATCTGCATCGACTCGCAGTGGGCGGTGTCGCTGGCGCCGGCCTGGGCCATCCACCGGAAGAAGGCCTCCGCCTCGTCGGGGCAGGCGGCCACCCACAGGGCGTCCAGGGTGAAGGAGGCGTCCCTGACCCAGGCGAAGCGGTAGTCCCAGTTGCGGACGCCGCCGACGCACTCGGGCAGGGAGGTGGTCGGGGCGGCGACGATCGCGCCGGTCGGCTGGAACGTCAGGCCCTGCAGGATGCGCCCGCTGTGGTGGACCAGCTCCTCCCACGGCCCCTGGTAGGACTGGTGCAGCTCGGACCAGGAGCGCCAGCCGCTCACGGTGTCCTTAAGGTGCGCAACGATCTCCTCCTGCCCCATCAGCGCGGGGTGGCTGCCGGCGGGCACCTGCCGCAGCGCGAAGGCCACGCTCTGGCCGGCCTCAAGGCATATGTGGGCGCGGGCCATCTCGGCGATCTGCAGGGGCAGTGGGCAGCACAGGCCCAGCGTGTCCGGGCCGCCGTGGCAGCGCAGCCCGCCCTCCACGGGCAGGAGCAGCGGCCTGACCAGCCCGTATTCGGGGCGGGGCGCGAACTCCATCGCGATGTCCGCACGACCGTCGGTGCACTCCACCCTCCGCAGCAGCAGATGCGGAGCGTGTTCGCCCAGGTGGTGGCCGCGCTCGTTGAGACCAGTGGCGAGCGCGTCGGTGACGGTCACCGCCGCGGTGGGGGTATGGAACTGCGTGCACAGCACCAGACTGCGCTCGAGGTAGTGCCGGCGGGCGGTGTAGGGGCCGGTGGGGCGGAGGGACCAGTGGCCTGCCTGAGCTCCCAGAAGCCGGGCAAAGACCGCCCGGGAGTCGAAATGCGGAAAGCACAGCCAGTCGATGGAACCGTCCAGACTGACCAGCGCCGCGGTCTGGCAGTCCGAGAGCAGCGCATAGTCCGCGATGGGACGGTCGCTCGTGCCGGTCACCTCCCCATCGTCTCGCCGACCCGCACAGCGGGCAGCACGGCCCCGCCACGGGCTCCGTACCGGGGCCTTGAAAAGCCCACCCCCACCTCCACGCACTCCGCTACCGCGACGCCCTCGAACTCGCGGCATGATCACCTGGTTCCTCCGAGGATGCCCTGGCCTTCAGGCTGGGGAGGAATCGGACTCCTGCGGAGCAGGGCAGGCAACGGGGTTTCGCCTCCAGGGCGAAAGACCGTCCACGCGAGCGGGTAGGCTGCTCGGTGTGCGTTGCGAGAACCAAGCGCGCACACCGTGCTGAGCGGGAGCCAGGCTGGCACAGCAACTCCTTTGCTTGTAGTACCGAACCGGGCA
>NZ_JBEYXD010000177.1:0-6886 GCF_040644975.1 Streptomyces sp. NPDC046900 | reverse complement strand
GTCTGTCGGCATGCATCCGAACCTACCCGGGAGGACTGACAGTTGAGACCTCTTGATCGCCACGGGCTCGCTCACCTCGTCGCGGGTGGACGGTCTTTCGCCCTGGAGGCGAAACCCCTATTTCCCGTCCTGCTCCGCAGCAGACCGATTCCTCCCGGCCTGAAGGCCGGGGCATCCTCGGAGGAACCCGGTGAACTTGTGGGCTGAGGCGGCGGATTCACGGAATCTGCCGCATGTGTCACTTCCCGGTCTGCCGCCAGAGGGAGGTGAGCGCCGCTACGGGGTCGGTGTCGGGGGGTGCTGCGGGCCACCATTCGCCGTCGTCTTCTTGCAGGTAGGGGTACCAGCGGGCGTCGGGGCCCAGGCGGAGCTGGATGCCGTGGCCGGTGAGGGTGAGGCGGTTGCGCCAGGCCCTGAGGGGGATCGGCGCGGTGGTCATCTCGGTGAGGGCTGCGGTCAGGGCGGCGCGGGCGGCCGTCATTGCTGCCGGGTCGGGAGTGTGGGGCTGTTCGGCGACGGTGAGGCCGGTGGGGCCGCTGTGGCGCCAGGCGCGGGTGAGGCGGGGGAACGCGGTCTGTTGGGCGCCGGTGGTCTGGATCAGGCGGTGGAACCACTCGGGTCCGGGGTTGCTTGCGGCGATCCGTACGGCGTCCTGGTGCTGGGTGAGGTGCAGGTCGGTGGTGTCGCCCGTGAGGAGCCGTGCGGCGCGTTGGGCGGCGTCGGTCATGAGGCGTTCCAGGTCCGTGGTGGCCAGGCCGCTGCCGGAGGGCGGGGTGACGGGCAGTGCGGCGGTGTGGGCGGCCGGTTCGGGGGGTTCGGGCAGTTGGGGGGCGTCTTCGGCCCAGCGGGTGTACGCGGCTGCGGCCGGGACACCGGTCGGGGCCGGTGGGCTCGCGGTCTGTTGGCTTGCCGTGCGGCGTGCGCGCAGCTGGGCGAGGACCTCCTCGCGGCTGCGGCCGCGCAGTGCAAAGAGCACGAAGGGGTCGGTGTCGATGGTGGCGGCGATGGCGTAGCAGAGTGCGGCGGCGTGTTTGCAGGGGTATCCCCAGTCGGGGCAGGAGCACTCGGGGTCGAGTTCGGTGGGCTGAGGGAGGAGGGGTACGCCTGCCTGGCGGGCGTCGTCGACGAGTTCGGCGGGCATCTCGCCGTCGAGGAGCGCGGCGAGGTGCTCGGCACGGGTCGTAATGGCGTCGAGCAGGGTGTCCCACTGAGCGTCGGTGAGGACGGGCAGGTGGACCGAGGAGCGGTACGGGCGCGGCCGGCTGCCCTGGACGGCGGCCTTGACCTGGCCCGGGGCGACGGTGGCCGGGCCGACCATGCCCTGGCGGGCGTAGGTGCGTCCGCGGGACAGACGTCCGGCGTCCAGAGTGGAGCCCTCCAGGGCCGTCACCCACGCCTGGCCCCACCAGGTCGCGGCGAAGGCGCGCCTGCCGCGGCCGGGCGCGCGGCGCTGGCCGGGCAGCGACGGGCTCATGACTGCCTTCCCAGGGCGACGAGTTCGGCGAGGTCGGCGTCGGACAGTTCGGTCAGGGCGGCCTCACCGGAGCCGATGACGGCGTCGGCGAGCGCGCGCTTGGATTCGAGCAGTTTGGCCACCTTGTCCTCGATGGTGCCCTCGGTAATGAGTTTGTGCACCTGGACGGGCTTGTCCTGGCCGATGCGGTAGGCGCGGTCGGTGGCCTGGTCCTCGACGGCCGGGTTCCACCAGCGGTCGTAGTGCACGACGTGGGTGGCGCGGGTGAGGTTGAGTCCGGTGCCCGCCGCCTTCAATGACAGCAGGAACACCGGCACTTCACCGCGCTGGAAGCGGTCCACCATCTCCTCGCGCCGCGTGACGGTGGTGCCGCCGTGCAGGAAGAGGGTGGGGGTGCCGCGTTCGGCGAGATGTTTCTCCAGGAGGGTTGCCATCTGCTTGTACTGGGTGAAGACCAGCACCGACTCGCCTTCGGCGGTGATGGTGTCGATCAGTTCGTCGAGCAGGTCGAGCTTGCCGGAGCGGCTGGCGAGGGGTGTGGATTGGCGCAGGTACTGGGCCGGGTGGTTGCAGATCTGCTTCAGCGCGGTGAGTAGCTTGAGGACCAGGCCGCGGCGGGCGATGCCCTCGGATTCCGTGATCTTCGTCATGGTCTCGCGGACCACCGCCTCGTACAGGCCGGCCTGTTCGGCCGTCAGCGGTACGACGCGGTCGGTCTCGGTCTTGGCCGGCAGTTCGGGTGCGATCCCCGGGTCGGACTTTCTGCGGCGTAGCAGGAAGGGACGGACGAGACGGGACAGGCGCTCGGCGGCCTCGGGGTTCTCGCCCGCTTCGATGGCGCGGGCGTGCCGGTCGCGGAAGGCGGTGAGTGGGCCGAGGAGTCCGGGGGTGGTCCAGTCGAGGAGTGCCCATAGTTCGGAGAGGTTGTTTTCCACGGGGGTGCCGGTGAGGGCGACGCGGGCGCGGGCGGGCAGGGCGCGCAGTTCCCGGGCGGTGGTGGTGTAGGGGTTTTTGACGTGCTGGGCCTCGTCGGCGGCGATCAGCGACCAGGCGGTCTCGGCGAGGACTTCGCGGTCGCGGCGCAGCACGCCGTAGGTGACCAGGACGATCTCGTCGTCGGCCAGGTCGTCGAGGTGGCGGTCGCCGCCGTGGTAGCGGCGCACGGGGATGGATGGGGCGAACCTGGCTGCCTCGCGCTGCCAGTTGCCGAGTAGGGAGGCGGGGCAGACGACGAGCGTGGGGCCGGCGGTGTCGGGGTGGGTCTGGCGGTGCAGGTGCAGGGCGAGCAGGGTGATGGTCTTGCCCAGGCCCATGTCGTCGGCGAGGCAGCCACCGAGGCCGAGTTCGCACATCTCGGCCAGCCAGGCCAGGCCCCGCTTCTGGTAGTCGCGCAGGGTGGCTTTGAGTGCGGCGGGCTGCGGGGCGGGCGCACGCTCTTCGGGGTCGCGGATACGGGCGACGAGGTCGCCGAAGGGGCCGACCGCCGTGCAGGGGATCAGTTCTCCGTCCCTTGCCGCCTCGCCGGTCAGTGCGGCTTCGAGTGCCTCCATGGGGGTCAGCGGTTCCATCCTGCGGCGCTTTGCGCGTGCCACCAGCTTCGGGTCGGCGACTACCCAATGGTCGCGCAGCCGGACGAGGGGGCGGCGGGCCTCGGCGAGGGCGTCCATCTCTTCCTCGGTGAGCGGTTGGCCGCTGAGCGAGATCTGCCAGCGGAAGTCGAGGAGGTCGTCGGTGTCGAGGAGGCCGCCCGCGCTGGAGCCGGGGGCCGTGCGCTGCCCGATCTGCGCGGACGCGGTGAGTGCCTTGACCAGCTCGCGCGGCCAGTGCACGTCGATACCCGCCGTACGCAGCGTATCGGTGGCGTCGCCCAGCAGGTCGAGGGCTTCGTCGTCGGTCAGCCGGAGCTGATCGGGCGCGGCGTCCTTCAGTAGCCGCTGGAGCGGGGGCCAGACCCGGGCGCCGCGGCGCAGTGCGAGCAGCGTCTGGGTCTCGGCGTGCGGGCCGAGCAGCCGTTCCACTTCGGCCGGTTCGCTCCACAGCTGTGCGGCCTCGACGACGAGCGCCGGATCCGCCTCGGTGTGCAGCTGCAGGACGGCCCGGAACTGCCGACGTTGCCCCTCGGGCAGGTCGACGCGCAGTGAGACGCCGACGTCGGCGGTGAACGCGGCGGTGGTCTCCTCGGCCCACTCGCGCAGGGTGAGCACGACACGCGTCTCGCGCCAGGCGTAGGGCAGGGCTCCCATGGCGAGCGGGGCGGCCGGGGTACGGACCAGGTCGTCGGCGACCGCGTCGCAGAACTGGCGTACCAGGGCGGCCGGTTCGGCGATCCGCAGTGGGGCCGGTCCTGGCTCGGGCAGGCAGTGGGCGTGGGGCGGGAAGGCGGCGGCGAGGGCGTCCAGCCTCTGACGCTGGCCGGTGGTGAAGGGGCCCGCCTGCCAGGTGTCGTAGCCGGCGGGGGTGAGGGCCGGGTGGAGTCGGCCGTCGGCGAGCAGACGCAGCGCGAAACGGGCGGCGGCTTGCCAGGCGGCGGCGGACGGATGCGGCGGCTTCGCCCCGGCCAGGGCGGCAACGGCGAGGGCGACGGGCAGCGCGTAGCCCTCCACCCTGCGCCGCCTGGCCGAGCGGCCGTGCGGCAGCACCAGCTCCGCCGACTCGGTCTCGACGCCCGCGGGCGTCATGCCCTCGGCGGCGGCTGCCCCGACGGGCTGCCATAGCAGCAGCCGACCGAGGCGGGCGGGCTCGCCGGGCAGGAACACCGACGCCCAGCCGCCGTCGAGCAGACCCCGCGCCCAGGCGGCCGACTCCGGTGCGGCTAAGGGCAGCACGCTCCTCGTGCCCGTGCCCGGCTCCCGTACGACGACTCGTGCCACTCTCTTTCGCCCCATCGTTATGCAAGCGAGCCGCACCGCGCCCCGCTCACCACCACGCGCCGTCACCCACCAGCGGGTTCCGGCCGCCCTTGCGTCACCGGCGGGAGTGCGCCTTGCTCGCCGCGGTACGCATGCGTTTGGCCAGCCGCTTGTCGACGCTGCGCAGACCCTCACCCAGTTCGGCGAGCACCTGGGCGGTGGCCGGGTGCTCCACTCGCCACAGGTCGTCCACCCGCCCTTCGAGCGCCTTTGGCACCGTGTTCCAGTTCTCCAGGAAGCCCCGGAGCAGCTCCTCGCTCTCCCCCGCACCGGCGAGCAGCGACAGCGCGTCGACGAGCAGCCACAACCCGGCCTCCTCCGCCCGCGCCGGGTCCACGTGCGCTTCTGCCCCAGGGCGTGCGCCCAGGGCCGCAGCGGCCACCTGGCGGCACCCCTCGACGTCGGAGTCCGCTGCCTTCCGCAGCACTCGCAGTGCCCGGGGGTCGTCGAGCTCGGCCAGGACCAGTTGGGCCACGGCGCGCTTCGCCGCGGCCTTGGGGCCGTCTCCCGCGCAGGCGTCGAGCAGCCCCACCGCGGCACCCGCCGCAGGTCGGTGTTCCAGCCACCCTTCGACCTCCCGGCGCATCTCCTCGGGGGAGTAGCCCACAAGCCCCTGGAGCAGAGTGTCGGCGTCCGCTTCGCCCAACTCACCGAGCAGCGGCGCAGGCACACCGCACTCCATCAGGTAGGCGCGGAGCCCGTAGCGGCCGAGCGGGGTGAGCCGCATGCGGTCCCCGCGCCCGTCGTCCCGCGACCGGTCCGACGCCGCCGACGAGGGTCCTGAACCGCCCGGCTCCTGTCCGCTCATGGCGTTCAGCAGTGTGCGCAGAGCCTCCTCGGCCAACCCGTCGCCGTCACCGGGCTCGTACTCCACCGCGCCCAACAGGGCGAGCCCTTCCCCCAGCTCCCGAAAGGACGCCGCGAACAGCGCCTGGAAGAGATCGAACTCCGGCCCGTTCTCGCCCGCCTCACGGGCCTTCGCACGCAGGTCGTCGACATCCACCCAGACGTCGTCCGGGGCGTCGTACAGCAGCCCGACCAGTCCGTCGGCGAGCTCGGCCGTCAGCTCGCCCAGCTCACCGTGCAGCCTGTCCAGCACCCCCGTCTCACCGACCTCCTCCAGCAGATCGCTCAACGTGGCGGTCCAGAACTCCAGAAGGTCCTCACCGGCGAAGTCGCTCCCCGCGCCGCCCCACGCGCGGCCCCCGCCGATCGTGATCATCCCGCCGTCCACGGCGAGCCACCACGGATCGTCGAGAACGGCCACGTCCTTGGCGCTGCGCAGCGATTTCAACGCACGAGCCCGCGCGACGGCATCGGCATACGGCGAGTCGCCGCCAGCCAGCTTCCACAGCCGGAGATCTTCGACGGCCTCACGGGCAAGCGCAGGCCGCAACACCCGGCCGGCGGTGACCTGCCGTCCCTCGCGGCACCAGGCGGCGAGCCGCAGCGCCGCGTCGAAGAGCGGAACACCCCGCACGGCAGCGACAAGGTCCCCCCGCGCAGCCAGGGTCACCGGGCGCAGCACAGGCACATCCTCGGCAGGCCCGTCGACTCCGGCATCGACCGGATCGCCCACCCGGCACTGCCCACAGGTACACAACGCCACGTCCTCGGCGTTCAGCCGACCAACACCGCCGCGCCCGGCCCGATCACCGGCCGGCGACTTCGCTTTTCCGAACACCGTGTCCGGCGTCAACAGGGCCAGCCGCGCGGTGATCCCGTCCCGGTCGAAGGCCACCGGATCGTAACCGGCCGCCCGCAGCTCGGCGACCAGCTCACCGTACAGGTCATGCCCGGCCCCATCCGGGCGGTCGAGGAGCTCCAGCACCTCGGCCAGCCCCCACACGCCGCCGATGTCCTCGCCCGGCACATCCGCCCGACGCCCGCCGACGCAGCGCACCGCCCGCTCCGCGCCCGCCGGACGCGGCAGCGCCTTCTCCAGCGTGATCCCGTGCTCCCAGTCATCGCCGAAGTCGTAGACGTAGCGCAGCCGTGCCCCCTCCTCGGCCAGCACGTCACCGAGCGCGGTGGCGCCCTCGTCACCGACCTGACCGAAGCCAAGATCCATGTCCGTGAGCCGGGCCGCAGCGCCGTACCCCCGGCCGAACTCGTCGGTGAAGAGATGCAGATGACCACCATGCCAGCCGAAAGCGACCTGGATGGCGTCGTGCAGTGTGCCGAGCGAGGTGTCGGACGGCAGCACCAGGCGTCGCCACAGGGGCGGCTTTGTACCGTGGAGCACGATCTTCAGCTGGAGATCGGACAGGACCGCCCTCGTGTCTCGCCGCACCTGTTGCTCCCACCGATCCGAGGCCACCCGAACGCCTCATCATGGCGGCCCGGCGCGTGCCAGCCCAAATCAGACAGTCGCGATGACCGGCATGCGGTCCCATACGGCCTCGGTGTCACCGGCTTTCTCCGAGGATGCCCCGGCCTTCAGGCCGGGGAGGAATCGGACTCCTGCGGAGCAGGGCAGGGACAGCCGGATCGCCGTCAGGGC
>NZ_JBEYXD010000176.1:0-7111 GCF_040644975.1 Streptomyces sp. NPDC046900 | reverse complement strand
CATGCCGGCCGGATCGAGTTCCAAGCGCGAGCGGCAATACGAGCACATCAAGAAGAGCGCCGAGGACCGCGGCGAGTCGTCCAAGCGGGCCAAGGGGATCGCCGCGCGGACGGTGAACAAGGAGCGGGCCAGGTCCGGTGAGTCGGACACCGCCAGCAGGACCTCCACCCGTGACCCGAAGTCGGCGTCCGAGCGCGGTGGGCAGCGCTCCCACAGCGGCGCGGAAGGACCCACCAGGGACCAGTTGTACGAGGAGGCCAAGAAGCGCAACATCCACGGCCGCTCCTCGATGACCAAGCAGCAGTTGGAGAACGCGCTCGGCCGCTGAGGGCGTGCGTCGAGGAACCCCCACTTGCCAAAGGCGCTAGCTCTTGGGGGGAGCAAAGTGGAAACTGCGCCCAGGACGGCAAGTACGACAGCCGGGAGGAAGCAGAGCGCGCCGCCCGCGCGGTGCTTGCCCGCAGGCCACGCACTTGTTCAGGGAGGTGCGTGCCCGATTGGCGGCGCGTCTCCCGGAAGACACCGCTCTGATCCTTCTCAACCAGCAGGATCCCGGCAACGTCACTTCGCATCGGGTCCTGTGCCCGGCCCTCACTGCGAATGCGCGGACTTCCCGCTCCTTCCGACTTTCCAGCGCAATCGTTTCCCCCCGCATATGCCCCAAGAGGCGCGCGACAATGAAAGGGCACATCGCATTCGACGGAAGGAGGAGCGTGATGGGCAAGGCAGCTGAGTACCCGCAACAGGAGACGCATGCGGGCAACGGCCACGGTATGCACCGGCACATGCGCACCCTGCATCCTTCGGTGCCGATTCCGTATCTCAGCAAGGAGGAGATGACGAGCACGGCCCGAGCGGCGACGGCACGGCTGCCCGGTACCCCGCCCGCCAAAGACCTGGCGTTTTACGGAGGACTTGGAGCCCTGGCGGCGGCGGGAGCTCTGGATTGGCCGGTCGCCCTCGCCGTCGGCGGCGCCACCTGGCTGCTGCGCAGCGGGCGGAGGGAGAAGCCCGAGGCAGGCGTCAGGCCGTAGGGCATCCTGGGCCGCTGCAGAGCGTCGAGTCACGCAATGGGCTGGGGGCGCTGACGCCGCAACCGTCGCGGACCTGGCAACGGTGACCGTGCGTCGAGATCCCCAGGGCGTCAGAGGTTCCCGGGCCTCGAGGGGGCGGGAGCAGGGGCACTGGCGGGCCGTCCTCCAGGGGCACGTGGGTGCCGACGTGGTGGACCAGGCGCTGCTCGTACAGCTGGGCGATGGGTTCGGCGCGCAGCCGCTTGCCTACCTTGGCGGTGACTTCGAGGACGCGGGGCATGAGCTGCCCGTTGGTGGTGCCTTCGTGGCGCAGCTGCTCCCACGCCTGGGAGAGGACCTGGCGGGCCATGTCGCCGCAGTAGTTGGACTCGACCACGATCGCGTCGGCTTTGAGGGCGAGGGCGGAGGCGAGGAGGCAGGCGGTGCGGCCCCAGTCGTTGGCGCCCCATGCTCCCGGAGTGATCCTCGAGCACGTACAGGTGGCCGTCGTAGCCGCGGGCGGCGCCGATGATGCCGCTCTTGTCGCCGATGGCGGGCTCTCCGTCGGTGGGGTCGACGGCGACGATGACGCGCGCCATGTCGAGGCCGCCGAACTGGACGGTGGTGAGGCGGCGTTGTTGATCCAGGCGCGCTGCCAGACGCCGCCCTCGGGCGGGCGGGGCTTTTGCTGGTAGAGCGCGGCCCACACGCGTTCGCCGACGCGGCGGCGGGTGGTGGTGTGGTGTTCGGCGTCGAAGCGTTCCGGCCACAGGGTTCGCCGACGGCCCGGCCCAGCCGGTCGGTCTCGCTGTCGGCGAGCGCGGGCAGGTCGATGATCTTCCACTCGCCTGCCTGCGCGTCGGCGAGGGCACGTGCCGCCGGCCACAGTGCAGCGTCTGCCGGGCGGCCGCGCCGGACGTCTGGCCGCCGCCCGGGCACGTGGCATCGCCCCCCGCCTCGTCGTCCCGCGCGCTCTGCCCGCTTCGGCCGTGGTTCGCCACGCCTTCGCCCGGCACACCCTGGACGGTGCCGAAGTCCGCGCCGCCCTGCTCGACCTGGTCATCCAGCTCGGGCGGCTGCTGCGCCAACGGCGTCAGGCAGCCCGCGGCCTGACGCTGACGCTGCGGTTCGCCGGCAAGGGCAGCTGGGAGTAGACGCGCCGCCTGCGGCAGGCCTCCGCGCACGACGACGATCTGCGCATCCTGGCCTACCAGTTGATGGATGCCGCGGGCCTGCAGCGAGGCCGGCTCACCGGGATCACGCTCAAGGCGGAAGATCTGGTGGATGCCGATCAGGTCGCCGAGCAGATCAGCTTCCATGGGGCCCCCGAGTCCCGCCTGGTCGCCGAGGCCGTCAGCGATCGCATCCGCGATAAGTTTGGGCCCGGTGTGATCGGTCCGGCCGCAGCCTTCCGTCGTGTCTCCTGACGGGGCCAACCTCCCGGAGCCGCAGGTCGGGGCCGCTCACGGCCTCGGTAAGCATCAGCCCGGGCAGGTCAGGGGGCGCTCTTCTTACGGCGACGCCCCGTGCGGGCAAGCACGTCGACCAGCTCCTCGCGGCTCATCTTGGAGCGGCCCGTGATGCCCTGCTCGGTGGCCCGCTTATACAGCTCCGCCTTACTCAACTGCCGCAGCGCGCTCTTGCCCCCACCCCCGCCGCGGGCTGTGGCAGACGCGCGGGCTTCCTTCGGCGGGCCCTTCCTCTCGGCGGACTTCTTAGCCGCGGGCTTGCGCACGGCCTTGCGGGCGGCGGTCTTCCGCCGCGGCGCGGCCGGCTTCTTGTCTCCGGCGCGCCGGGCCTGGTCGAGGCTGTTTTGCAGGACGTCCATGAGGCTGATGACGTTGGTGGCCTGTGGTGCCTCCTCTGCCGCCGCGATCTCTTGGCCCTCGGCCTTCGCTTTCACCAGTTCCCGCACCTTTTTCTGGTAGGTGTCGTGGTAGCGGGCGGGATCCCAGGATGTGGCGAGGGCGTCGATCAGCTGGAGCGCCATGTCCAGCTCCTTGCCCTTGCCGGCGCGGCTCGAAGGCAGCTCGGGTAGCTCCCGCCCGGGGTCTCGGACCTCGTCGGTCCAGTGGAGGGTCTGCAGGGCCAGAACGTTGTCCTCCGCGCGCAGCGCGGTCAGATACTGCTTGCCGCGCATCACGAACGTGGCGATCCCGGCCTTGTCCGCCTTGGCCAGGGCGGCGCGCAGCAGCTCATACACCTTCGTGTACTCCTTGCCGCTGGGGGCGAGGTAGTAGGTGCGGTCGAAGTACACCGGCTCGATGTCCGCGAGGTCGACGAAGTCGGTGATGTCGATGGCCTGGGAGCGTCCCGGTGCGATCTCCTCCAGTTCCTCGGGCTCCACGATGATGTACTCGCCTTCGGCCACCTCATACCCTTTGACGATGTCCTCGGTGGATACTTCCTTGCCGGTGCGTTCGTTGACCCGCCGGTTGCGGATCCGGTCGGCGGTGCCGCGCTGCAGCTGGTGGAAGTGGACCGTGTGGTCCTCGGTCGCCGTGAACAGGCCGACCGGCACGCTGACCATCCCGAAGGTGATCACGCCGGTCCAGATCGCGCGTGCCATGACCACCACTCCCATCGTGCCTGCCTCGTCGGCGCATCCGGTACGGATGCTCGTGCTGACCACGCTGGCACTCCTTCACCCACAGCGCGCGCCGGGCGCTAGCAAGCGGAGCAGCAGCACGCGCCGGTGACGCCTGGACTAGGCGCCTGGGCATCCGTATCCGGGCCGGCACCTACCTGTCGCTCGCGGTCAAGCGCTCCACTTCCTGCGCGGATGCACGCGCTTCCCCTTCGGCCCGAGCGGGGGAGTCAGCGGTCGCCCGGTGCCGCTGTTCGGCTTTCCGCTGTTCTTGATCGGCTCGCTCGAACTCCTCGCGGGCCTGCTGCAGTTGCTGCTCGGCAGCGGAGACTTGCTGCCGGGCCTGGTCGTGGCGGTTACGTGCCCGCTGCAGCAACGCGTCGGCGTCCGCTTGTTCAGCCCGCTTCTCGCGCAGCCGCTGCGCGGCCGCTTTGGCTGCCTTTCTGGCCTGGGCGAGCTGCTCTTTGCGCTCGCGGCGCCGAACGGCGAGTTCATCCGTCGCTGGTGCCCGTACCGATGGCGACGCAGCTGTCGACGGGGCGCCGGCCGCGGGAGCGGTGCGAGACGGGAAGGCCGACAGCGGCGTGAGGGCGGCCTCCAGACGGCCGGCGGCCCACCGGCTGGCTGCGTCCGGGTCGGCGAGCACGGCACGCAGGGTGGATTCGACGTCCTGCTGCGCCGTGTCCGACAGCCGGTGCCCGGCCTCGCGGGCAAGCCGGGCAGCCTGCCGGGACAAGGTGGAGACGATGCGTCGCCGCTGCTCAGACAGCTCCTTGATCTGATCGGCATCCAGGGTGCGGTAGGCCTCGCGGCGCGCCTGCCCCAGCTGCAGGAACTGCCGGCTCTACTGCGGCTGGGAGCGCAGCAGCAGGTTCGCTGCCCAGGCGGCGCGCGTGGGGCGGCGGGCCCCATGGATCCGGCGGGCGTCCTCCACACGGCCGGCTGCCTTAGCGGTGGCGGCAAGTTCCTCTCGGCGGGAGACGAAGTCGGGTGGCGGCGTGGTGTAAAGCTCGTCGAGAGCCGCCTCCACATCATGCTCCCGCCGCCCCGCGCGCCCTTGTGCTGCATGATCCTCAGACTCCATCGAGCCAGGCCCCCGCGCACCTCGGGTCCACTCGCCCGCGCGCCGTGGCACCGCCCCTGCCCGCGCACCAGCGGGAGACGGGGCGAAGCCCTGATCCCGAGCGGGAACCAGGGCTTCGAACGATGGGCATGAGGGGGGACCCGGCACACCCCCGGGTGCCAGGCGCGGTGTCGGGGTCGCGACGGCACGAGTCTGGTGGGGTCCTTGCAGCCCGTGCACGCGTCGGGGTCCGTAACGGCTTGGGCGCCGGGAGGAGACGTCCCGCCTATGCGGCGGGGGTGAGTTCGGCGCGGCAGAACAGCAGGGCGTAGCCGGAGGGGAGTTGGTGCAGGATGCGGGGGAGGAGGTCGGGGCCGGCCAGGACTGCGACGGTGCAGAGGACGGATCCGGTGTCCCAGCGGGTGGCCAGGGTGGAGCCGGTGCGGGCGGCGAGGTCTTTGACGAAGGCCCAGCCGGTGAGGGGCTGGGTGTCGGGGATCTGCGCGGTGAGGATGCGTGCGGCTTCGAAGGGCAGGCGGGTGGCCAGTTCGATGCGTTCGTCGCCCGTCAGCCGGCGTCCGAGTCCAGCGAGGACCAGGCGGACGGCTTCCTCAGCCCGTTCCCGGGTGGGGTAGGCGCCTTCGGAGCGGACCTTCTCCAGCATCTGTTCGTACGTTGTTGATTTTCTGTCGCCGAGGTGATGGAGCCAGAGCCCGGCACAGATGTGCGGGCGCCGGGTGTGTGGGTGGTCAGGTCGGCTGAGGGCGGCCGAAGAAGGGGTCGTAGCCTGTGGGGAGCTGGAGCAGGATCTGCCCCAGCAGTTCGTCGCCGGCCGTGTCGGCGACGGTGCTGAGGACGGCGCTGACGTCCCAGGCCGCGGTCTGGTCCGTGGCCCCCTCGATCCAGGCCGCCGTCGCCCGCAGGAACCGCTCCGGTGGCAGGGGTTCGGCGCTCTGCAGCGGGTTGAGCAGGATCAGGGCGAAGTCTTCCGGCAGACGCGCCGCCAGTTGGGCGCGCACCTGGCCGACCAGGTGTGCGCCCAGCAGGGCGAGCACCACGCGGGCTGCGCGTTCTGCTTCCTGCCGGCTGTCGTACTCGCCGCGTTCCTTGACCCGGTCGAGGAATGCTTCCCATCGCAGGCTCACTTCGGCCGCCACCCTTCTCCGTGTCCAGAGGGGTACGGAGGACCGGGTGAGGGGGAGATCAGGTACCCGTCCTCCGCCGCTGTTCGGCCTCGCTCGGCTCAGCGGGAGATCTCCTGGCGGTGGGATCCACTGCTGATGGCGATCTTGCGGGGCTTGGCGCGTTCGGCGATCGGGATGCGCAGGGTGAGCACCCCGGCGTCGTAGTCGGCCTTGATGTGCTCGGTGTCCAGCGTGTCGGCGAGCACGATCTGGCGGGAGAAGACGCCCAGCGGACGCTCCGAGAGCTCCATCTGCACGTTGTCGGCCTTGGCCACGGGCCTGCGTTCGGCCTTGACGGTCAGCATGTTCCGTTCGACGTCGATGTCGATCGCCTCTGCGCTGACGCCGGGGAGGTCGAAGGCCACTACGTACTCGTTGCCCTCGCGGTAGGCGTCCATCGCCATCGCGGCCGGGCGCGACCAGGTACTCATCAGCTGCTGAGCGAGCCGGTCGAGTTCACGGAAGGGGTCAGTGCGCATCAACATCACGAAACACCTCCAGCAGGTTCGGGCAGTTGCTGCCAATGCGCCTCACTGAACCCGGTCGAGCCGACGGCCCACGCCATCCCCGCGACAAAGGCCCATACGGCCAGCAGCGGGAGGAACGTCACGAGTCGCCCCGCCGTCAGCTAGCCCGCGAAGGTGCTGAGCGCCAGACCCGCGCCCGCGCCGAGCACGATCACCTTGCGTGGACGCCAGGTGCGCTGGAAGGTGGCCCCACCCGCGGAGTAGGCACCGAGGGCGGCGGACGCGGCATACGCAGGGGAGACCAGCCACAGGCCGACCCGACGACGATCGCCACCCCAGCGGCCGCGCGCAGCGCGAGCAGAGGCTCCAGCCGCGTCTCCTCGATCGTGAGCCCGGATCGCACGACTTCCCCGAAGGCCCGCAGCCACGTCACGGGTGTCCGCCTGGCCGGAACGCCCTGCCGCGTTGCGTCGGCCTGGTTGAGGTGCGACAACCGTCGGGCAAGGAAGCCTCCCACACGGCCCGCTAAGAGATATCCCGTAATGCGGTTCGGTGCGTGCCTCACCACCTCCGGGGCTTCAGTTAGCTGATGTCGATCTTGAGGTTGTGAAGCGCCGCGACGCCGGCGACGGCGTGGTTGATGGCGTCGCCGCGGCGGCGGCATTGCCGCAGGATTTGATGGTCTTTGAGGCGTGCGATGGGGTGTTCGGCTACTGCTCGCCGTTTCCGGAACCGTTTGTAGGTCCGATCTTTGATGATGCGGCCGTCTGGTCCGCGACGTGGTGTTCTGATTTGAG
>NZ_JBEYXD010000175.1:0-7471 GCF_040644975.1 Streptomyces sp. NPDC046900 | reverse complement strand
GTGTGGCGGACGACCGCCTCACTCGCGGCGTACGTACGCGCCGAGGTGCGTCACCCGATGCCGGACGGCAGCCCGGGTCAGGGCAACACCATGGGGGCGGCCTTGATGTTCGGTCCCATGGCCGCGCTGACCAACCCGGTCTTCCTGGAAGCGACATCGAGCGCACGGGGCTGACGGCTGCCTGCACATCCTGGGCCCGGCGAGCCCCACCAGTTCGAAGGCTCACCAGTTGGATTAGCGAAGCGTAGTGAACCTGTGGCAGAGTGCTACGCGCACGCCCGGCGCCCAGGCGACGCCCGCACCCTCCTCGGTTGGGTCTTGCGGCACGGTCGACCAGCGTCCGGAGGGACGTGCCACGCGGGCTGGCGGCTCCTGTCGTTCAGTACCAGGGCACGAAGGCGATTGGCTCCCAAGGCTGAGCAACGCTCAGGCTCGCTAAGCCAGTCAGCAGTCCAGCGCACCTTCGGTGCGCGCCGGGGGAACAGTAAATCCGGGCGCGCGCTGGGGGTGCTTCTGTGAGCCCTGACGAGGGGTAGGCCCCGTGCGGGATCATGGGGTGTTCGTTCCGGTTGAAACCGATGTCTCTGTGATGCTGTGCAGCTCGCCAGTCAGCATGGTGCTGAGGGCCGACCACGGGAACCGTGGAGTGTTGCGGTAAGCACGTGCGTCAGAATTCCTGATCCACCCTGGCCCTCCCGGAACGGCGTTCCTCCTGGCCCTTCACGGATGGAAGGAGCGGGCCGTGGACGTGCTGCATGAACGCTGCGCGGGTGTGGACATAAGCAAGAAGGACGCGAAGGCGTGCATCCGGACGCCGAGTACGAAGCGCCGGGGGTCGTTTACGACCGAGACGACCACGTGGGGATCGACGACGAACGCAGTGCTCGCCCTGCGGGACCACCTGCTCGCCGCGCAGGTGACGCTGGTGGTGATCGAGGCGACGTCGGACTACTGGAAGCCCTACTACTACGTGCTGGCCGAGGGCTTGAACGTGATCCTGGTCAACGCCCGGCAGGTCAAGAACCTGCCCGGCCGCAAGACCGACGTCTCGGATGCAGCCTGGCTGGCCCAGCTCGGCGCCCACGGCCTGGTCCGCCCTTCGTTCGTCCCGCCTCAACCGGTGCGCGAGTTGCGGGACCTGACACGGGCCCGCACCACCCTCACCCGGGAACGCGGCCGGGTGGTCCAACGCCTGGAGAAACTGCTGGAAGACACGGGGATCAAGCTCTCCGCGGTCGCCTCAGACATCATGGGTGTATCCGGCCGAGCCATGCTCGAAGCCCTCACCGCCGCAGAGCGCGACCCGCAGGTCCTGGCGGAGCTGGCCAAGGGAAAGCTCCGTAACAAGATCCCTGAGCTGACTGAGGCCCTGACCGGGCGGTTCCGCGAGCACCATGCGTTCCTGGTCCGTCTGTATCTGGGCCAGTACGACCGGCTCACCGCCATGATCGACCAGGTCACCAGGCGGATCGAGGAGGCGATGGCCCCCTTTCGGGGCGCCCTCGACCTGCTCGACACCATCCCCGGCATCAACCAGGCCACCGCCGAGGTGATCATCGCGGAGACCGGCGGGGACATGACCCGGTTCGCCTCCGCCAAGCACCTCGCGTCCTGGGCCGGGGTATGCCCCGGCCACCACGAGTCCGCCGGCCGCACCAAGAACACGAAGGTCCGGCCCGGCAACCCCTATCTGAAGGGCGCCCTTGGCACCGCGGCGTTCAGCGTGACGAGATCCAAGGGCACCTATCTGCAGGCCCGTTACAAGCGCCTGGCCGCTCGCCGCGGCCCGCTCAAGGCCCTCGTCGCCGTTGAACATTCCATCATCATCGCGGTCTGGCACATGCTCACCGATCACAAGCCCTATCACGAGCTCGGCGGCGACTACTTCACCCGGCGCGACCCCGAACGCGCCACCCGTCAGGCCATCAACCGGCTCAACCAGCTCGGCTACCGCGTCACCCTCAACCCCATCGACGCCGCAGTCTGACAACGCAGTCCCGGTCCCACCCGACGATCCACACGGACCGCCGGGTTCCAGACCTGCCCACATCACCGCTGACCAAGTTCTATTTACGCGTCAGAGACGCTCGCCGGGACATCGCTTCTGGGTCGGGCGTGAGGTGCCGGGCGACGGGCCTCGGCTCGCAGACGAAGGACGCCCCGGCACCTAGTACTCCAGCAGGACTTCTAGATTTTCCCTGGTCAACGGCCTGACGGCGAGGAGTGTAGCGGGTGCGTGGCGGTCGCGGGACGGTCTTGGACGGGCCGTCCCGCGAACGTGTGCCCGCGCCGCATGTAGTGACAGCGTCCGGGACGGTCCACCGTCGTGATCAGCGACATGCCGACCAGCGCATGGGACCAAGAACTCGAAGAACTCTTCCTGCGGACCGGAGCCCGCTTCACTCGGGTGGAAGCCCGGCGCCGGATGCGGGACTACGTATGGGGGCTCCTCGGCCCAGTCGGCCGCAAGAACAGCTGGCAGCTCGCCGAATACGCCGGCCATGCCACCCCCGACGGCCTCCAGCACCTGTTGTCCAAGAGCCGCTGGGACGCCGACGACCTGCAGGCATACGTCACCGAGCAACTCGACGAAGCAGACGGGGTGTTGATCGTGACACCGGCTTCGTGAAGAAGGGCACCACCTCCGCCGGGGTCCAGCGCCAGTACTCCGGCACCGCCGGTCGGACCGAGAACTGCGAAATCGGCGTCTTCGCCGCCTACGCCACCACCCGCGGCCACGCCTGGTCGACCGCGAGCTCTACATGCCCAAGTCCTGGACCGACGACCGCGAACGCTGCCAAGCGGCCCGCATCCCCGACGGACGCGGCTTCACCACCAAGAACGACCTCGCCCGCGCCATGATTGAGCGGGCCCTGGCCGCACCCCTCCCCTTCGCCTGGGTCACCGCAGATTCCGCCTACGGTGCGGAGCGGCTTCGCCGCACGACCTTCGGGCGGCACCCTCCGGACGGGCCTTGAGCACCGCGGCCGCCATGGCGGAGGGTGAGCAGTAGGGCCCCGAAGGCGATACCTGCAGGGAAGACACGGGACGTCTTACGCACGGAGAACTCACGATTCCCCGTGGGTAAGTGACCGATATAGCCGCGCGGACCGTGGCTCCGACCTGCGATAAACGCACGTAATCCGGGCGCCGGACGCGAGAGCGCAGGGGCCGCGAGCGCCGATGCCTGTACGCGGCCCCGGACTCCTATCCGTGACCCAGGCCGCAAGGTAGAGGTTTCCTCGCTGGTCAGCGTGCTGGAGGGCACGCGCAGTGCAGCGTGCTTGCACGAAGTACGGGAAAACGAGGGTCTGTGACACTCAGCCTCATCCGGGAGAAGCCGCAGGTCGGCACTGTCGAGAACCCGCGTCGAGAATCAACGTCGGCAAACGGTCCATGCCGACGCCGTACTTTGCGGCTGGTGTCCGGGATGTCGCACAATCCAATTGCAGCGTGGACGACCTAGTCAAGGCCTTGGGCTCGGACACCGGCATCTCCAAGTCCGAGGTCTCCCGGATCTGCGACGGACTCGACGAGGAGCTGAGCGTGTTCCGCACCCGGCCCCTGGACCACACCCGCTTCCCTTACCGTCCTGCTCCAGCAGCGTGTCGATCACCGACTATCAGTGTGTCGGTGTCGGCCGTTAGCCTGTCGGTATGTCAGAGCGTGTCATCCCGGGCCGTAGGGGCGGCCTGATCACTCTGGACGCCGCGGATGCTCTGTGGGCCGACTTGACGACCGACAGCGCTGTGCCGACGGCTTCTGCGGCGTTCACCTGCTCTCCTGCCAATGCCCGGGCGGGGTACGTCTTGCTCGGCGGCCGTGTGGTGGCGACGGTGAAGGCAAGCGGCGGCCAGTGGAGTGTTCCGGAGACTGAGGTGCGCCGGGCGGCAGCGGAACTGAACGCGGTTGAGATGGACCGCCAGGACCTGGTCCGCATCGGTCCGTTCCGTGGCGCGCCGAAGCAGAAGCAGAATGACAAAACGCCGCTGCGATGGCGCCAGCGCATCACCCGGGAACTGCAGGAGCTGGGCGACCCCGAGCGGGCAGCACAACCTGAAGGCGGTCGGCCGCACCATCTGGCGGGAATCGACTGGCGGCGGATACTCGTGGAACAAACCCGCGACCACACGGCGCGGACATGGCGGACATGGTGGCTGCCGCGCGCCGTGGTCAGACTGCTGGACGCGGCCGAGTACACCGAAACGCAGTGGCTGCAAGCCGCACGGACCCGCCAGAAGAGCACAGCCGCCACCGAGCCGCCCTCCCACCACCGGCAGACCCGAGCCGCCGACGGTCGACAGACGACGAGCCCCCATTGCCCGACCACCGCACCGCGCTCGTACAACGGAGAACTAAAAGACCACCTGTACTCGGCACTCAGCAGGAAACCCGGCATCTCCCGCAAGGTGGCTGAGTGGATTTGCGCCATCTGCCGCACCGCACCCGCCGCCGTACTCGACCACTGCCACGAACACGGCTACGTCCGCGCCCCCGTCTGCCACTCCTGCAACACACAAGAACGACCCGACCACCTGTACAGCAACGACATCCGCGTGGCTAACCACTACACGCGCCTCTTTGACACCCACACCACCGACTGGCTCCACCACTGGCACCGCTGCCCCGGCTGCCGCACCCGCACCACCCTCCCACTGCCACACCTCGCCGCATGGACCGCCTACATAGCCTGCCGATCACTGCGCCCGACCCACCGCGACCCCCGCGGCTCCCGCGCGCGCAAACCCTGTGGTGTGCTGCGCGTGTCCTGGACGGGCAGCCAGAACGCGCCCCGTTCCTGCCTGCTCACTGTCGCCGTCGACTTCTGCCCCTCCGGCGAGCACCGCGTCCTGACGCAAGTCCCCTACCGTGAAGCCGCCAAGCGGTTTAGCACCTGGCTGGCCGAAACCGCCCCGGCCGTGGCCGCCGCGGCCGGACCCGACCGCCTGGACGACCTCCCCACCCGGTTCCGGCCAGTCATCGCGGACACCAGCAGTGAGGGCCTGGCACTGTTCTGAGCAAACAGCGGGCGCCCTTCTAAAGCGTCTGACCGCAGGTTCGAGTCCTGCCGGGAGCACTGCCTGACGCCGTCCGCGCGTTCATCGTTGTTGCTCGACGTTCAGGGTTTCCTTTCTCGTTGGTCGTGGGTATTTGGCGGCTCAGTCTGGGTCGCGTGGGGGCGTCGGCGCCTGTGCCTCTTGGGCGGGGGGCTCTTTGCGGTCAGTGAGGGATCCGGCTGCTCCGCATTCTCTACATGCCGCTGCGCGGGGCTGGTGGAGTGCGGTGAGTGCTTGTTCCCGGTCGAGCGTCTGGGCGCTGGGTGTGCAGCCGATGACATGGATGAGGGTGGCGCCTGGGAGGCCGGGGCGGTGGGGCAGGTGCTGGACTGTCCAGGCCGGCTGGCCTTTACGCGGCGGAGTACTGCCTGTCTGGGACGCACGGCGGGTGGGCACGTGTTCGTAGGAGATGCCAGGGACGGGGCGTGCGTGGGCCGGGCTCACCCAGGCTCGGTGCTCGACCGGTTCCACACCGCCATCGGCGGCGTCCTGCCATATGAGGACTCCCACCTGGTATCGCCAGCCGTCCTTCGTCTGGCGCCGGGCATGAAGCCGTGCCCGGATCTCATGACCGCCCGGCAGCGTGACCATGATCGGCGCCGCACCGTGATCGTCCTTTCTCTGCTCCGCGGTCACCCTTTACTTCCTGTCCTGTCTGCAACCTTGTGTGCTGCCATCATGCCGAGTCCTGATCGGTCGTCGGGTGCACATGATGTGCCTGCTGTCTCGAGCACGTGATAGCCGCCCTGGTCCACGGCTCCGGCTACGAGCGGATCGCCACCCTGCGCTGCCACCCGTGCACCTGGCGTCCGGCCACCGGGCCCGTGACGGCCTCCTCGACATCCAACACGTCGAGTACGCGATCGACGTCATCCAGATGCGGTTCCTGGGCTACTGCCTTGCCGTCGCCGAGTGACAAGCAGAGCTTGGAGTCGTGGGCTATCGCTCCGGCTGGCCGTGCGGCGGGGTGGCCGGGGTCGCGGGATGCGGTCAGTCGGTTTTGCGGATGGCGATGGCGGCGATGTCGTCGTCGAGGTTGTTGCCGCTGTGTTTGAGCAGGGCGTGGTGGAGGCTGTTCAGGGCTTGCCGCGGTGCTGTGGTCAGCTGCTCCTGTGCCCAGGCGGCGAGGGGGAAGAATGCTCCGGTCGAGTCGCGGGTTTCGGTGACGCCGTCGGTGTAGAGCAGCAGGTGGTCACCCGCCCGGAAGGCAAATCGTTGGGGGCGGCAGGGGACGGTGAGCAGGCTGCCGAGATTCAGGGGCGGGGCGGGATCGTCTGTCTCGAGGGTGTCGATGTCGCCGTGACGCGCGAGCAGGGGTGGGGGGTGGCCGCAGCTGAAGATCGTGGCGTGGCTGCCGCGGCGGGGGATTTCCACGAGTACGGCGGTGGCGAAGAGTTCGGTGGGGTCTCCCTGGGCGAGGGCGGTCGCGTCGCCGCGGAGCAACGTGGCCTCCAGGCGTTTGGCGAGCTGGGCGAGGTCGGTGGCCTCGTAGGCTGCTTCCCGGAACGAGCCGAGCACGGCCGCGGCCACGACGACGGCGGGCAGTCCTTTGCCCCGGACATCGCCGATGACCAGCCGGATTCCGTGCCGGGTGTCGGCCAGGGCGTAGAAGTCCCCGCCCATCCGTGCGTGCGGGGTGGGGGTCAGGTACAGGGTGGCGATCTCCAAGGGGCCGACACGGCGCGGGATGGGCCGCAGGAGAACCTCCTGCGTGGTGTCGGCCACGGTGCGGACCTCGGTGAGGGTGGCCTCACGCTGCAGGCGCAGATGGCTCGCATACGCGGCGGCTACGGTGACCGCACCGATGGCTCCTGCAGTGAACCAGTGGGAATGATCCGACGTCGCGACAGCGTAGAGCGCGACCCCCACCAGACAGACCAGCCCGAGGACCAGCGTGGGTACCACCGCCCACAGCGCCGCCGCGAGCGCGGGCACGACGGGAAGCAGCCGAGCGACGGCTACTTCGGGCGGCGTCAATACTTCGAGGACAAAAAGAAGCAGCGTCAGGAGTAACGGGGAGACCAACACCGGATCCTGACGCACGTGACCCACCCAGCGCGCACCGCGCCCACCAAAAACTCCCATAAGCAACAAAGTATAGGTTAAAGCCCAAGCAATGGTTTTTGCGGGTGCGCGGCGGCCGCCAAGTTCGTGATGGTCGCGGTGCGGTGCTGTCAGGGCGGGTGGCCCGGGGGCTTGGCCGTCCTCGATCGCCTTCAGGTGCCCGGTGTCGGCCTGCTCGCGAACGTACTGCCATAGCTTCGTGCGCAACACCGCCGCTTCACCTAACACGTTGACCAGGCTCACCGGTTTGATTAGGAATCTTCAGTGATCGTAGAGTGATCGCGTGGAACTTCTTCGACTCTCAAAGGCCGCGAAGCGTCTGGGTGTTCACCCCGTGACGCTTCGTCTTT